>CALYAD010000076.1 GCA_944393415.1 uncultured Clostridia bacterium | reverse complement strand
TATTTTTTACGATTGAAACGCTTTCGGAAGATTTTCACGCGCTACGATAAGTTGGACGTGATCTTCTGTGGCTTTATCTACTTTTCTATGCTGATTGACGCAATATTAGTGTGAACAGGCTCTAATTTCGTCAGGCATAGTATCCGAAAGGAGAGATACCGGTATGGGCGAAAAAAATAAAACTAAGAAAAAACATCTTTTTCATTTTTATACATCACTTATTGAGCAGATCAAAACCGATAAAAAAGCGTTTATCGTGTTTTTGATCCTAAGGGTGTTAGTTATTATTGTTATGATCAGATCGATCATAGAGGGACGCTGGGAAAGCGTGTTTACCTGTTTTTTGGCGCTTCTGTTATTTCTTGTCCCGCCTTTCATCGAAAAGAATTTCAGGGTTCAGCTCCCTACCGTGCTCGAAACGCTTGCGTTTGTTTTTATATTCTGCGCGGAGATACTCGGAGAAATAGAGGGCTTTTACGTCAGATTCGCTTTCTGGGACTCGATGCTTCACACGGTAAACGGGTTTATGTTCGCCGCCTTCGGGTTCTGTCTCGTTGATATCTTCAACCGCAGCCCGCGCTTCAAATTCAAGCTTTCCCCCGTTTTTCTCGCAATAATGGCGTTCTGCTTTTCAATGACGATAGGGGTGCTCTGGGAGTTTTTTGAATTCGCCGCCGATAAGGTGCTGGATGTTGATATGCAGAAGGATTTTATCGTGAATTCATTCGCGAGCTTCAAGCTCGACCCCACCGGAGGAAATAACCCTATTTTCTTAGAGGATATAACCGAAACGATCATACGAACCGCGGACGGCAGCGAATATGTCGTTAATGGCTATATAGATATCGGTCTTACAGATACCATGAAGGATTTGTTCGTAAACTTCATCGGAGCCGTCGTGTTCAGTATAGTGGGATTTTTCTACATAAAGCAGCGGGGCAAGGGTAAGCTCGCAAGCCAGTTTATCCCCGTATTCACAGGAAACGATAACGACGCAGAGAATCAGACGTCCGAACCCGAGACGGAAAAGCAGCCGGAAACCGAAAACGATTTATCGGAAGCCGCTGATGCTCCGGAGGATGAAAAAGAGCAAAATTAAATGCACATATAAACTCCGTCCGTGTTCCGTTTTAAAAAGAAATTATCGCTCCGCTGTTCCGTATCTCCGCTTCAAACAGAGCTTCTCCGTTTTTTACCACCGGAATACGGACTCCGTCCGCATTTATGTGGCTTAAACCGTTTTGACTGTAAATTCCGAGCCTACCTTTTTCCCGCAGACGGTAATTTCCGTTTCCGATATTTTCGAGCGTAGCGGGCGACATATATTTATCGGTCAGCCCGATAAACGACCTTCCGTTATTTACCGGAAGAAAAATATAAAGCCTGAAATCGTCGTAATTCTTAAGGCAAAGCGCGCTCGTATCAGGAATGATCTTACGGGCAAACCAGTCATAGCATACGTATTCCCCCTCAAGCCCGCAGTCTGAGGGCGATACGGTTCCGTTTACCGGGTTTTCGTTTTTATCAAGATTGAATGCGGCGAGTATTCCGTAATCTCCCGCTCTATTGACAAGCTTGAATATTTTCCCGCTGATTTCGGCGTCAGCCATCAGACAGTCCGGCGACGGAGCGGGCGGCTCGGCAAGGCGTATTATCCTTCCGTCGGAGTAAATTATGGGCATGATTGTATTTTTTACCGATCGGTCAAGCTCGTCTGAAACATATACCGGTCCGCCGCTCATCGCACGCAAGACCGCGTTTTTGCTTGCCTGCGCGTCGTCAGACCACCACATATCCCAGTCTCCGTAATATACACAGCCCTGAAACAGCGAATTATAGGCGCACTGAAGCAGGTGCTGTACGAACCATTTTCTGTCCTCGGGCTGGAAATCCCCGCTGAAACGGCAGACGGAGGAGACCGGACGGTTCCAGAAATTTTCGGACGGCATACACATGCAGTTTATCATTGCCCCGTCAAAATTGACCCCTACCGACGCCTCAATTGCGGTATGCAGATTATGCGCCGCCTCACCGAAAGATGATAAATACCTATAGTGAACGTTTATAAAGCCCTGATTGTCAACCTTTACAAACTCCGCTCCGCAGTCACGGTAAAAGGAATGCTGAAGCTGATAGTACCTGAAGGCGGGAATAAGCTCCGGGCTATGCACTAATTTTCTGTTCTGGGTCAAAACCAAGAGCTCTTTATGCTCACGCGCGATCTCTCCGTCAGGTAAAATACCGTTCCAGTACCCTGTTGTAGGATGCCATATACCGGAAAGTATCCCGTATTTGTCGCGCAGCTCTGTTATACACGCCTTAAGCCCCTTTGGAAAGCGGACCGGATCGGCTTCAAAGCTGTTCAAAGCGCGGTTATGCATAGTTTTTCTTGTAATGGCGGGAACGTCTCCCCACATATCGTCCAGTATGAACCAGCGCACCGGTATATCTTTATTTCTGAATTCCTCGGCTTTTCTCAAAAGATCGTCGTGAGTAACATCCATATGAAAGGCGTCCCAGCTGCACCATCCAAGGTATTCGAGTATTTCGGGGTAACGTCTTTCTGTTCTCAGCCGTCCTTTTTTCCCCATTATACGCAGGGCGCGCTCCGTAACATGCGCTATCAGAGCTTTTGCGCCTCCTTTTCCCCCGGAGCCTGAGCATTCGTTATCTCCGCTTTGAGAGTATACCATAACGACGGTATCGTCTACGTGATTTCTGAGATCGTTTGAACGGATATACAGCGATATTCCGCCGTCAGAATTACCTCTGATGTCCGAGCGGAATATTTTATCACACACGGCCGCGGCATACGCCAAGCCACCTCCGTTAAGTGAGCAAAGCAGCCCCTGTATGCGGTCGGGGAGCTTAGCCGGGTCGTCTGTTATGAAAGTTCTGCACCAGAATTCGCATTTTAAATAGTTCGCGGCGAATGTTTTTGATTTGTCTATTTTGGAAATATCCACGCTCAGCGCGCAGTCCGGAGAAAAATGAAGGCCTGTTTTGCTTTCTCCCAGATCTTCGGGAAAATACTCCGCGCTTATACGAAGAGCGAAAACATCTCCTTTTTGTTCTATGCGGAGTGAGGCTCTTACTCCGTTTTCCCTATTTTCAAATTCCGCCTCATTTTCATTATTTGAAGTGAGCTTAAGTTCATATTCCATATCCGGAATATCAGGATAAGCGCGGACGCCGAGACCGCCGAACACGGTCTCCCCCTCCTTTATTATATCGAGCGTGCCATCGTGAAATAAAAAACCGTAACCCATTATCTCGTTTTCCTTTCCGCAAACTATATAGTTTATATATGGATTATATCATATATGATAAAAAAGTCAATAGGCTTAAAAAAAATAAGCAAAAAACGTTTTATACTCAATTATTTATTGAATTGTTCACACTATTTATTATATAATTATGTTACGTATACGGAATATACGCAAGCATGAAAATCAAGAGATTGAAAAGAGGATACAGCTTATGCTCAATAATTTTCCGCGAACCACAGTCGGAGGGGTTTCGATGCCTCGAATGCTTATCGGAACCAACTGGCTGCTCGGCTGGAGCCATACAGGCGCCGCGGCAGACGCCGCCATAAAAGAAAGATTTCAGAAGCCGGAGGATTTTTTCCCGGTATTCAGAGCGTATCTTGACAACGGAGTGGACGCGGTTATGGGTCCGATAAGCGATCAGCCGCTCGCGCTTGAGGCTATTCGGTATGCCGAGGATAAGCTCGGAAAAAAGCTCATTATCATTGACACCCCATCAATGAACGTTGACGACAGCGCCGAGGCGCGAAAAGAGGCCGAGAGTACCATACGCCGCAGCGCCGGCATAGGTTCGACATTCTGCCTGATACACCATACCAGCGTTGAGCAGCTTGTAAACAAAAACATGCGCGCCATTCCCCGGCTTCCCGACTATCTTTCTATGATAAGAGACGCCGGACTCATTCCCGGGCTTTCCGCGCATATGCCCGAATGTGTGACTTACAGCGACGCAAACGGCTACGACGTGGAGACATACATACAGATATTCAACTGCATGGGCTTTCTGATGCAGGTCGAGATAGAATCGGTCGCGCGGATCATACATAACGCAAAAAAGCCGGTTATGACAATAAAACCTATGGCGGCGGGACGCACCACGCCCTATGTGGGTCTTACCTTCAACTGGAGCGCGATACGTGACTGCGACATGATAACCGTAGGCGCTTCGAGCGAGGCGGAGGCGCTGGAGGATATCGAGATCTCGCTTGCCGCTTTGGAGCGCCGGTACCCCGAGCTTGCCGCAAGAAGCTCTCCCGTAAAGCAGAGCATTCTCGGACATTGATTGCCGGACGCGGATATATACGCGGGAAAACAATGCACGATACACATAGAAAAAAGCGCTTCAAAAAGAAGCGCTTTTTTCTGGAGCTGGTGATGTGACTTGAACACACGACCTGCTGATTACGAATCAGCTGCACTACCGACTGTGCTACACCAGCAAATTTAATGTATAAAATAAATACGATGCGACTATTATATCATAAACTCATGAAAAAGTCAATAGGTTTTTGAAATTTTCAGCGCAATACCGAGGGTTTATGAGCCGAAAGGAACGGAAAATGTAAATGAAGCTTACAGATATTTCAACTATAAAGGCGATATGCGATCAGTTCGGTTTTTCTTTCAAGAAAAAATTCGGACAGAACTTCATTATATCCGACCGGATACCCGCTCAGATAGCGGCGATCGCCGCCGGCAGAAACGCGCTTGAGATCGGACCGGGTATCGGTACCCTCACATCAGAGCTGTGCAAGGTATGCGAAAAGGTGGCTGCGGTTGAAATAGACCGCTCCCTTATGCCGGTGCTGGAGACGACGGTCGGAGAATATAAAAATATCAAGGTAATATTTGACGATATCATGAAAACCGACATTGCCGAGCTCTGTCAAAAAGAGTTTGAAAACGGCGAAATCTGCGTCTGCGCCAATCTGCCCTATTATATCACTACCCCCGTTCTGCTCCGTTTACTTGAATCCGGGGTCAAATTCAAAAGTATTACTGTGATGGTGCAAAAGGAGGTCGCCGACCGTCTCTGCGCTTCCGCCGGCACCCCGGAGTATGGAGCCATTACGCTTGCCTGCGCCAGGTACGGCAAGGTAAAAAAGCTGTTCGACGTACCCAAGAGCTGTTTTTACCCTGTTCCCGGGGTAGATTCCGCTGTGGTAAGCGTTATCCCGGATGAGAAGGAAGAAATCTTCGTTAAGGATGAAGCGCTTCTTACGAAAATTATCCGCGCTTCCTTTAATCAGCGCCGCAAAACCTTTATCAACGCGATTTCCGGCGAATTCCCCGAAAAAACAAAATGTGAGCTCGCGGAACTGCTCGTTTCCCGCGGTTTCAGAGAGGATATACGCGGGGAAAAGCTTTCTCTTGCCGATTTTGCCAGAATATCAAACGCTTTGGCGGATGATATGAAATAAACAGTTTTTGGAAAACAGGAAGATTTTCATTATGTGTGAATAATATGTAAAATCAAAACAACAGTTTTTAAAAGCCCTTGAATTTGCGGATATTTTGAGGTATAATGTATGATGGGTAGGGATTGGACTACCGGATATGAGAAAATAATTTAAACTATATAAAGGAGAGGAACACTATGACAAACAACAAAAAAGTTCTTGCCTGGATAGACGAGATGGCAAAAATGACAAAGCCGTCCAATATCGTCTGGATAGACGGAAGCGAGGAACAGGCTGAAGCGCTCAGAGCCGAGGCATGCTCCACCGGTGAGCTTATAAAGCTTAACGAAGAGCTTCTTCCAAACTGCTACCTACACCGCACAGCTATAAACGACGTCGCGAGAGTCGAGGACAGAACTTTCATCTGCACCAAAAAGAAAGAGGACACCGGAAATATAAACAACTGGATGGATCCCGTCGAATGCTACGCTAAGCTTTCAAAGCTTTTTGAAGGCTCAATGGCAGGAAAGACTATGTATGTTATTCCCTACTCCATGGGTGTCGTCGGCTCGGAATTTGCGAAGATAGGCATCGAGCTGACTGATTCCATATATGTCGTACTTAACATGCTTATAATGACCAGAGTGGGTAAAAACGTCGTTGACGCTCTCGGCGAGGACGGAGATTTCGTTAAAGGTCTCCATGCGCGCGCTCAGCTCGACGCGGAAAACCGTTACATCGTTCATTTCCCCGAGGACAATACCATATGGAGCGTCAACTCCGGCTACGGCGGAAACGTGCTTCTCGGAAAGAAGTGCTTTGCGCTTCGCATCGCCTCCTACCTCGGCCGTAAGGAAGGCTGGATGGCTGAGCATATGCTTATACTCGGCATAGAATACCCCAACGGCGATATAAAATACGTAACCGCCGCGTTCCCTTCCGCATGCGGAAAAACCAACCTCGCAATGCTTATTCCTCCGGAAATCTACTCAAAGAAGGGCTATAAGGTCTGGACTGTCGGCGACGATATCGCATGGCTTCGCGTCGGCAAGGACGGACGTCTCTGGGCGGTAAACCCCGAAAACGGCTTCTTCGGAGTCGCACCGGGTACAAACGAACATTCCAACCCCAACGCTCTCCACACTACAAAGAGGGATACCATATTTACCAATGTCGGTCTTAATACGGACAACAACACCGTTTGGTGGGAAGGTCTTGACAATAATCCCCCGAAGCACTGCATAAACTGGAAGGGCGAGGTCTGGGATTATACCAAGTACAACAAAGCGGATAAGGTAAACACCTCCGCGGCTCACCCCAACTCACGCTTTACCGCTATGGCCAAGAACTGCCCCTGCATCTCTCCCGAGTTTGACAATATTGAGGGCGTTCCTGTTACCGCCATTATCTTCGGCGGACGCCGCGCCAAGACCGCTCCGCTGGTTTATCAGTCAACAAGCTGGCAGAACGGCGCTTTCGTCGGTTCCATAATGGCTTCGGAAACTACAGCCGCCGCCGCGGGAGCCGTGGGTGTCGTACGCCGCGATCCTATGGCGATGAGACCGTTTGTCGGATACGATATGGGTGATTACTTCGCTCATTGGCTCGCCATGGGCACAAAGATCCCCCATCCTCCGAAGATATTCCATGTCAACTGGTTCCGCACCGACGACGAGGGTAACTTCATATGGCCGGGCTTCGGCGACAACATGCGCGTTCTTCTCTGGATACTCGACCGCTGCGAGGGCAAGGTTGACGCTGACATCACGCCTATCGGATATCTTCCGAAAGCTGAAGATATCAACATCGAAGGCCTTGATATCAGCCTTGACACAATGAAAGAGCTTCTCACTGTCGATAAGGACTCTTGGCTTGCGGACGTTGAGAATATAAAGGAGTTCTACAAGCAGATCGGAGACAGAGTTCCTCAGACCATGTATGACGAGCTCGCGGCGCTCGAGGCAAGACTTAAGGCCTGAGATCTTTTAGGAAAATCGTAAGAAACCCTTTTTGAAAAAAGGGTTTCTTAAACTTCCCAAAAACTTCTCTTAAAGTGTTTACGACTGATTCCATAAGGCGGGGCGTTACATCTCCGCCTCCGGCTTTTTTAAAGCTCAGAGCAGCGCGCCGGCGCTACACCGAAGTGTGGAGAAGTCGGAGACGGCGATGTGACAAAGCCGCTTTCTCAAATCAAACCACATATCTTTTTCAGAAAAGTTCTTGAAAGTTGTTAAGAAAACTTCTTTCAAGAAGTTTTCTTAAGTTAAAGCATAAAAAAATCTGTACCAATGTGAAGTACAGACACAGAAATACAAAACCTTAAACTTTTTTTCGGATAGCCCTTGCAATTTTGAAGAAAATATGTTATAATCTCCTAAAAGGGGTGCCGGTTATCCGGTTGCGTAAGGTGTGCTAACTCCACATTTTATGCAGGTCCCGTCGTATTGGCGTACGATGGGCTGCCTCTTTTTTTCTTTATATGCTTATTATACCGCAAAACCTACCTGTTGTCAAGGGGTTTCGCAAATTTTTTTCCGCGATTAAACGCAATCTTTCAAAAAATTTCTCTCCGGATCATCATACTACCCGATTATAAGACTGTCTTTATATACAAATATCGCAACTTCTTTCGGTATCTCCAAAAACATATACATAAAATACTTATTTTCCACGCGTATGTGACTCTCTTCGTCTATACGAATCATATATTTACATTTTGCGCTTTTGGTCAGTCTGATATATCCGGGTCTATACTTTATTCCGACAAACTCTCCTTTCACTGCTCCTATTGCTTCAAGCGCTTTCTCCGGCAGAAATATCCTATGCTGGGCGTCCAATTTCAAAATATCGATGAATTCCATGTTTTTTTACCCTTCTTGTTTGATATTATGTTATTTTAACCCTGCAAAGGCAGATTATACCATAGAATTATGAACTTATTAAGCGAATTTTGTAAACAGTTTTGTTTTTTGTAAAAAAGCTTTATGGGGTGCTTCTTGAAAGAAGCACCCCATATATTGCGTAAGAAACCCTTTTGCAAAAGGGTTTCTTACGATCTTCCCAAAACTTTTCTTACAAAAGTATGTGTTTTATTTCTTCCCGCCTGACCCTTTCGGAAAAAATATTAAATAAGTTATTTTTCAATAACCATCATGTATATTTCGTTTTTTTTGACGCCGCGGTCGCGCGCGACCGCTTTAACGGCGTCATTTTTTGTCATTCCTCCATCCATGTAAAACCGAACATGCTCCGCCACCGTCATCGAAGCCCAAAATCTATCCTCTTCCCTTCTTCCTTCTATAACGATCACGTATTCGCCGCGCGGCTGAATTTCGCCGTAATACTCAACAGCCTTACCAAGAGTAGTTCGGATGATCTCCTCATTCAGCTTGGTAAGCTCCCGGCAAAGCGCAATTTTTCTGTCGCCGAAAGCGGAGTACAGATCCTTCAGAGTCTCGCGAAGATGATGCGGAGCTTCATATAAAATCAAGGTCCTTTCCTCCGCGGACAGCTCTGAAAGCCGGGCTCTGCGTTCGCTTTTCGCCCCGCTGATAAACCCCTCAAAAGCAAAACGGCCGGTAAAAAGACCGGAAAGAGCCAGTCCCGCGATCGCCGCGCAGGCTCCCGGTATAAACGTTACTTTGATATTCCTATCCGCGCATTGCTTTACAAGTTCCTCTCCCGGATCGCTTATCGCCGGAGTACCGGCGTCTGTCACCAGAGCGCATGCCTCACCGGCTTCAAGCCTTCGGCATATAGCCTCTCCCCTTTCCGCGCGGTTGTGCTGATAATAGCTTACCATCGGCTTGGATATTCCAAAAAACGAGAGAAGCTTTCCGGTATTGCGCGTATCCTCCGCGGCTACAAAATCCACCTCTCTGAGTACTTTCAACGCCCGTTCGGAGATATCCGACAGATTCCCTATAGGAGTAGCGACAAGATAAAGCGTCCCTGGCTCCGTTTTATTCTTTAACTCACTGTCCTTTACATACATCGAATCTCTTTCTCTTGCTCCGCTCATTTAAACCGTTCTCCATACAGCTTTGTCCGTTTGTCGTCTCCGTAAAATATTAAAGCATAAGGGTCAATAGGCTATTATTTACCGTCTCCGGCATCTCCGGCATCTCCGGCGTCTCCGCCTGTCCTTTTTAAATACTTCCTTACATATAGAATTTTGTTTTTTACGCCCTTAACCCCTCCGTTTTCATAGACCGCGAAAGCGCAAAGAAGCAATATTCCCGCCACGCTTATCAGCATTCCGTATATAAACACGCCGGAAACATATTTAATCGTTATCTGATGCTCTCCCCCCGAAACATTGAACGCGAGCAAAGAGGAGCATACTGAAAAGGTTTCGGCACGCTCGCCGTCAATATACACCTGCCAGTCACTGTCATAAGGTATAGTTGTGAACATCACGCCGTCGTATTCCGCGTTTACAGAGCCGGAAAGCTCGGTTTCCGAATGCTCGGAAAGCTCAAGTCCCCCCGTTGAAAGCTCCGCGCAAACCTCCTCAAGCAGCGCAGTATCGAGAATATAAAAATAATTTACCCCATTGTACATGCTGATACTTCCCTCGTCCCAGGAAAGCTGAATTTCCACCTCGCCGGCCTGAGCGCGCCCGAGATACTGTGTGGCGTAGGTATCCGTACCGTTTATCATGCCAAGTGATTCGCCGTTAACAGAAAGCTCGAATTCGGCTTTGTAGGGCGACGGAAAATATGAGTAAAGCTCCTGTCCTTCCTCCACGGAAAGCCGGAAAATCAGCTGTTTTGTGGTTCCGGGAGACGCGTCTGTATAATATGTCAGCCCATCCTCGGTCTTGGGCACCGTACCGCTTCTGCCCACGCTTTTAAGCACAGCCGGCCTGAATACCTCAACATCTCTTCCCGCCAGCGCCGAATATATATTGTTTATTGTTTCAAACGGAGATTTTTCCCCGCTTACGGAAACGTCAAGTATTTGCGGCGACGACATAAAAGCCACCGGCAGAGCGTACGGATTTTTATATACAGTTACTCCCTCTGTGGGAGAAAGACCTGTCTCCTCTATATGCACGGCATTATCTATACGCTCATCCGATATTATATATTTTACCCCAAGCAGCGAATCAGCCGCGGGATTTATTGTGGTATACCTTGTAAAATTGGAATATGACACATATCCGAGCGAATTCAGAAGAGTTATAACCGACGAGTTTACCGTAGAGGTAGAGGAAGTAAGTCCGTTAAAGCCCAGGGAAAAGGGATCGTTGTTAAGCCGGTTACCGTATCGCTCGGTACGGAAAAGACCGGTATCGAGCTTTTTGATAGCCTCTGCCGACGGCGAATATTTCGATATATTACCTTCTATCCTTCCGGATGCTGTGTACACAACGTCATTGCCGTATTTATAAAGGGAAACCGCCGAGGAAACCAGAAGCTCCGCACAAACCGTAACGCATAGAAGCGAGGTAAGCAGACTTTTTTTTCCGGTATCTTTCAGCGCTCCGATTATCGCAAGATATACCCCGGTGACGACAGCGGAAAAAACGAGACTTTCGAATAATCCGAACTCCTCCGGTCCCGAAACCTGTATCTGTACAAGCACCAGACCTATAAATCCCGCAACCACAAAAACGCTTTTTGAGGATATCTCCTCTCTCTTTGCCCATACCTGCGCCGCCATAGTCACAAGCAGAAAGCTGATAATAAAACTGTAACGGTGGTTAAGCCAGTTGGGATACTGGAAACCATGCCAGAAGACATCCAGCGTAGTAAATGACACCGACGCTCCGAGAAACAGCAAAAGCACCCCCATGCCAAGCTTTTGACGAACCGAAACGCTTTTCAGGGTAAAATAAAGCGGCATCAACATAAGAACAAGTATTCCGCAGTATACATATACGGTCCCGCCGTAATCCACCGAGTCATATGTCCCCGGAAAGAGCTTTGAAAGCTCGGTAATGAAATCCGCGGTAGGTCTGAGTGAAAAATCCGGATTTGAAAAGGTGGATTTACCAAAGGTCAGAGAACGATACGCAGGCAGAAGCATTACTGCCGCGCACATCGCCGCGCATACTGACGAAACCGCGGCGCGCAGTATGCTTTTCAGAGCGAAGATACCGAGATTTCCGTCATATTCCGCTGAAAACAGTACGCAGAAGAAATATATCAGCGAAAAAATGCAAAGCATGTAGCCGATATAATAATTTGCAAAAAGCCCGTAAGCAAGTGAAAAAATAAAGAGAGTACATTTTCCGCATGAAACCAGCTTTTCAATACCGAGAGCTATCATCGGGAGTATGAACACTCCGTCGAGCCACATTATATTCGAGCCGTATACCACAACGTAAGCGCAGAGCGCGTAAAGCACGGAAAAGATCAGCGCCTCATACTGCTCCATGCCCTTGCTTTTTCTAAGATATATGTGCATTGTCAGACCGCACATACCGGTTTTGATCAGTATTACGGACGCCACAGCGAAGCCTATCCAGGTCTTCGGCATTATAATTATGATCAAAGTAAAAGGACTCGCGAGATAATACGCGACCATACCGAGGAATTCGCCCCCGAGCGTTCTGCTCCAGGAATATATGATGCTGCCGTCGCCGAAAACCGCGTCCTTAAGCTCCGCATAGAAATGCACATACTGCGCTGCGAGATCGAGGGAAAGCATGGATTTATTTCCAAAAGGCGACAGCCCGATAATAAAGTAAGCGGCAAGCAGTATAGCCGCCGGAAGTATAAAAGCGAGCGTACCGCCGGTATACCGGCTTTTACGCAGTCTGTCAAGAATTCCCGGCATCCAGCCACCTCCTTAAACAGTAAAATTTCTTTTATCGTAACTTTTTCGTAAAATAATACAGATATTTGCCATCAGTAAAATATTTCGCTAAGTTATTTTCGAACGAGACGCCGTTCTTTATTGTTTTTTTAACATTACTCGGCGTTTTCCGCCGGCATTACATTTTTTATGTTTTTTTCGAGCTTAAGACGCTCTACAGTCACATCGCGTCCGCATGTCAGGCAAACTATACGCACGTCACTTCCGGTTCTGAGCACCCTGAATTTGTTTCCCCCACACGGATGCTCCTTTCTCATTACAAGCGTATCGCCTGCGTTAAATCGCACTATTTTCATTAATACCGTCCTTTCCTATCCTGAACATTGTTTTGCGCGTATTATCCGTTTATTATTTGCGACGCTCCTATTTATTAAAGAAAACAGGCGGAAAAACGCCGTTTTCGTATATATAGGCCGCATCCGCGCTGTCGCATCCGTCGGCGCTCTTTAAATACAGCGTCGGCGTAATATACAGTGATTCGCTTCCGTCCTTGACCGCTTCGGTCAGAACCGAGGACGGAGCGTGCCCGGGATCAAGCGAAATAAACGTCATCCTCTTAGGAGAAAACCGGTTTTCACTCAGCGATCGGAATAGTGTGACCAGCCTGTCCGGACGGTATACGGTATAAAATCTTCCGCCGGTCTTGAGTATTCTGCCGGCACAGGCAGCAAACTCTCCCATACCTCCGAACACCTCGTGCCGGGACGCGTTCCTTGAAAGACTTACGCTTTCCTTTCCTCTGCCCGTCTCCATATAAGGAGGGTTGGCAAATATGACGGATATTCCCGGAAAATCCTCCGGTCTGAGGGAACGGGCATCCGCGCAAAGCGCTTCGATCGCACCCCCAAGTCCGTTTTCCGTTATGTTCAGAGCGCACAAACGTGAGAGCTCTTTTTGTATTTCAACCGCCTTTATATGCCCGAGAGTCTTTCTTTTCGCGACCAGAAGCGAAACGACACCGCTTCCGGCCCCAAGCTCAATAGCCATTGCTCCGCTGTTTTTCCGTATATACGCTGAAAGCAGCAGCGAGTCAGTCCCAAGACACAGCGACTCCGTGCTTTCTCTTAAAGATATATCCCCAATTAAGGTATTTCTTATTTCCATTAAACTTTATTCCTTATATTTTACCCATATGAACACCCCGATATAAAAATACCGTTACACGAAACTTCTTACACAGAATTTTATTCATCCGCGGCAGCCCACGTCAATTTTTTCTATACGACACAATAATATCCATATAGTATTTTAAAAAATTTGGTGCGCGGCCTAAACAGCGCACGCACCAAAAATCCGCCATGTAATTGAATTACTCAGCTTTGGGCGCCTCGACGGGACAAACGCCCTCGCAGGCTCCGCAATCTATGCATGTATCCTCATCGATAACAAATTTGCCATCCTTCTCGGAAATGCATTCCACCGGACATTCGGAAGCGCAGGCTCCGCATCCGATACATTTTTCAGCGTCGATCTTATGTGCCATTTTGGGTATACCTCCGTTTATGTTAATACGTTATGATTATAACATAAAATATTTATTTTTTCAAGTCCTTTTCGTGTATTTTTTAAAAAGGAACAATAATCTGGATACGGATTATTTTGTCAGATCATCATCGCCTCCCGGATATCTCCGTTTTTTCTTGAAATTACGGAAATTCGGCCGTCTGTTTTTTTTCTTTTCCGCATTTTCCGCTATGCTCTGTTCGGCCTTTTCCGATGATACATCATAATTATCTGCTTTTTTATCTCTGCGGGCAGGCTTTACTTTATTCGTTCCTTTATCCAGCGGACGCCTTGGCTTTCTCTCATCTTTCGGGTTTTTACGGTACTGATCTTTTTCTTCGGCAGTCCTTGTGTTTTCGGTGTTAGCCGACGCGTTTCCGTTATCACGGTCCGTGTACCTGCGGGCCGCGGTTCTTCTGTTTGGTTTACGGCGGTTTCCCTTCTCGTTCTTGGTTGACTCGCCTTCGTCTATTCTCTCGGAAGCGGGTTCCTCCCCGCTATCGTCAGTCGAAGTGTCTTTTTCGTATATCAGTGCGTTTTCCGTAAGACCGAAAAGTGTTTTTTCCTCCTCGTTTATATGCGGTCTTTCCGGGATCGGGGTGCGTGTCAGCGTTTGACCCGTATACTGATCCTCATAGACCAGATCGTCACGTACAAAAACAGCTTTCTCCGCATCCTCCGGAAGCATATCAAGCTTTACCTTTACTATTCCTGTCAGTGGATTTGATTCGGCGACTATTCCTGGACCGTCAGGAGTCATGACCCTGCTTCCGGCTTTCGGGGTAACGGCTTTCTCCTTAAGATATGTATCATATTCATATCTGAGACAGCACATAAGCCTCCCGCAGGCGCCGGATATTTTGGCCGAATTCAAAGAAAGGTTCTGCTCCTTCGCCATTTTTACCGACACCTGAACAAAATCGCTCAGAAAGCTGGAGCAGCAAAAGGGTCTGCCGCATATTCCGAGTCCGCCGAGGAGCTTCGCCTCGTCCCTGATTCCTATCTGACGCATTTCTATGCGTGTGTGGAATATCGAGGCAAGATCCCTTACAAGATCGCGGAAATCAACTCTCCCGTCAGCCGAGAAATAGAACAGCAGCTTGCTCCTGTCAAAGGCATACTCAACATCGACCAGCTTCATACGCAGACCATGCCGGTCGATAAGCGCGATACAGTTGTTATACGCCTCAATCTCTTTTTTAAGGTTTTCCTCATGTATCGCGGTATCCTCGTCCGTCGCCATTCTTACGACGCTCCTTAAAGGACTAACTACCTCGGAGGCGTTTATCTCGCGGTTGGTCACCGCCGTGTATCCATATTCCATCCCGTGAGCAGTATCGACTATGACCCTGTCGTCGATGTTAAGCTCAAAGCCTCCCGGCGCGAAATAATAAGTCTTCCCGTTTTTCTTGAATCTTATTCCGACTATCTCCACCCTCTCGTTCGAAGCTTCCTGCGTCGTTATCTCAGGTGTTTTATCCTCATTATCTGAATAATCATCATCATCGTTAAGCTCTATATCCTCACTATCGAAACCGTTAAATTCATTATCCATTTATATGACAATTCCTTTCTTGCTCCAATTTTCCCCTTGTCAGAGCTTCTCCTTATGCGGACAGAAGTCTGAAAAGGCGCCTTTTCTCCAGGCTGATATTTTTCAATAAGGGGCTTAGCCCCGTCATTCAACGTATTCAGTGGAAGGTTGTATACCCCACTGAAAAAATTAAGCGGCGCCCGCCGCCTAAGAGGCGGGGGAAATCTTAATTTAGTTATAAAAAATCTTCTCTCATTAGTTAAAGAGACATTTGGGGTTATTTTACCGCCTCGCTCAGCATATCCGCGCATTTGAGCGAAAACAGCTGCGGATTTACATTGACAAGCAGATTCCCGCGCATTTTTTCGGCACAGGAATATATTTGCGTAAGAGTTTCACGGGCAAATTCGGCGGAAGCATTGACGGCCTCGTCACAGCGGGGAAAAAACAACATCTCGGTGCTGATCCCGTATTTCACCGTCAGCATGTCCCTTACGGCAATGGAAAGGAAAAGCATAAGCTCATCCAGCTCATCCCTTGTAAAATTTCCCGTGATAAAAAACATGGCGATTTCCGCTTTTCCCGCCCCGGACAGCAGAGCTATCAGTTCTGAAGTTTTTTCATGCAGCTTACGACTGTCACGCGAGGAGCAAAGCAGTTCAAGCGCGTTGCCTATCGTCCCCTCGGACGCTCTGATCAGCTCACCGAATGCCTCCGGGTCGCTTTCGGAAAGCTTTTTGGCCTTTTCGTCACGCAGTATTACGTATTTACTTAATTCCTCGTCGTCAAATATCTGCATTCTCAGTACCGGAGCTCTTGAACGTACGGTCGCCAGCAGCGCTGAAGCGTTTTCGCACAGCAGGAAGAAATAAACTCCCGCCGGAGGCTCCTCAAGTATCTTTAGCAAAGCGTTCTGTGCCTCGGCTGTCATGGTCTGAGCCTCTGATATAATAAAAATTCTGACCATAAGCTCCTGGGGCGTTATATAAGCAGCCTCTCTGACGGCTCGGATAAGCGAAATACCTATCGATCTTTTACCTTCTTCAGGAGCATGCAGTGTAACATCCGGACAGATCATGCGCTTGATCTTATCCGAAAATTCCGGCTCAAGCGCCGCCGCGGTATATATTGCAGCGGTTTTTTTCCCGCAGCCTTTAGCTCCGTCAAATATCAGCGCGTGCGGAAGCTTTGAGTCCCTGATGCCGGATATAAGGTATCTCTTTAACTGTTCGTTTCCATAAAGACCTTCAAAAGGCTCACCCGGCATATCCTTCATCCTCCCACGCGAAAAATATAATCATAACGGCAAATAACCATGAAGTCATAGTTATTATATCAAAAAAAAATGCCTTTGTCAAATATATTTTGTAAACACCTTTTTATCAGCAAAAAGTTCTGACCGGATCTTTGAAAGCTACCTTCGGATTTCAAACACATCGCCCGGCCGTAACAAATAAACGACCGCACACATATTATAAAAATAAGACGCCGAAAGCGTCAAAAACATAAAGGATGAATTCAAATGACCCGGTTATGCAATATAAAGGAAAACACCGTCTGCACGGTAAAAAACGTAGAAGCCTCTCCCGCAATGTTAGACCGTCTGGGCGAGCTCGGACTGATAAAGGGAACTGAGGTAAAATGTCTTTTTCGCGCTCCGTCGGGAGACCCGACAGCGTATCTTATACGCGGAGCAAGCATAGCGCTGCGTAAGGATTGCGCGCTTGGTATAACCGTCGAGCAGTATGACGATAAATAAAAACATTGTTTCCCGTTAACGTGCTATGCCCCGGGGACGGGAGAAAGGAACATTTATAAGATATGGCCGACAACATTAGCAATGGGATAACGGTAGCGCTCGCCGGTAACCCGAACGTTGGGAAAAGTACGGTCTTCAACGCGCTTACGGGAATGAAGCAGCATACCGGAAACTGGGCCGGCAAAACAGTGGGCTGCGCTTGGGGAAGCTTTTCCTATAACGAGCAAAGCTTTACCGTGGTAGATCTTCCGGGCTGTTATTCGCTTTCGTCAAATTCGGGAGAGGAAAGGATCGCCCGCGATTTTATCGCCTCCGGCAGCGCCGATACAGCCGTCGCTGTTTGCGACGCCACTTGTCTGGAAAGAAACCTGATACTTGCTCTGCAGATATGTGAAATTCACCCAAAAACCGTTATCTGCGTTAATCTGCTCGACGAGGCCGAAAAAAAAGGCATCCGGGTGGACACCGAAAAACTGAGCGCTCGGATCGGAGTACCTGTAATAGGTATGTCGGCGAGAAGCGGAAAAGGTCTTGACGAGCTGAAGAAAACTCTCATCGGGTTTAATTACGAATGTCCTTCTCCCGTTCCTGTAAAATATGATAAAGATATCAGCGTAGCCTGCGAAAAGCTTTCCTCATTACTGAAGGAAAGAGCGGGACTTGACACACCTCCGAAGCACATTGCGCTCAGTATACTTAAAAACGACGCCTCAGTTACCGCGTGCGTGCTTGAGGGAACTTATGACCCCATTACCCGCAAAGAACTCTCAGAGCTTATAAGCTCCGAAAAAAACAGATTGGAGAAAAAAGGCTTTACCGCCGAAAAAATACGTGAAAGCGTCTTTTCATCCGTTATACATACGGCAGAGAGTATTGCGTCAGAATGTGTGAGCGTTACCCCGGAAACGGCTTACAGCCGACGCGCAAGAAAGCTTGACCGCGTTTTCACCGGAAAATTTACCGCGTTCCCGTTTATGGCGCTGCTGCTTGCCATGATACTCTGGATCACCATAGAGGGAGCCAATTATCCGTCCGCATGGCTTTCCGGAATACTTTTCAGACTACAGGATATAATGTACGACGGTATGATCGGCGCCGGATGTCCTGAATGGCTGTGCGGGGCTCTGATACTCGGAGTTTACAGAGTACTCGCCTGGGTAATCTCAGTAATGCTGCCTCCGATGGCGATTTTTTTCCCGCTTTTTACTCTGCTCGAGGACTTCGGATATCTTCCGAGAATAGCTTTCAATCTCGACAGCGCCTTCCGTCGCTGCAGAGCGTGCGGAAAACAGGCTCTGACTATGTGCATGGGGTTCGGCTGCAACGCGGTGGGAGTCACCGGGTGCCGCATCATCGACTCTCGACGCGAACGGATAATAGCAATACTCACAAACGTTTTTGTACCGTGCAACGGACGTTTTGCACCACCGCTCAAAGGGCAACAAAATGCTTGCCGGGAGCTGACAAAAGCGATGAAACGGTCCAAATTACGCTTACTTTGGACGTCTTTCCAGATTTTTCCGATCAAATAAAAGCATATCGAAA
>CALYAD010000075.1 GCA_944393415.1 uncultured Clostridia bacterium | reverse complement strand
CCGCTCTTTTGTCGTCCTTAATATTGCCTCCAACAGAGGCTTTTTTTGTTTTGAATGCCGATCCCTGTGCAAACAGGAATGAGAGAGCTGCCGCTCTCGCATCTTATAATGCTTTTGCGACAGCCCCCTTTCGAAAACTTCGCATCACATTTGGCTTAAGTATTTTCTCTGCAGCTCTTCCGCGCGGCGTATAGCTTCCTTGAAGCGATCCTCGTCTCTGACGCCGTTGAACCACTCCCATCCATGCTTTGCGGTCATTCCGTAGTACATCCTGCCGGGAAAAGATTCAAAATACCACCTATCTTCAAACGCCTCTCTGCTTCCGTCCGGCAGCTCGATACACCCGTAACCTTTAACAAGCTTTATATCTCCGTACATAAAGCTGCTTCCGAATTCGAGAAGCTCTCCGTCCGGAATGGAAAACCACTTTTCAAACAGTTCAAACGCCCTGTCAAGATACTCATATCCCTCTTCCTTTTCACCGCAGCCGAACAGCGAGGCGGAGGTACTGAACACTAAATCAGAATAAACTCCCCACCACGCACGAGGAGGCTCACCGCCATCCCCCTGCATTTCTATAATGCGCAGAACATACTTCTTCCATTCCGCAGACATTTTCGGCTTAGCCCATGTGCGGGAGTTTCTGCCAAGGTAATGCTGAAGCAAATTGATATTATTCACCGCATGGCGCAGCCGGCTTTCGTCATGCTTTTTCTGCTCCCAAAGCTCTTCCTCAAGCTTTTCGCCGTATATCTCACTGTAATCCGTTAAACGCAGGGTGTTTTTCTTTCTGCAGCCCCACTGGTCGCTGAAGATGAACAGTCTGCCGCTATCGTCAGAAGCGTATCTGTATTCGACGCCGGCATAGTAACCGTTAAGCAGGTCAAGCGCGTCGTAGCGGCGCACAAGTCCGGAACAGAGCGGCATGTACCCATCTCCGGTACCCTCATATGAGGTAAGCTCATAGACAGCGGTCCCGCAGCCGTCCGGCAGGTAGTTGACAACGCGCACTATACCGACTCCGCGGGCAAAATAATACTCTTTCTTCCCGCCCAAATGCTCAAGCCCCAGTTCGGAGAACTCCATATCGACCGAAAGCTTTATGCAGTCGTCAAAAACACCGGCTTTCACCGAAATACCGTCTGATTTTTCACAGCGTGTCTTTTTTATAACGCAATATTCGTCAAACAGCAGTCCCTCCGAGGCATAATCCGCACCGACCGTCCACCTGTCTGACCAAAGAGCACCGGCACTGTCTTTCAACAGCCCGTATATATCGTTATAATACAGCGGTCTCTGACTCCCGCTGCCGTCTGTGCTTTTAAGCTCAAATGCCCATTGGCGGTTATCGGTCAATTTAAAATTCCCGTCTTTATTGTACACCCGGAATATTTGAAAGAAATTCCAGTGTCCGCTGTCTGACGTATCTTCCGAATCGTTTTTCTCAGAATGACAGGCATATATCCTCCGTGCGACTGAGCCTGCCGATACCGTATGCGCCTTCTGCAGCGGGGTAGAGGCAAGCGCTTCCGCTCTTTCGATCGGATACGACATGTCGTGTACCTTTTGATCGTCGGAGGCAAAATATTCGTTGCGTATCTGGAGCATCATATCCGCCCAGGAATTATCGTCATATTTAAAACGCTCTACCTCAGTTATACAGCTGAAAATGACCTTTTCCCCGTCGGCATATCCGACAGAAAGCCTTTCCGATATAAGCATGACGTCCTCGCTGTAGTCTCCGGTATACTCCCATACGTTTCCCTCATGGCAGGGGATGAGTCCGCTTCCGCCCTCTATATGGAAGGACTTCAGCAGGAGCACATTCATAATATCATCAGTCTTTTCATGCTTTACAATACCGACGCCCTCTTTAAAATATGTTGTACAGACTTCCCCGTCCTTTTCCGTAACCCAGACCTGACACCCGTCAAATCTGCCGGCAGGGGTTACAACGGAAGCCTTATCATCCGCAAACCTGAGCGTCGTTCCGTCCGAGCCGGTGTATACCTCGCCGACATGCAGCGTACCCACGGCAAACATTCCGTCGCATCCGGAAGCATTTATCAGTACATCCCTTAAATAGCCGGAAAATAATTCACCCATCACGCACTTTCTTTCATCAGTACGGCAAAGTCCGTCCGGGGTAATACGGTATTCATCAACCCCTGCTGTCAAAATGTGGTCTCTGATTTTCCGTTCCTTCTGTACATATTTTTCGAAATAGTACTTCTCAGTCTCAATCGCCGCCTGTGCAAGCGAGTGATAAATATCCGATTCCGGAAGTATCATGAGCGCCTTTTTATAAGCCTGCATACCCTTTTCCGCTTCTTTTTCTTCAAAATACGCGCGTCCGAGCCAGAACCACTCGCTTCCGAGCGCCTTTACGTAGCCCGCCTTTTCCAGTCTCGGTATCTGCTTATCCCTGATAAAATCAATTCTCGCGCTTCCATAGAATTTTGTGTCCTCGCGGGTCGCAATGAAACGCATAACGTCGTCGTTTTTCCCCATCTCGGCGGCATGACATATCCTTGCAAACAGCTCCTCGTTCTTTTTTCCCGGAAGCCACCACCAGCCGAGCATCAGCACATCCGCCATCGCGTGAAATTTACCATCAGACTCGGGAAGCTCCTCCACCTGCTGTAAAATCTCTTTATACGAAGCCTCAAAACCGTTTTTACTGTTCTTTGGCTTCCAAAGCAGCTTAAGCTCCTCAATTTTTTTCATTACCCTGCGTACTAAAGTATCGTTTAATTCTTCGTTCATAGAGCATAGATCCTTTCTTATCCGTTTTCTTCCTTCGTGAAGCTGCCATTTGACCGTCCCCGCGGAAACGCGCATCCTGTCCGCTATATCCGCAATTGAAAGTCCCTCAAAGTAGTGCAGGCGTATGATTTCCCGTATCTTATCAGGCAGCCGGTCAACGCTTTTGTTCAGCGTTTTCCTTTCATCCTTTGACTCATAAAGCGTCTGCGGGTCAAATGCAGCGGTCACTGTCTCGTCGAAAATATGGTTTTCATAGTCGCCGAGATCAAGATACCCATGATATCTGACAAGCATATTTTTGGCACAGTTTTTCGCTATACGGCACACCCATGCGCAGTATTTGTCCGCTTCGTGAAGCGTATTAAGCTTCAGCCATGCGGTAACAAACGCGTCCTGAGCGGCGTCCTGTGCCATAAACTGACTGCCCGTAACCGCTCTCGCCGCCGCGACCACCGCCTTTTCGTGACGCACGACCAGAGTTTCGTATGCTCTTTGCTCGCCGGCGAGCGTGAGCATGACTAAGGTCTCGTCGCTTTTATCCTGATGCAGCAAAATCAAGTGCCTCCTTTAATAACCGTTTTTCAGCGCTGTACTTAATAGACAGAAATGAAAACCAAAAGGTTGGGGGATAGACAATAAATTTTTGTATCCACCCGTTTTTTCTATGAACAATATAATTATACCACCGTTTCAGCTTAAAGTCAAATAAAAAAGCGGCGGTATTACCGCCGCCCAGCCTGTAGAAAAAGTCAATTCTCAAAAAATAATACGCAAAAAGTTTTTGGTCAAATGGGCAAAGCCCCTGCCGTCCTCCGCAAAGGACGAAATTATAAGACTTCCACGCTTCGCATATACGTGCTTACTGGTTTTCGACAGCCCGAGCGGCGATCATACCTACTCCATAAGATTTATTCAGCTCAGTCTGCGCATTTCCCTTGTTACCGGCATCCGTTCGAGCAGTGTTACAAGCATCGGCACCATCACAAGCTGTATCAGGATCCCCGGGATACCGGTTATCGTTGCGTCTATCACCGCCACCGCGGTACCGCAATTGATATGCAGCAGGTATGTACCGACCGTCAGCGCCAAAGCATAAACGGCCCGCCCGGCAATCAGCGATAATATCAGTGCCGGAAAAATCCCCCAACAAAAGCCGTTCTTTCTCTTATTATTAAACTTGAGAGTTATGTAGAAAATTCCGGCGGCAAGACCGTAAACGGCAAGCTCCATCATCATAAACGGCACCTTAGCCATCGGCGGCATACCGCTGACGATTGAGTTTATTATCGGAGCCGCAAGTCCCACCGCAAATCCGTACTGCCAGCCGAGCCAGAAGCCGCAGACCAGCACCGGAATATGCATAGGCAAAAATATGTTGCCCGAAATCGAAAACATATGGAAAAGCGATGGAATGAGAACCGATATTGCCAAAAACATGGCGGCAAACGTGAGCTTCAATGTCTGTTTTCTTACCATAATCGTTTATTCTTCCTTTTAATTTTTTTACTCTATTTCCTGAGAAAAGAATCTCAGCGCCAACCTGAAAAACTCCGCGTCTTCAGGATATTTCTTAGCCGCCTCCTCCGCGAAGGGAATATACAGCTCCTTTGTCTCAGCCGTCTTCCGCGACTTTTTCTGCTCGCTTTGGTTCAGCATCGTGCTGTTATTGTTCATCCTGTCCGCGGTTTTAACCAAAGCCGCCGACCCGTCCTGTCCGATCTTTTCAAGGTAAAGCCGCATATTCTCCGTCACGCTGTAATCAATATGCGGTTTTTTCGACACAAGATCAACTATTTCCGAAACTCTTTCACCGAATTCTTTTTTCAAAAATCCCGCGTCGCAGCCCGGAAGATCCTCGATGCAATCGTGCAGCAGGGCAGCCGCAATAGTATCGTCATCCGTTTGGGCATGACTTAGCAATATATCAGCGACCGCTATCGGGTGGATATAATAATCCTCTCCGGTATACCGGGTGTATCCGTTTCCCGCATTCATTTTTTCGACGACATAATCCAGGGCCTTGACCGACATCGAAGTATCTCCAAAGCGCTTTTGAAGCGTTTTACGAAAATCATCCTTATTCGGTCTTGGGTCGAATTTCAGCCTTTCCGGCTTACCCTTTTCGATCTTTTTACTGAAGTTGAACAAGTTCACACCTACCGTTCCCAAAGAAATCAATATAGGAATAAGACTAATGGATTTTTCATAAAGATCGGTTCCCACGACCGAAGCAACCGTTCCCGTGATTACCATTACGCCCCAAACCGCCCATATAACTATCACGAGCAGAGCGTTCCGCGTAAACTGTACCGCTCTTATACGCAAAAGCTCAGCCGTGCTTACGGTCTCGCCTCTGTGCTTTTTTATATTATAGAAATGAAAAAACGTCTCCGACGCCGCCAAGAGCAGCAGTGACAGCGCCATATACAGCACGGTCTCCGCCCTGAGTCCGTCACGATATAACAGCAGAAGCGAAATGATCACCGTTCCAGCCGCCGCGTTCTCGGAACCGGTTGATAAATGTGAAAACAGCTTCTTGTTATTGTATAGAAGCTCCGCAAGCACAAGACCCAAAAGAATAAGAATTATCCCCAAAACGGTATTTCCGCTGCGGATCGCATATCCCCCGCAGAAAACAAGACCTACCCCGGAAAGGTAAACGCACAGCTTGGCCAGTATATAGATTTCAGCCTTTACAAGCAAGCCTTCTCCGGTCCGAGGCACACCGGACCCGGACGCGGATTTATATATGAAGTACGCAAGCTGATATGAGACAGCGCCCATAACCGAAAATATCATCGGCGCGGATACGTCTCCCGCGTCCCCGCCGCTTGCAAGTATATATGCCGAAAAGCATAGTCCGGCAAACGATATCTTTAAAAACGCCCTGTACAGAAGAACCGACGTTTTTCCGCTCTTTCTCCTTATATTCGCTTCCCTGCTCATTTAAACGCCCCCAAGATCTGAATAAAAAGCTTCTAAAAACGCGGTATGCGCGGTAATTTAAAATTCCGCCCGGTTTACTGTCAACCGGGCGGAACGTCGGTGTTGCGACGCGCTATCTGTCAGTTATTGTAAGTACCCGAAAGATCCGTAACCGTTTCCTCCGCCACCGTGGTCTTTCTTCTGGAAGTCGCTATCTTTTCCTTTAGCATAGCGAAAAACTCGTCTTCGTTTCCCGGTGCTCCAACCTCTACAGTGCAGTTTTTCCAGGATGAGAGCATGATCGAATTCGAAATAGTCAGACCGTTTATGCCCTCGTAGCCGGAGGCAAGCAGCGGTTCACCATAAAGCAAGTGGTTTGTAAAGTTCTGAGTTATCCCCTTATGCTGAGGCAGCATATCATACTCCGGGGTAAGCACCTCTTTCGTTGTTTTAAGCTTATCGAAGCCTGTTTTTGCGGCAAAGCAGTACTCTCTTTCGTCGCCCTCGTTCTTTACCCAGGTAAGTGTACTTCCCTCCGCGACCAGCTTGCCCTTTGAGCCCGATATTTCAAGCCTGTTTGTACCGGGGCACTCTCCTGTAGTAGTAATAAACACCGCGGTCGCGCCGCTTTCATATTTTGCGTACGCTGTAACGTCGTCCTCGACCTCGATATCATGATACTTACCGTAATCGCAGAAAGCGGTAATGTACTTCGGCATACCGAATATCCACTGCCAGAGGTCAAGCTGGTGCGGACACTGATTGAGCAGCACCCCGCCTCCCTCTCCGGACCATGTGGCTCTCCAGTCTCCGGAATCGTAATACTGCTGAGTCCGATACCAGTCCGTGATTATCCATACCATTCTTTTCAGCTCTCCCAGCTGCCCGGACTGTACTATATCGCGCATCTTCCTGTATATCGGATTGGTTCTCTGATTAAACATTACCCCGAACTCTTTACCTGATTTTTCAGCGACCTCCATCATCTCCCTGACCGCCTTGGTATAAACCCCGACCGGCTTTTCGGAAATAACGTTCAGTCCCGCGTTGAAAGCGTCGATCGCGATGACCGGATGCAGGTAATGAGGAGTGGCGATAAGCACGACGTCGCATGTTCCGCTGTTCAGCAGAGTCTTGTAATCGTCGAATATCGGCAGCTCTTCTCCGAATTTTTCTCTTGCCCACTGGCGTTTCTTTTCACTGATATCGCAGACCGCGCCGAGAACGGCGCCGTTTATCTCGCCGCCGAAAAGATACTGCGCGTGCACGCTTCCCATATTTCCGACGCCGATAATACCGAATCTTACCTTGTCCATATTCCTTTACCTCTTTTTTACGGTGAAGCTTACCGTTTATTTTCTTTATTATAGCACAGCTTTCCCGCCCTGTCAATAGAAAATCGGCTTTTTTAACCGCATTGATCTGCCGCACTATCTGCATGACAATCATCATTACGCCTCGCCGCTGCCGTATCGCTTTAACCTTTTCATATGAGCAGCGGTATTTAAGGAATATTCGGCAGCATCAAACCCGCAAAGTCGTGTTTTACTGTTGATCTTCCCCTAAATCGCGAAAATCTCATATTACTGTGATCTTCACGACACCGATAAATTAAAACAGCTTCTGATATTTTCACATATTTTGCTTTCATTATTTCAAATCATCCGACTTTACATTAATTTTACATTAATATTACACGGAAAGTATTGCTTAGCGATTATCCCAAAAGTATAATTTAATTAATATTATAAATTAATTATAAAGTAAAAAATGAGACGCGTGAGCGGAGGAAAGCGTGACTTAACGCTGACCTCATTGTGACTTCGGAGCCGAAAGCACGGCACCGATTTGCCAAGGGCAAACCGCACAAAACCCTGATTTAGCGTAAGAAAGGAACGGTCATAATTATGATTTTTTGTGTTGAGGATGATAACGGAATACGCAACATGATGGTATATACCCTCAAAGCCTCCGGCTTTGAAGCCGACGGCCTGACTGACGGAGACGCGCTCTTTGCCGCGCTCTCAAAAACGAAACCCCGGCTTATAATTCTGGATATTATGCTGCCGGGCGACGACGGTATAACCATACTGAAAAAGCTGAGAGCAAACCCCGACACGGAAGAGATACCCGTAATATTGGCGACCGCAAAGGGTACCGAATATGACAAGGTTATAGGTCTTGACACCGGCGCCGACGATTACCTGGCTAAGCCTTTCGGTATGATGGAAATGGTATCGAGAGTAAAAGCCGTGCTTCGCCGAGTGACGCCTAAGGACAACTCAAAGCCTATTTGTGTCGGAAGACTGTCTATCGATCTTTCAAAGCATATCGTTACGGTTGACGGAAAACGCGTACAGCTAACCCTGAAGGAATTCGAGCTTTTACGTCTGTTCGCCGAAAATCCGGGACAGGTATTCTCACGCGACAGGCTCTTATCCTCGATCTGGGGCACTGATTTCGTGGGCGAAACAAGAACCGTTGACGTACATATAGGAACTCTCAGAGACAAGCTTGGTGATTGCGGAGAATACATTGAGACAGTTCGCGGAGTCGGCTACAGACTGGAAAACAACGAGAATATAAACGACTGAGCTTCAGGAAAGGAGTCCCCTACTCATGACCAAGCGAATATTCCGTTCTATTTTCACAGTCGCGATGCTTGTTCTTATTTCCTCCCTGGTGATAATTTTCGGTATACTCTACGGCTATTATTCCGACCTTCAGAAAACGCAGCTTAAATCGCAGACCGAGCTGGCAGCCAAAGGAGTGGAGGCGGCGGGAGAAAAATATTTTGACGCGCTTGACGCGGAAAGCTTCCGTATAACCTGGATTAAAGACGACGGGACCGTTCTTTTCGACAGTGAAGGAACGCCATCGGAAATGGAAAACCATCTTGAGAGAGCTGAAATCAAGCAGGCTCTTGCCACCGGATACGGGGAAAGCTCACGATATTCCACAACTCAAATGGAAAGAGTGCTTTATTCGGCAAAAAGACTGTCAGACGGCACTGTTATACGGCTGTCGGTCACTCAGCTTACTGTCTTGAATCTGATCATGAGCATTCTGCAGCCGATTCTGATAATCGTGTTCGTCGCGGTTGTGCTTTCGATTTCACTTGCCTCGGGAGTATCAAAAAAAATAGTAGAGCCTCTGAACAGGCTTGACCTTGACGCGCCGGCTGCCAATAAGGGTTACGAGGAAATAATGCCGCTGCTTCGCCGCCTCTCAAACCAACAGTCTCAGCTTACTCGGCAAAGCGCCGAACTAAGACGAAAGCAGGATGAGTTCGACACCGCTACCAAGTGCATGAACGAAGGACTGGTGCTTATAAACGAAACCGGCGAAATAGTCAGCGTCAACCGGGCGGCACTACGATGCTTCGGAACGGATACAGAGCTCGTCGGGAAAAATATTTCCGCTCTTCCTCCGGAAGCAGGCCTGGATAAACTGCTTGAGAAAGTAAAGCAGGACGGTAACGCCGAGGGAAAGGCGGAAATACACAACCTCGTATATGAGCTGAGTCTCAGCCCCGTACGCTCAGGCGATGTAGACGCCGGCTACGCCCTTCTGATACATGATATCACCGAAAAGGATAAGGCGGAGCAGATGCGCCGTGAATTTACGGCAAACGTATCACATGAGCTTAAAACTCCTCTCCATTCCATATCCGGCTGCGCCGAGCTGATAGCCGGCGGCATGGTAAAGCCCGAGGACATAAAAGACTTTGCCTCCCAGATCTATTCCGAGGCAGGCCGAATGATACGCCTTGTAGACGATATAATAAAGCTGTCACGCCTAGACGAGGGAGTAAACACCATGCAGAAAACCGATGTCGATCTGTACGCTCTGGCATCGGATGTTGTTGAAAGTCTTAAAAATGAGGCTAAGGCTGTAAATGTGAAGCTTTCCCTTACCGGAGAAAGCTCTGTGATATCCGGCATCCCTCAGCTGCTGAGCGGGATAATTTTCAATCTGTGTGATAACGCGATAAAATACAACCGTAAGAACGGAAGCGTTTCAATAAACGTAAAGGATTCGGGTAATGAAACGGTGCTTACCGTATCGGATACGGGAATTGGCATACCAGCCGAGCATCAGGAAAGAGTTTTTGAGAGATTCTACAGAATTGATAAAAGTCACTCCAAAGAGGTCGGCGGTACCGGTCTCGGGCTATCAATAGTCAAGCATTCCGCAAAATTCCATAACGCGAGGATCGAGCTGCACAGCGCGGTAAATATAGGTACAACCATTAAAGTACACTTTCCCAAAGCAGCAGATCAGGATAAAACGTAAATTTCAAACCCTCAAAAACTTTTCTTAAAGGGATGTATGATTTTCGGGTTTACGTCTCATCCTCCGGCTTTTTGTATGTTCAGAGTAATGCTACGCTCAACTCAGTGCTCCGCCGAAGTCCGGAGAAGTCGGAGACGGAAATTTTTCTTCCCGCTTAATCAAATCCAAATACTATCTTTTTAAGAAAAATTTTTGGGAAGTTTCAGAAGGGGCTGTCGCAATAAGAGCCCCCAAAGAGCAAAAAAGCGGTTGATCTTTACCGAAAGGTATTGAACAACCGCTTGCTTTGTTGTATAATTGAATTACCAAAAACAAAATACAAGAAAGC
>CALYAD010000074.1 GCA_944393415.1 uncultured Clostridia bacterium | reverse complement strand
GCTGCGCGCGTCGCGGCGCTCCGCTGAAGTCCGGAGAAGTCGGAGACGGCGACGGAATATCTTGCTTACTCAAATCCAATTACTTATCCCCTCCGGAAAAGTTTTTGAGGGTCTCAGGGAACTTTTTCCAAAAAGTTCCCTGAATATTTTCTCAGAAACCATTTGTCTTATATGCTTTCCCTGAAGCCTCTGCCTATGATATCGCTTGTATTGTTGATAATAATGAAAGCGGACGGATCGGTGGATTTTATTTTTTTACGCAGCGCTAACGCCTGACTTCTCGTCAGCGCGGCTAAAATAACCGTCCTGCGTGTATTGGTAAACGCTCCCTCGTAATCATTATTTACCGTTGCGCTTTTGTGCAGCTTATGAGTAATATATGACGCTATCTCTTCCCCATGCTCACCATCGGTTATAATGGTAAAAAATTTTGAGGTATTGAGACTTTCTATAACATTATTTACCACGAGAGCTTTTGCCCCAAAACCGAGAAGCGACATAAGAACTATCTCGGTATTAAAGACAAATACGCTCATCAGAACTATTACGATATCCGCGCATACCAGGGCGCGGGAAATATTAAGTCCCGTGTACTTTCTGATGATCATTGCCACAATATCGGTCCCGCCGTTCGAGGCTCCGTAGTTGAAAAGTATCGCGCTGCCGATACCCGGGAGAAGCACCGAGATCACAAGCTCAAGCAAAGGCTGGGAGGTCAGCGGTCCGGAAAGCGGAAACCAGTACTCAAAAGCCAGAGTAGAAACGGAAAACAATATACTGCAGTAAGCGGTTTTCAGTCCGAAGCCGTTCCCGACGAACACAAAGCCGATAAGCAAAAGCGCCATATTTATTATAAATACGAACGTCCCCGCGGAAAGCTCCGGGCTTACAGCGCCGAGTACCACAGAAAGACCGCTCACACCGCCGGTATTGAAATGGTTCGGAAACTTAAAAAAATATATTCCGGCTGACGTCAGCAGCGTTGCGAAGGTCATAACCAAGTACTCGTTTAATATTTTACTTATTTTTTCTGAAGCTTCAGCCTTCAGCATCCAGCATCCTCTCCAATTTACAGATTAACTTAAGTTTTTCCTTGTCGGAGCGGCTTTATACCTATTATATCGCTGATTCGGCTTACTGTTAAAAAACGTTTGTGCTTGCCGAACGCTCGTAATTATTAAACTCAATAGTCTCGCCTTGTGCCACTCCGCCAAACGGCAGCAGCTTTTCCTCAAGCTCCTCGATTCTGTCAATTTTACCCGCGGCATATTCCTTTATGCGTTTTCCGCAGGACTGCGTTCTCTGGATGATACCTCCCAGTCTGAGATCCTGTACGTCAAAGCCGCAGGTCTTGTTATCACGAAACCACTGTTTTTCAAACGCGTCGCGGAATATACGCAGCCTTTTCTCTACAGCTTTATAATCTTCCTTTGCCAGCTGCTCCAAAGTCTTTTTATCGCCTTTTTCATATGCCTCTCTCGTTTTTACCCCCAACTCGTATTTTAACTCAAGAACGTCGCAAAGCTTAGCCGCGGTATCGAAAATATATCCGTATTTGGTTGTTTTTCGCGCGACCTCTTTTAAAATCACCGCGTATTCAGCATATTTTTTACCCGCCCCGTTTTCGACGTTATAGTCCAGAAAATCATTGAAATAATCGGAGAAAAGCATATATTTGGATGGGTTTTGCTGTTTTTTTCCTCCAAGGCGGTTAGGGAGATCTATCTTCATGAAATCGTCGAAATCCACACCGGTTATACGTCGGAATTTGTTTTTTATTTCAGTCATATTCTCGTTGCCTTTTGCGTATTCGGCAAGGAAACAAAGCGCCGGAAGCCGTGAAAAATGCGGGCACTCGCCACCGTTATCACCCCACAGCGTGAAAATGATATTTCTTATACCGTTTTTTCGGCAGGAACGGAGCGCGGGAAGCATCATATCTATACTTCTCTGATTGTGAGGGATAAACCCCGTCCATCCCCAAACTCCGCCCGCAAACCAGATTTTATCAGTCAGCTGCCTGTGATTGAAGATCATATCGTCGTATTCCGACTCGTTGTCATGGTAATAATCCCAATAGACCTGAGCGACGTTTTTCGGCACGGCGTTCTTTACATATTCCGGTATCTCGGTCTTGCCTATGTAATAACTCCCGTTATTCCAGGAACGAAAGAACATATCCGACCACATCATAGGCTGATAACCGTAGCTCTCGGCAATTGCGCTGACCTTTTTAAGATGTCTGCCGATTATAGTCGCCGCTTTTTCGTATCCGTGTCTGTCGAGAAAAGCGCCGCGTCCCAGCATATGAGCTTCGTCCATGCCTATATGTATCCTTTTTGAGGCAAAGCATTCGGACATAGTGGAAAACATGCGGTCTATGAGAGTATATGTTCTTTCGTCGTCCACGAGCAGTATGTCGCCGCAGTCGATCGGAAGCTTTCCCCAGCGCACATTCGCATTAAGGTGCGCGAGCGTCTGTATGCATGGGATAAGCTCAATACCTATAGACGCGGCGAACATGTCCAGCTCCTTTAGCTCGTTTTTGGAATATCTTCCGCGCATGTAACCGAAATACGGTTCACCCTCCAGCTCATAGGTATCTTCTGTATAGAGCATGGCGCAGTTATAACCCATTTTCTTCAATATCGGGAGAAATCTTTTTAGCGCGTCAACGCTCATTACAGAATTTCTTGACATATCAATCATTACCCCAAGCGTATCATAAAATTTCTTTGTCATATAAACCTCCCCATGCCGCCTTCAGGCGGCTCAAACATCATGAATAATTTTCGTGTTTCGCTTTTTTCCTGATCGATGTACTCAGGCAGTTACAATATATCATGTTAAAAATGATTTGTCAAGCGCTTTGAAAATACTTGTAAAAAATATTTCTTATAATTGCCGAAGCTATTGACTTTTTATTAAATATATGGTACGATAAATATATCTTACATAACATGAAGGAGAATAGGCAAAATGAAAGTACGTATCGAACTTAATACCATGACAGACGTGACCGACTTTGTGTCAATAGTATCCGCGTGTCCCGAACAGGTGTATCTCAGCGACGGTAAGCATCAGCAGATCTGCGCAAAATCCCAGCTCGGCGCCGTTCTCGCAAAAATGGAATGGGATGAGATTTACTGCATCAGCGACAAGGATATAAGCGGAAGCATCGTTAAGTGGATAGTCTGACAGTGAAAACGAAGACAGATAGGACGGCTTTATTTTATCCGCAAGAAACCCTTTTTTAAAGGGTTTCTTTAGCGTGTAGAAAAAGTCAACTTAAAAAATAATACACAAAAAGTTTTCGCCCGCCTTTTTCAAAAGGCGGTGGGGTAAAGGGGCAAAGCCCCTGTCATCCTCTGCGGAGGACGAAATTTTTCCCCAAAAAAGCTTAGCGTGAAAGTTATATTTCCCTTTAAAAATTTTTTTGAAGGGGATAAAACTTTTGCGGGAAAATTTTCAAACTTATATCTATGTTTTAACACCGTGTTCATATAGTCATGATATACTGATGTTAAGTATAAACAAAAAATAAGGAGACATCTCAATGGGATTATTCGATTTATTCAAGAAAAAAAGTCTTGATGAAAAAATGGAGGATTACGCAAATAAGGGATATATAGGCAAGCTTGAGTCAGCTATAAGCGAAAACAAGCCGAAGGAAACGAGAATCGCCGCGCTCAGTGCGCTCCGTCTTATCAAGCATCACAGCAGCGTCGAGCTTCTCATGGGAGCGCTCCGTGATCCTGATCCGGATATCCGCCGCGCCGCCGCGAAGTCGCTTCTCATGAACGGAACCAAGGATATGTCCGACCATCTTCTCAACTACAGTGAGCAGGAGGAGGATCCTGAGCTTGCCCAGCTTCTGAAGGAAGCCGCCATTTCGGCAAAGGACAGAACACCAAGACTTTAAAAAACCATACGGACCATACGTAACCGAGAGATAATAACCGCCCAGCGCCGAAAGGAGCCGGCATTATGAGCTTCGGTACGCGGGTCCGTGTTTTTTTGCGGACTAAATAATTTTTGAAAGGCAGGGAATAAGACATGGAGCTGAGCGTTCAGTCGCAGAATCTTGTGGACAATTACGGCTATGAAGAAGCCTACAAAATGATAAGAGAGGCGGGCTTTACCGCGATAGACTGGAATTTGGATCACGCATGGAGCTTCAGAAAGCTGAAAAACGCGGAAGAGCTTAGGGAGCTGTGCGTGTTTGAAAAAGAGCTTCCGGAGATTCTTACGGAATATGAAAACGAGCTTAACATTATCCGTGAAAACGGTCTGAAAATCACACAGGCGCACGCGCCGTTTCCGGCGTATGAATACGGCCGAGAGGATATACTTGAATACGCTCTCGGAATATACAAAAAAATGATAAGCTTCTGCGATACGGTGGGCTGCCCGAGACTGATAATTCACGGGATATCGGCCAGGTTCGGCGAGGAGCTTTCACAGCAGGAGTGTTCAAGGCTTAACTATCATCTGTATGAAAGCCTTATACCGACGCTTATCGGAACGGACGTGACCGTTTGCCTTGAAAATCTTTTTACCAGCCACGGCGCGCTCGGGACCGGATTCAGAGAAGGTATATGCTCGGACCCGTATGAGGCCGCTGAAATGATAGACGCGCTCAACGCCAAGACAGGAGAAAAGCATTTCGGTCTTTGTCTTGACACCGGACATATAAATCTTTTAAGAATAGATTTCAGAAAATACATTCCTGTTGTCGGAGACCGCGTCTGCGCACTCCACATTCATGACAACGACCAGACCGGAGACCGTCACCTTGCCCCTTATACGGGAAATATCCTCTGGTCGGAAGTACTTGCGGAGCTTAAGAAGATCGGATACGCAGGAGACCTGAGCTTCGAGACCTTTGCGCAGGTAAACGCAAGCCGACTGCCAAGGGAGCTGGTTCCTCCGTTTCTTACGCTTATCGCGGAAATAGGAAAATATTTTAAAGCGCAGCTCGCGTAAAAAAATGAGACTTAGTCAAAAACCGCTTTAAGGGGGAGCTTTTTCAAAAAGTTCCCCCTTAAGATACCCTTCAAAAACTTTTCTTCCGCCGAATGAAATCAAACACAAACATTTTCCGGAGAAGTTTTGGGAAGATCGTAAGACCCCCTTTTATAAAAGGAGGTCTTACATAAAAATAACTCAGCCGAGAAGAACAAGCGGGACATACCTCGCCTGTCCTCTTCCCTCCGCCGTAACCTCAAGCGCCAGACGGTTAACGGGCTCCACCGCCAATGCCGCCTTTACGGTAACGTCCATATCGTACGTACCGTCATAATGGGCGTTGACATGCGGAAGCCTTACGCTGCTCTGCCCCCCTTCGATATAAATACCCTCGGGAAGTATCCAGCGAAGCTCAAGGTAATACGGAACGCTTCCGAAAACATCCACGTTGTTTTTAAAGCGCAGATGTATTTTCTTTTCACCCTCCGGGCGTATCTCAGGCGGTCCGTCAAAGGTGACCGTAACGCTCGCGACTCCGAGATCGCAGTCAAACTGATACGGCTTCAGCTCCGTCAGCCTTTCGAGAGTTTTACCTCCCTTTTTGAAGGCTTCCCCGATATTTTCCGGTATTTCGCTTGCGCCCTCCGTTAACGACACCCCGGTCTTACCGGCTATCAGCATGACCGGAGCCGCCGCCGCGACACGCTCGGTAAGCTCCGTACAGGTTTTGGGTATCCCGTACAGGACGCCGCCGGCGAGGGAAATAGTAACTATCCCGTCTCCTATATAAGCTTTCCAATCCTCCGGTATCGCCTTAAGTCCGCCTATTATACCAAGGGTCGCTCCCACGGTGGCGCCGGTACAGTCGGTATCGTCGCCGCAGTTTATGGCGGTTATCATGGACTTTTTGAAATCCCCTTCCCCGTAAAGCAGTCCGAGCACCGCGTAAGCGACGTTTGACGGAGCCTCAAACCATCCGTCTCCGATATCCTCGTTCTGCTTCAGTATCCTTTCGCGCGCCTCCATTGCGGGCACTCCGCTTTCATAACAGGAAATAAGCAGCCTGATGCTTTGCGCAACCCGGCTTTCCGCGGGAATCTTGGAAAGACCGATCTCTATCAGCGTCCTGATATTTTTCTCAACGAACGCCGCGCTCTGCATAGCCGCCACAAACGCCGCCGCGATCGTTCCCTCGCCGGAGCCGTGATCCACCATCGCGTCCTCTATCGCGTATTTCGCCGCGGTATCCGGGCTCGCCGGAGCAAGAGACGCCCATATCTCGGTTCGTATCCATGCCCCGTTTGAGTGGGACCAGGTGTTTTCGTAATCGCCCGAAAGCGGCGGAACCAGTCCGCGTTTCATGTTCACCTTGCCTATCCCGTACTCATTCCAGAACGGCGTTATGTAGCTCAGCCAGAATTCCCCGAGCTTTTTGCTGTCAAGGCCGTACGGACCGACGCTTTCCACGGCGTGAAGCCAGACCAGCTGCAGGTCAAGATCGTCGTTAGGCAGAATAACGTTCGGCTCGGTCGCAAAGCCGGTTATATTCTGAGTCTCTCTTCTGCCCTCGTACGGAGTACCCATGGTACCCCCGATGTTCTTTCCCACCCAGCAGGCGTATACCTTATCCTTGTATTCGCTGTAATTTAATTTCATATCCCGATATCCTTTCTGTTCTCAGTTTCGGCGCCGACGCAAAGCGCCTGAATTTATATTACCACACTTCAGTCTTAAAATAAAGAACGGTTTTTTACTATTTGGTTCCGTATTTTTACTTCTGTTTGCGAAAATCGGAAAACGACGTGCCGGTCACCTTTAAAAACACCCGGTATAAAGAGCTTTTAGAGGAAAACCCCGCCCTCTCGGCGATATTTTCAACAGACAGCCGCGGATCCTCAGCCAGCTTTATCGCATTATCGATCTTTTTTCTGTTTATGTACTCGGTCAGAGACATGCTGAACTTTTCCTTAAATATCCGGCTGAAGTATGAGGGGTTGTAAAAGCATCTTCCGGCAAGCGAGGAAAGAGTAAGCTCCGCGCCGATATTAGAGTCTATGTAATCGCAAAGCTCTCTCCAGACACCGTCATCGCTTCCTTTTTTAGCCGCCTCCCCTGACGAGGACAGCTTTCTGAGTATGCGGACCATAAGAATGTTCATGTAACTCTCAAGTACCGTTTTCCACGAAGCCCCGCGCTCGGAATATTCCCTGAGCATGGAATTAAGCAGTCCCTCCACCTCCGCGCGCTCACCGGCTCCGAAGGAGACCATTCCTCCGTCCCCCTCTCGTCTGATCTCGTCAAAGGCGGTAAGCTGAAGGACCGCGAACGCGTTCTCGGGCGTGATTATCCGCCTGCCGAGCGTTTCAGGGTCAAAGCAGATATTTATATAGGAAAAATCCTTGTGAGGGTGAAAACGGTGGGTGCTTCCGTAGTTTATGAATATCAGGTCGCCGCGGCGCACCTCATAGACCTCGGTACTCACGTATTCGGCGGCGCTTCCGCCGGTTATGTATATTATTTCTATAAAATCGTGACTGTGGATCTCCTCATCCTTCTGGCATGAGGATGAGAAAATATGCATATTTGTCTCTTCGTCCAACAGCTCCTCGGACTTGTAAACAAGCATTTCGTTTTTCCCCCTATGCCGCCATCGGCGGCTCAAATATACATGAAAAATTTTCGTGTTTTGCTCCCGAAATTTTAAGCGTGAAACCTTCCGCATTCTGACGCGATGAGGCATATCCTTCACGCTGTCTCCTCATACTTATACTTATTCAGATTATATCACGTTTTTCAGCTTAAGTCAATGCCGTACCGAAAATATATGCGCTCCCCGCCTGCTGTCAAGTAACCCGTTTCCCATTTACCCTATAAGTCTTTTGTATGTTTTCTGAGGCAAGAAAGGAAAGATCATGCTGATTCATACGATCCCGCCCGTATATGATAAAAATTCTAAGATACTTATACTCGGAAGCTTTCCCTCAGTAAAGTCAAGAGAGGAAGGTTTCTTTTACGGGCACCCGCAAAACCGGTTCTGGAAGGTGCTTTCCGTTTTATTCGGAACCGCTGTTCCCGCGACCGTTGAGGAGAAAAAGTCGCTTCTTGCGTTAAACAATATTGCGCTTTGGGACGTGATATCCTCCTGCGACATAACGGGCAGCGCCGACAGCTCGATAAAGAACGTTCACCCTGTCGATCTCACCCCTATGTTGTCAGAGTGTACAATAAACGCTATATTCACTAACGGTAAAACCGCCTCCGGACTTTACCGTAAATATATTTTTCCCTCAGTGAAAACCGAGGCCATACCCCTGCCCTCCACAAGCCCTGCCAACGCCTCCTATTCCCTTGAAAGGCTTACCGATAGCTGGAAGATTATAACGGATTACTTGTAATCAGCCTTGATGTATAATTTTTTACAATTACCCACTTTTTAATTGACGGCAAAACAGGTATAATTTATATTACAATATAATTTATCCGGTTTTGACCGGCGTTTGGTTTATTTTCAAAAGGTGGGACACGGATGTTTTTTAAATTTTTCCTGTGCGGTCTTCTCGCGGCGCTGCCGTTTGTTTTCCCGGCGCTATGGCCGCTTTCCTGGGTCGCCCTAGTTCCCGCGGCGTTTATGCTGATGCGAAAGGGAAGCGAGATCAAAAAAAGAAAAGCGTATCTGTATGGGCTTGGATTCGGATTCGGTTATTTCGGGGTAATGTTTTATTGGTTCACCTGTCTTTATCCGATGGAATTTGCGGGTCTCGGAAATTTCGAAAGTCTTGTACTCGTATGTGTATGCTGGTTCGGACTCGCGCTTCTTCAGTCAATAGAATTCGGATTTGTCACATTGCTTTACCGGTTAATAAGACCCGATAAAAATAAAATATGGCTCTGTGCGCTTCTGTTCAGTGCGCTGTGGGTGTTCTTTGAGTGGCAGCAAACGCTTTTCTGGAGAGGCGTGCCGTGGGCGAGACTCGCGGTATCCCAATCGGCGGTTCCCTTCCTGCAGCAGAGCGCCTCGCTTCTTGGCGGCTTGTTTACAGGCGCGATCATCGCGTCCGTCAACGCTTTTATAGCCGCAGCGCTGTACAGCATTCTCGGGGATAAGCCGATTAAGGAGCTGCCCGGCGTATTTTTATCCGGTATCAGGAAAAAGAAAACCATTATATTCGCCTCCGTTTCGCTCGGGATTTTTACCTTCAACGCCGTGTTCGGAGCGATCCGCTGTCTGACGTACGACGTGACCTCCGACCGGAAGCTTACCGCCGCCGTGATACAGGGAAACATCTCTTCTCTCGATAAGTGGGCGGACGACTCCGTTGAACGCTCTGCCCGGATCTATCTTGATCTGACGGAAAAATGCGTAAATGAGACCGGAGCGGAGCTGGTGGTTTGGCCGGAAACTGTAATAACCGCCAACCTGCGCACCGCCACCGGAGTAAGCAGCCTGATATCGGCAAAAGCCAAGGAGCTTGACATCACGCTGTTTGTAGGCGCATACGATATCGAGACCGCAGAAGACGAAAAAAAATACTATAACTCGATATATATTTTTTACCCGGACGGAAGCGTCGGCGAGAACACATATAAAAAACAGCATCTTGTCCCTTTCGGTGAATATACCCCGATGGAAGAGCTTATAAAGGCAATTTTACCGGTGCTCTACGATATAAATATATTGAGCGATCCGTTCACCCCGGGAACGGAAAGCGAAGTGTTTGATACGGAGTACGGAAAAATAGGCAGCCTTATCTGTTTTGATTCTATCTATGAAACGCTGGCGCTGAACTCTGTACGCGACGGAGCGGAGCTTATTACTCTCTCGACAAACGATTCCTGGTTCAGGGACTCCGCCGCTGTATATCAGCATAACTCTCACGCATGTCTGCGCGCGATAGAAAACGGACGTTACGTCGTCCGAGCCGCGAACACCGGCGTTTCCACCATTATTTCCCCAAAAGGAGAAACCCTGACATTGATAGACCCGCTGACCGAAGGCTTCGCCGCCGCCGAGGTCTATATGAAAAATGAACGCACTCTCTACAGCTACACCGGAAATCTGTTTGTTTACGTATGCATAGCCTTTATCTCAGCTGTGCTCGTTTACAGTAGGGTAAAAGACGCCCGGAAAAGGGAAACTTTTTGAAAGCTTCCCTTTTTTCTCAGGAACCAGTTTAAATAATTCAGGGAACTTTTTGAAAAAAGTTCCCTGAGACCCTCAAAAACTTTTCCGGAGGGGATAAGTAATTGGATTTGAGTAAGCAAGATATTCCGTCGCCGTCTCCGACTTCTCCATACCTCAGCGAAACGCCGGGACGTGCGCCGCGTTACTCTGAGCTTACAAAAAGCCGGAGGCGGAGATGAAACATCATGCCTGCTGAAATCAGAGATACACTTTTTTAGAGAAATTTTTGGGAGGTTAAGGAACACTTTTTTTCAAAAAGGGTTCCTGAAAAGATGGGAACTTTTTGACTTGGATTATAATAGTAAGTGCAACTGTAGAAAAAGAGAGGCAAAAAGGTGAAAAAGGATTGCAACTCACTGAAAAAACCTTTATAATGGTAAATGACGAGTAAACCAAGAAAGGAAA
>CALYAD010000073.1 GCA_944393415.1 uncultured Clostridia bacterium | reverse complement strand
CTTTTGTCGTCCTTAATATTGCCTCCAACAGAGGCTTTTTTTGTTTTGAATGCCGATCCCTGTGCAAACAGGAATGAGAGAGCTGCCGCTCTCGCATCTTATAATGCTTTTGCGACAGCCCCTTAAGGCTGTTATATTTTTCGTATTGACAAAACATTACCGGTGTGTTATAATGTGTATACGTTAAGAATTTTCTTGCGACCTGGTGTTATTAGTAACGAACGTATTTTAGTTATGCGCGCAGAAAGGAAAGCTTCTATGGAAAATAATCTTAACCTTCCCGATATAGAGCCTGTACCGAAGAGAACACGTACAAAAAGAAAGCTGCTTATCGTTATCATAGCCGCAGCAGTGGTAATAGCCGCTGCGATACCGTTTGCTGTCTATATGACGCTTTTCAGAGCAGGATCGCTTGGGCGTTCCTTTGACGACGCGGTGTTTGACACCGGAAAGCTGAATAAAGTATTGCGGACATGGGAAAGCTCAGGCTATGAAGCCGAGTCAAGCGTGCGCCTAACCTCTGAATTTACCGGAATAGACGAAACACTTAACGGGGAGTTTTTCTTATCCGGGAAACGCGAAAAGGATAATTATAGGCATACAGGGGATCTGAAGCTCTCTGTAAAAAACCGGGTACTTGATTTTGCTTTTTATTCTGACAGGGATATTCTGGCTATCAGCGGACTTGACAAAAACAGCGACAGGTATTACTCCGTGCCATTTGAAAATTTTTCATTAGGGTTTTCTAAATCGGTATTTCATCCGAACAGCGGTACCGATTATGCCTTATCTACTAACGAATATAAGGAAATAAACGACACGGTTCAGGAGCTTTTTAATCAGATATATAACACTATCGACGAGATTCCATCTGAGGTTACACGGGCTTTCGGCAATATGATGAAGGAATGTAAGGAAATCCTAAATGAGAAAATATCCTTCGGGTTCTCCTCGGAAGCGCCGTGGCTGTACAGGCAATCAAGGTTCTCATTTGATCCGGAAACGCTTGAAAGCGTCGTTGATGTCGTAATAGACGAGCTGAAGGAAAACGAGGAGCTGCCAGAATTTTTTAAAAGCATAGATATGACAGCTTCGGACGGCAGCTCCGTTAACGGTGAAGAATTTATCGAATATCTTATAATAGCTCTCGAAGACCTGAAAGTCAGGTTTAAACTCAGTAATATATCCGGGGAGCTCTTATACAGGGTGAGCGGCGGCAAAGTCACATATATTCGATTGAATACGGAAACGCCTTACGGCTTTGGCAAAAACGATACCTTCGAGGCGATACTGGATTTTGATTTTGGAATATCGACTGAGAAAGTGACGCTCGAAACCCGAGAAATAACTAACGGGAGCAACGATTTCTATTATACTGAAAAATTGGTATTTGATTACGAAAAAAGCGGAGAAGGCATTTCGTTTGATGGAACTAAATATTCCTGCGGCGTTATAGAAGGAGAGGAAGAGGACTTCATTGAGGAGCCCCTCTTTAAAGCGAAGCTTGAAACCGGTAAGGACGACAGCTTCAGCCTGAACGTTCAGACCGAAGACGTATCTATAGAGGCGGAGGGGACCTTTAAGCTTTCTTCCTTTGAAAAAAGCCTTACTTTTGAGCTGAATAAGCTGATTATAGACGAATCGGATAAGCTCTCAGACTCTTGGTTCAAAATAAAGATATCAAAGCTCAGCAAAAGGGATTTGAAAGCGCCGGAAAGCGAAAGTCTTTTTGATATGAGTGTCGAACAGATGGATGAATTTGTCCGGACATTTCCCATGCGCGATATGATTTTGTTCGACGCCGCTCTAAACGGCTATGATATCAATATGCCGGAGACGCTTGACGGATATCCGATCGGACCCGCGGATATGGCTGAGGAAAAAACGGGGTATTATCTCTCGCTTGTTTACGAATATTATTATCAGTTACAGCAGCGTGGATATTACGCGGATGAAAAGGTATGCATATATGACTACGAGCTTGGCATATATTTTCTCATAGATTTCTATAGAAATTATACTTACGATATCAAATACCTTTATGAAATGACGGACGAGTACAGCGACTATCATGAGGCATATGTAAGAAACGGCATGCTAAATGTTCACGATCTTGCCGTAAAGGAGGTCATTACCGCGCCGGGCTGCGACGAGGAGGGGCTGACAGAATACAGATGCAACGTCTGCAAATGGATAATTCAGCTTACCGAGCCCGCGACCGGACATATCTGGCAATACATCGAAACGGTTCCTTCTACCTGCACTGAGAACGGATATAATCTCTATACCTGTGAGAAGTGCGGAGAAAGCACGAAGGAGGAGCTTCCGTTGGCTTCACATAAGTACATGATAAGCGAAAAGGTCGAGTCCACATGTATTGAAAGAGGATATGAGATTTATATCTGTGATGTCTGCGGAGATATCCAGCGTAATGATCTTTATTTTGAAGATCACAGTACTGCTTACAGATACACTGAAATAATGCTTGACAACGGTAAAACATATACCGACAGAGTAAGCTTCTGCTCTGTGTGCGGAGCGATATCGGAGATAGATATTGTTGCTTATTGCGATATCAGACTGTCAATACAGGAAGACGGGACATATATAATTACAGATATAAACTGGGATATTTCTTCTGAAGAGGAAACTCCGGTATTCTGTCTGACGGAAGAAATTTTTGAGGGTATACAGATAAGTAATCTATCGGCGTTTTTAGATGACTGGAGATCAGAGGGCATATATTCCATAAGGCTTCCTGAAGGTGTTGAGGAGATAGGCTTTTGCAATATAATGAATGAAAGGGATGTACGGGTGTTAGTGCTTCCATCGACGCTTAAGAGAATAAGAGACGGCTCGTTATATTATAATCTCCCTTTGAAAAGAATATATTTCACCGGAACCGAAAAAGAATGGGCGGAGATCGACCTTGGTCCTTACAGATCAATATGGAAAAATGTCGAGATTATCTTCGCGCCTGACGGAGTGGAGCCGGGAGCGTTTGCCGGGTTGCTTACGGTAGACTGATATCGGGGCTTCTGGCGATATTTTGACGAAAAAGTATAATACACCGGCAATTGTAAAAGAATAATGAAAATACTGCTTAAGATAGCGTATAACGGGAATAATTATTGCGGGTGGCAGGTACAGAAAAACGGTATAAGCGTACAGGGAGAGCTGTGCCGCGCGGCGTCGGAAATGTATGGCTGTGAGGTCGCGGTGACAGGCTGCAGCCGTACCGACGCCGGTGTACATGCCTTGGAATATTTCTGCACGCTTCAGCCCGGGGAGGGCGCGCCTGTAATTCCGACGGAGCGGATACCGTACGCGCTCAATGTAAGACTTAACGAAGATGTAACAGTTTTTTTCGCTCAAGAGGTTGACAACTCTTTTCATGCGAGATATAATGTAAAGAGCAAAACATATGAATATGTAATAGACAATGGGAGCTTTCGCGATCCGTTTCAGTATGGCCGCGCATGGCATTTAAAAAGAGAGCTTGACGAGCTCAGGATGGATCAAGCGGCAAAGGCTTTTGTCGGTAAACATGATTTTTCCGCTTTTATGGCAAGCGGTTCAAGCGTAAAGGACACGGTTCGCACCGTCAGAGAGGCGTCGGTGCGCAGAGAGGGCAGAAATGTCGTCTTCACAGTGAGCGCAGATGGGTTTCTCTATAATATGGTAAGGATAATGACAGGAACCTTGACCGACGTTTCTTACGGTAAATTTGCTCCCGAGGATATTGATAGGATAATAAGGTCTCAAAGCAGGAACATGGCAGGGCGGACGGCTCCGCCTGAGGGGCTGTACTTAAAACGCGTTGAGTACTGAGCAAAAAAATCGGTCATTCAATATCCGGGTATTAGAGCGGCTTTTTAATGTCATATAAAGAATATAAAAGAAAGGAATAGCAATAACTAAATGGGAACTCTGTTCGATCTTCTCCTTATAGCGGTAGTTTTGTTGACAGTGGTGATAAATTTCAGGCGTGGGATGCTGAAAATGCTGAAGCCATTTCGGTTCATAGCGTCAATAGTGCTCGCGCTCAAATTCAGGATGCATGAGGCCGTTCAGAATATTATCGGTAAATTCATCAACATGGACGGCTTTAGGGAGCGTATAAACGAGCAGGTCTCGGCTATGTGGGGGGATAAGATATCAGACGCCGCGGCGGCGGAGGTCGCCAATGAATATGATCGCTTCAGCGGTATTTTCGGGCCATTTGAGTCTCTGCTGGGCAATATAAAAAATTACTGTCAGGTCACTTTCGCGGAAGGGGCGGAGAATTTCACGGAAAAGGTCGTTAACTACGCTACGGATGCCGTGCTCGGATTCTTCGCGAACGTTCTTGGATTTCTGCTTGTGTTTTTTGTATCGCTTTTACTGCTGTATATATGTACTCTCATTCTTCAGCTGATTTTCAGCCGAGGACTGCTTAAGGCTGTAAACAGCACCGTAGGCGGAATAATAGGCTTGTTTTTCGGTTTGATTATCGCTTGGATACTTTCGCTTATAATAGTTAATTTCGGACCTATGATTATTTCCGGAGACCCCGGAGCCGTTACAAACGGAGCCCTCGGTATCGTGCGATGGTTTTACAACGACTTTATTCTCTCGACCCTGTTCGGCATAACACCTGTATAGGAAAATAATAACTACTTGAAAAGGGGGCTGTTCAGCCCCCTTGAATCTTTTTCCGTAAGAAACCCTTTTGAAAAAGTGTTTCTTACAAACTTCCTAAAACTTTCCGGAAAAGGTAAGTATATGATTTCATATTGGCGGGAAGAAGCGTTGCCGTCTCCGAATTTTCCGGACTTCAGCCGAGTGCCGGGATGTACACAGCGTTTCGGAGATGGTATAAGCCGCCTGTTTAATATTATATATTCCTTTCAGAAAAGTTTTTGAAGGGGATAATAAGGGGGAACTTTTTTCAAAAAGTTCCCCCTTAACCTCCCTGGTTTTTACTTATCGGTTTTATCCTCAAAACCGGGATCATAATAGGTTTGCTCGCCGTCCTGGGTGTTCTGAGAACCGGAAGCCGCGCCTGGATCGGCGCCTCCCTGAGCAGTGCCGGACTGAGCGTAAAGCTTTTCGCTGACCTTATAGAAAGCCTGCTCGAGAGCCTCGGTATCCGCTTTGATCGCGTCAGTGTTATCGCCCTTGACAGTCTCCTTAAGCTTTTCAAGCGCGCTCTTTACGTCCGTAAGCTCGGACTCCGGAAGCTTATCCTTAATATCGCCCAGCGTTTTCTCGGTCTGGAAAATAAGGTTATCGGCGCGGTTCTTTATATCGACAGCCTCCTTCTGCTTCTTATCCTCCTCGGCATACTTTTCGGCTTCCTTTACCGCCTTATCGATATCTTCCTTGCTCATGTTGGTAGAGGAGGTTATCGTGATATGCTGTTCCTTGCCGGTGCCCTTGTCCTTAGCGGTAACATTGACTATTCCGTTTGCGTCTATATCGAAGGTAACTTCTATCTGAGGCACTCCTCTCGGAGCAGGAGCGATACCGTCGAGGCTGAAGCGTCCGAGCGTGGTATTGCCCTTAGCCATCTCACGCTCACCCTGAAGGACGTGTATCTCAACCGAAGTCTGGCCGTCGGAAGCGGTAGAGTAGATCTGGCTTTTCTTTACCGGTATCGTGGTGTTTCTTTCAATTATCTTATTGAAAACTCCGCCGAGCGTTTCGATACCAAGGGAAAGCGGGGTAACGTCAAGCAGAAGCAGATCCTTGACCTCTCCTCCGAGAACGCCCGCCTGTATCGCCGCGCCGATCGCGACGCACTCGTCCGGGTTTATACCCTTGAACGGCTCCTTGCCGATAAAGCTCTTGACGGCGTCCTGAACCGCAGGTATACGCGTGGAACCTCCGACCAGCAGAACCTTGTCTATCTGGGAAACGGATAACCCGGCGTCTGAAAGCACCTGCTTTGTCGGTTTCATCGTCGCCTCAACAAGATCGGCGGTTATTCTGTTGAACTCGGCGCGGGTAAGCGTAGCCTCAAAGTGCTTCGGTCCGGTAGAATCGACAGTGATAAAAGGCAGATTGATATTGGCGCTCATAAGTCCGGAAAGCTCTATTTTTGCCTTTTCCGCCGCTTCCTTGAGCCTCTGGAGCGCCATCTTGTCGTTCCGAAGATCAATACCGCCGTTCTCCTTTGCGAAGGAATCGGCTATCCAGTCAATTATCCTCTTATCGAAATCATCGCCTCCGAGGCGGTTGTTACCTGCGGTGGCAAGCACTTCGAAAACTCCGTCGCTTATCTCAAGCAGAGAAACGTCGAACGTACCTCCGCCAAGATCGAACACCATTATTTTCTGGTCGGTTTCTTTATCCATTCCGTATGCGAGAGCCGCCGCGGTAGGCTCATTGATTATACGCTTTACGTCGAGACCGGCGATCTTACCCGCGTCCTTTGTCGCCTGACGCTGCGCGTCGGAGAAATACGCGGGAACGGTGATCACAGCCTCGGTTACCGGTGTGCCGAGATAAGCTTCGGCGTCCGCCTTAAGCTTCTGGAGTATCATTGCCGATATCTCCTGAGGAGTGTAGGTTTTCCCGTCTATATTTACCTTATATGTCGTTCCCATCTCTCTTTTTATCGAGAGTATAGTTCTGTCGGGGTTGGTTATAGCCTGTCTTTTGGCAACCTGCCCGACAAGTCTTTCGTTATTTTTGAACGCCACCACAGAAGGTGTCGTTCTCGCTCCCTCGGGATTGGGTATAACGATAGGCTCTCCGCCCTCGAATACCGCAACGCAGGAGTTTGTTGTACCTAAGTCAATTCCGATTATCTTTCCCATAATATATGTCCTTTCCCGCCGTATGACGCGGCATTTATAGTGAATTTTTATTTTCGAATTGTTTAATATATATTTTTTAATTAATTTGCCACGGCCACCATGGCGTAACGGTATATTCTGTCGCCTTTTTTGTACCCCTTCTGCAGGAGCGCGGACACGGTATTCTCGCCCATGTCCGGATTTTCGGTGTGCATGACCGCGTTATGAAGATCCGGATTAAACGGATCTCCCTCTTTGGCCTCAATAACCTCAACACCAAGCTTTGAGAGTGTGTCTCTGAACTGATTCAGCGTCATCTGTACACCCTTGAGTATTTCTCCCTCGCTGCACGCCGCGGCTCTTTCAAGATTATCTATAACAGGAAGTATTTCTTTAATAGCGTCTCCGTATGCGTCGGAATATATACCCTCTTTTTCCTTTGCGGTGCGTTTTCTGAAATTATCGTATTCCGCTAAAATTCTTTTGTATTTATCCTCGGTCTCAGCCTTTTCGTTTTCGGCTTTTTCCAAGGCTTCCTTTAATTTAATATTTTCCGCCTCAAGCTCTCTTTCCTTTTTTCTTTCGCTTTTCTTAGAGTCTTTGGGAGGCTTTCCGGTTTCTGATGAGATGTTTTCCGTTTCCTTCACGGTATCGGTATCCGCGGTATTTTCCGCGCCGTTCAAATCCTTTTCCTCTGACATTCCCAGCCGTTCCTTTCATTTATTTATTACTGTCGTTCTTTATAGCGTCCGATATTTTATCCGATAAATATTCCACAGTCGATATGACCTTAGGATAGTCCATCCTGCACGGACCTATAACGCCTATCGCCGCTACCGGTATCTCGTTTTCCGATATTGTCCGGAATACCAAAGAGGTACCTTTGAGGTGTTCCTCCTCGCTTTCCGGTCCAATATAGATGTTTACCTCGTCGTTACGCGCGCCGGAGACCACGTTCAGGATGTAATCCTTTTTTTCAAGCAGTCCGAGCAGGCCTTTTAAGCTTTCGAGATTGGAATACTCCGGATATTTAAGCATCTTGTCGACGCCCTCCATGCGAAGCTCTCCGCCGTTGAGCGTACCTATCTCCTCCATAAACGCCCGCATGATCGGTATGAGAAGCGGAGCGTAAACGGAAAGCTCTCTTTCCATTTCGGAAACCAAAGAGGCGTTCACGTCCTCAACGCTCACTCCGGTCAGGAATTCGTTCAGAGTTTCCTCCAGCTTTGCGGACATCTCCTCGCTTACCTTAAATCCTACCTCGACGAACCTCGTCTTAACTATCCCGACAGAGGTCTGCATCACCATCAGTACTCCGAAATCGTTCATCGGGAGCAGCTTGAAATTTATTACAAGAACTCTCCTGTGACGCGGCTTGACCGCGAGCGCGGTATAATTTGTAAGATTGGAAACGGTTTCTGCGGCTCCTTTAAGCAGATTATCTATTCCGACCAGACGCTTTGAAGCGGCTCTGTCAATTTCGTTTTGCTCAGCGCTTGTCAGCAGGTAGCCGTTCATAAGCTCGTTAACGTACAGTCTGTAACCCTTGCTGGACGGTATCCGTCCGGCTGAGGTATGCGGCTGCTCAAGATAACCGAGCTTCTCGAGCTCCGCCATGACGTTTCTTATGGTAGCGGGTGAGAGAGTAACCGGAAGCATTTCGGCAAGCAGCTTTGACCCTACCGGTTCTCCGCTTTTGATATGAGCTTCCACCACCGCTTTGAGTATCATTCTGCGGCGTTGGTCAAGCTCCTGCGATGGTTCTTTCTGCATTACTTTCACCTTGGTTGTGTGCCGTGTTTTTAGCACTCGTATGTCTCAAGTGCTAACGATATAAATTCTACCACTATATTATGTGTTATTAAAGACGATTTTATTAACTATTTGTTAATTTCCGATTTTTTTAAATCTTTAAGGGGTACTTCTTGAAAGAAGTACCCCTCAGCCTGTCGAAAAAACGGTAAACCCTCCGCAGAGGACGACAGGGGCCTTGACCCCACCGCCTTTTGAAAAAGGCGGGCAAAAACAATGAATCAGTCCCATTTCCGAAAGCTTTCGCGCCGGGTCAGACGGACTGTTATAGTATTTTTGTTTCAGATACCGAAGCTTAGAATATGAGGCAGAAAAATATTGATCAGTATCACTCCGGCGCCGAAAAACAAGAGCAGAAGCAGCAGCGCGAGATCCGTCATAGAGTAGCGGAGCGTAGTCATACGGGTTCTGCCCTTGTCTCCGCGGTAACAGCGACATTCCATCGCCGTCGCCAGCTCACTTGCTCTTCTGAAGGAGGATGCGAACAACGGTATAAGCACCGGAAGCAGGGCTTTTGCGCGCTTTATAATGCCGCCCGAGGAGAAATCCGCGCCTCTTGCCTTCTGGGCGCTCATTATTTTGTCCGTCTCCTCCACAAGCGTCGGTATAAAACGCAGTGCTATCGTCATCATCATGGAAAACTCATGAACCGGAAGATGTATTTTCTTCAGTGGGGCAAGAAGCCTTTCAAGACCGTCGGTAAGAGCTATGGGAGATGTAGTATAGGTCAGCAAAACACAGCTTCCCGCCAGAACGCAGGCGACCCGCAGCACCATCATAACGGCAAACCATATTCCCTCCTTATATATTCTGATTATACCGTACGAAAAAAGCGGTTCTCCTTCTCCGCGCGTCCAGAAAATATTGAAAAACGCGGTGAATACCATTATAAATATTACCGGTTTCAGCGCTTTGAGTATTATTCTGAATCTGAGTCGGCTTATAAACACCAGAAAAAGCGTAAACAGTATGACAAACAGATATGCCAGAGTCGCTTTTGCCACGAAGACGAAAACGATATATATAAGAGCCGTTATTATCTTCATACGCGGGTCTGCCCGGTGAAGAAGCGAATCCCCGGGGAAAAACTGCCCGAGAGTTATGTCCTTTATCATTTGAATATGTGCGACCTTTCTGCAAGACTTACCGCCGACCCGCGTATTCCTTGATCGCCGAGACGGCGTCTTCCACTGTATATATATCCCGTCTGAGCTCTACTCCCGCATCACGGAGCATACGTATAAAACGAGTTATCTGCGGAACGCCGAGTCCCATTTCCGTAAGCTCGGACTCATGCTCGAACACCTCCGCACAGCTTCCGCTCATAAAAAGCTTTCCCTCACTGAGTACCGTAATATTATCGCAGTACGCCGCCACGTCCTCCATACTGTGGCTTACTATTATAACCGTGTTGTTCCTTGACCTCTGATAGCTCCGTATACCGCCGAATATCTCCTCTCTCCCAATCGGATCGAGTCCCGCCGCCGGCTCGTCAAGTATCAGAACCTCCGGCTCCATTGCCATGATTCCCGCAAGCGCCACACGCCGTTTCTGTCCTCCCGAAAGCTCAAACGGAGATTTAACCAGCAGACTCTCGTCAAGTCCCACAAACTGCGCCGCGCTCTTAACCCTGCGATCGATCTCCTGCGCGTCAAGCCCCATGTTTTTCGGTCCGAAGGCAATATCCTTTTCACAGGTCTCTTCAAACAGCTGATATTCCGGGTATTGGAAAACCAGCCCGACTTTAAATCGGACGTCCCTTATCTTTTTAGGTTCCTCCCATATGCTCTTGCCGAACAGAAGCACCTCGCCGCTGTCCGGGCGAAGAAGCCCGTTCATCATCTGCACGAGCGTGGATTTCCCGCTTCCGGTGTGACCTATCAGCCCGTTTATCCTGCCAGCCTCAAAGGAGACCGAAACCTTATCAAGCGCCGTTTTCTCAAACGGGGTATTTTTGCTGTAGGTATAAACTATATCAATTAGCTCAAGCGCTTTCATTGCCGCCACTCCTTAAGTAAATCCTTTATCCTCCAAGCCGTTTTTAACCCGGCTTTTTCCTCAGCAGCTCCGCGAGCGCATCCGCGCACTTTTTTTCGTCGAGCTCCGTATAATCGACCGGCATACCCATGCCGTGCAGCTCGTACATTACCTCCGTCACCTGAGGAACATCCAGTCCTACTGTACGCAGACGCTGTACATCGGAAAATACCTCCTTCGGGGTTCCGTCCATATATATCACTCCGTCATTTATAACGACCACTCTGTCGGCTTTTATCGCCTCATCCATATTATGGGTGATAAGTATAATCGTTATCCCCATTTCGCGATTCAGCTTTTCTATAGTATTCATAACTTCTTTTCTTCCTCCGGGATCCAGCATCGCGGTCGATTCATCAAAAACGATACATTCCGGCATCATCGCTATGATACCGGCAATCGCTATCCGCTGCTTCTGCCCCCCGGACAGCTGATGCGGGGAATGCTTTTTATACGCAGACATTCCCACTGTCTCAAGCGCATCGTCAACCCGTTTCCTTATTTCCGACGGCTCTATACCGAGATTCTCCGGTCCGAAAGCCACGTCCTCCTCAACGACAGTGGCAACGAGCTGATTATCCGGGTTTTGAAAGACCATGCCTATCTTGCGTCGAACGTCGTATACCTCGTCCTCGGTCAGGGCTTCGGATGCGGTAATATCCTTTCCGTCAATGGTTATCCTGCCCTCAGTGGGAAGAAGTATCAGATTTATCAGCTTTGCCAGCGTAGATTTGCCGCTCCCGTTATGACCGAGAAGCGCGACAAAAGTCCCCTTCTCTATCTCCAAATTTATATTTTTCAGGACCGGCGGCAGCGGTACGGTCTCGTCATCGCTTTCATATGAATAGAAAACATTTTCAAGCTTTATAAACGGTGTTTTTTCACTCATAAAATTTCTTTCCTTTACGCCGGTTTTACATGTTTATTTTCAGATTATTTTGAGAGTCGGACTGATTTTAGAAACAAGTCCACCGTGCCGACGAGCCGCATGGCAGTATCCCGCCGGTTTGCGTAACGTAAAGCCCCAGCTCGCCCGTCTCCGTCTTACCTCCCGCACGAGGACACAGAGCGGCGTCCAGCATATATCCGACGGCAGCCGCGGACAATCCGGTAGTATAAGAATTCAGCAGGAAAAACAGCGGCCTGTCGCTGAGCAAGCCGGATATCCGCCTGATAAGCTCAAAGATACAGTCCTCCAGCTTCCAGACCTCTCCGCCCGGACCTCGGCCATATGACGGGGGATCCATTATCACCGCGTCATAACGGGTTCCGCGCCTGAGCTCTCTTTCACAGAATTTGCGGCAATCATCAACAATATAGCGGACGCGCGCGTCCGCAAGTCCGCTTATAGCCAGGTTCTGCTTTGCCTGAGCCACCATACCCTTGGATGCGTCCACATGGCAGACCTCCGCTCCCGCCGCTGCTGCGGCGACCGAAGCACCTCCTGTGTATGCGAAAAGGTTGAGAAGCTTTATATGTCTGCCGGAATTTTTTATCAGGGGATAAAACCAATTCCAGTTTGCCGCCTGCTCCGGAAACAGTCCGGTGTGTTTGAAGCCCGTCGGGCGTATGATAAACGACACCTCTTTTTCTCCGGCAAGCGTGAAATTCGCTCTCCATTCCTGCGGCAGCCTGTTTTCAGACCAGTGACCGCCTCCGGCTTTTGAACGAGTATAGACCGCGTCCGCCTTTTTCCACATAGGATGCTTTTTCATGCCTTTCCATATAACTTGCGGATCCGGACGTATCAGCACATACTTTCCCCAACGCTCGAGACGCTCTCCATCGGACGCGTCAAGCAGCTCATAATCCCGCCACGACCTTTCAGCCCACATTTTTATGACCTTTCCTTTCCCAAGTCGGTTTCCGCATCTTCCGGATAAAAAAACGGAGCCGGTAAACTTATTTTCAAGTCTATAACCGCCCTTATAATGGCAGACAGCATTTCATTCGCCCGCTTCGGGATCAAACAGTCCGATCTGCCCCTCTATAAGCTTTTTCTGCTTTAAGGGCACCGGAAGACCGAGATGCTCATACGCGAGCCTTGTCACGCATCTGCCTCTTGGGGTACGGCTCAGAAAGCCAATCTGCATCAGATACGGCTCGTAAACGTCCTCAAGCGTCACCGCCTCCTCGCCTACCGTCGCCGCAAGTGTATCAAGCCCCACAGGGCCTCCGTCATAGAATTTTATTATGGTCTCCAGCATCCTTCTGTCTATATTGTCAAGCCCCAAACGGTCGATTTCAAGCTTTCCGAGCGCAAAATCCGCTATCTCTCTGTCTATCTTACCGCTTCCTCTGACCTGGGCGAAATCACGCACCCGTTTAAGAAGTCGGTTTGCTATACGCGGCGTCCCTCTTGAACGCGACGCGATCTCCTCCGCGCCGGCGTCCTCTATTCCGATCTCAAGCAGACCCGCCGAACGCTTGACTATTTTTGCAAGCTCCTCCGGGGTATAAAGCTCAAGCTTGAGTATGACGCCGAAACGGTCACGCAGAGGAGTTGAAAGCTGTCCCGCGCGGGTCGTAGCCCCGATAAGGGTAAAGCGGTTCAGAGGAAGTCTGATGCTTCGCGCGGACGGTCCTTTCCCGATTATTATATCAAGGGAATAATCCTCCATCGCCGGATAAAGTATTTCCTCTATCGAACGCTGCAAACGGTGTATCTCATCTATAAAAAGTATGTCGTTTTCACCCAGATTCGTAAGCAGCGCGGCAAGGTCGCCCTGCTTTTCTATGGCAGGACCGGAAGTGACCCTTATATTGACCCCCATCTCGTTGGCTATTATAGCCGAAAGCGTTGTTTTTCCAAGTCCGGGAGGACCGTACAGAAGCACGTGATCAAGCACCTCACCGCGTTTTTTCGCCGCCTCAATATATACCTTCAGGTTTTCCTTTGCCTTTTCCTGCCCAATATACTCGTCTAAGGTCTTTGGTCTGAGCGAAAGCTCTGTATCGGCGTCCGCCTCTCCGGAATAGGATGAACTGACGATCCTGCTCTCAAAGTCAAAATCGCTTTCGTCATTCATTTCAATACTCATCATTCTTACCATCCCTTTCTTACTCAGAACAGCCTTTTGTCAGATTTTTCTCAGAACCCTTTTTTCAAAAAGGGGTTCTTTGCTCCCCAAAAACTTTTTTAATGGAAAATATAATTAAGCGTGAAAATCTCATTCCGTTTTTCAGAAAAATATCCCGCATTTATTACATTCGTTTCAGGGCTTCCCTGATTATATCCTCTACCCCGAGCTTCGAGCAATCTATCTTTCCGATCAAAGCGTCGGCTTCGGCTCTGGTATAACCGAGTGCCATCAGAGCCGTTCTCGCCTCGGTCAGCTTATTTCCCGACCCGGAGTCTCCGACGCCGGTAACGTTATCCGGAACAGATAGATCCGCCCCGGCCTCTTTGGATATCTTATCCTTAAGCTCCAATATGATACGCGCGGCGATTTTCGGACCGACTCCCGGCGCCTTGATCGCCTTGACGTCTCCCACCGAAACGGCGTAAGCGAATTTCTCCGGCGCAACGGCTCCCAGAATACCGAGGGCAGTACGCGCGCCAACTCCCGACACTGATATAAGCAGCTTGAAGGTCGTCAGCTCTTCTCTGTCACAGAAGCCGAAAAGCTCCATAGCGTCCTCACGCACAGATAGATATGTGAACAGCTTCGCGCCCTTTCCGATAAAAGAAGCCAGCTTTTGCTCTGTCCTTGCGCTGATTATACACAGATATCCGACGCCTCCGCAGTCTATAACAGCCTGTCCCGCCTCAAGCGCGGCAAGAGTTCCGTTCAGATAATAATACATTTTTATTCCACTCCTCCATACAGACTTCAGGCAGCTGTCTGAAATCGCCGGTATTCTGACGCGATCATTACGTCCTTGGATCCAACCGTAATAACGTTAAAACCGCATTTTTGAAATTCTGTCTCAAACACGGCTTTACCTGATATTGTAATATTTTCTCAGTGCTGAGCCTCCGGTGTTCCCGTGACATACCGCTATTGCCAATGCGTCGGCGGCGTCGTCCGGCTTTGGTGGCTTCGGAAGCTTCAGAATCGATGTCGTCATAGAGATCACCTGGTGCTTTTCGGCGCGTCCGTAACCCACCACCGACTGCTTGACCTGGAGCGGCGTATACTCAAATACCCCAATCCCATGCTGTCTTGCCGAAAGCAGTATAACGCCCCTCGCCTCAGCTACCGGAATTCCGGTGGTATGGTTGGTGTTGAAAAAAAGCTCCTCCACAGCCATTTCCTCCGGTCTGTACCTGTCAAGCAGCGTACCGAGATCGTTATATATAATTTCAAGCCTCTCTTCTATCGGCAGCTTTGACGGAGTGGTTATAACTCCGTAGTCCACCGTCCTGAAATCAAGCGCTCTGCATTCAATTATTCCAAACCCCACAATGGCGTATCCCGGGTCTATACCTATTATCCTCATCGCCCTCGAGCCTGCAGCTTCCCTTAAATAGTTATAAAATCATAGTTAATAATATATTATACCATAAATTTCGGCTTTTGTCAACTCGAATGTTATGAGAATTCATTCAAGCTTTTAAGTATATCTTATACCTCTTTTCAGTTTTCCGAGTATGCTCCGAGGAACGAAAAGCTTTCGCAATCACGGGAAAGATCGTCTAAAAGCGCAAGAACATTCTTGTCGTACGGAGAAGCCTCAAAGTCAAAATAGAATTGAGCTTCAAAATCGGTGCCCGCGATCGGACGGCTCTCAAGCTTTGTAAGATTCAACCCCTGAGCGGTAAATTTGGCAAGCGTGTTGTAAAGAGAGCCGGGAGTATGCGGAAGCGTCAGCATAATGCTTATCTTATTTGCTCCGGGGAATATGCACGCGTCCTTAGAAATACAAATAAACCGCGTGGTATTTATGGCGGCGTTCTGTATATCCTTACTCAGAACCGTTAAGCCGTAAAGTTCTGCGCATTCGGGGGAAGCTATCGCCGCTATGTCTCTGCGTCCCGAGCCTGCCACGTACTCGGCGGACAAAGCCGTGTTTACGCCGGTAGTCACCTTTATGTCCGGATGAGAGGAAAAAAATTCCCCGCACTGACCTAAGGCCTGTGGATGAGATATTACCTCCCTGATATCCTCAAGCCTGACTCCATTCGGAGCAAGAAGCGCGTGGCGTATAGGCAGCCTTACGGCTCTTACTATCTGAAAGCTGTATTTTTTCATAAGGTCGTATACCTCGACGACCGTACCGTACGTGCTGTTTTCTATAGGAAGGACTCCGTAAGAGCAAACGCCGTCCCGAACCGCCTTGAAAACATCTTCAAACGTTTTATAATATTTTATTTTTTCAAGCCCGAACAGCTTATCCGCGGCTATTTGTGAATAAGCTCCTTCCGTGCCCTGACACGCTACCTCGGTATTTTTCGGCAGCAGCTTCGGAGAAGACTCAAGCGTGCCGGTAATCGCATCCGAAACGGATGTACTTCCCGACATCAGCGCGCTTTGGTAGCTGCGGCTCAGATCGAGCAGCACCGAATACAGAACCTTAACATAATTTCCGTACTTTTCCCCGGCCTTGACAGTCATATCATGAAGAATATCCCTTTCACGGGCGTGATTTAATATCGGAAGTGAATTTTCAAGCTTATATTCCGCGACAGCCTTTGATATCTCCATCCTCTTTATGAAAAGCTCAAGCATCTCATTATTTATTTGATCTATTTCTTTTCTGCACTCCCCGAGATCCATTTTCCCGATTTCCTTTCTTATCGACCACACAGCAGTGTGTCGGTTAATGGAAATATTTTATCATAAATTTTCGGGAAAATATATATAACTATTGTAAAATTTTCATAATTGCGGTTTTTTCCGTACATAAAACCGACTGCCCCTAAGCTTCAATTTCGCTGACCTTACCGATATTTGAGAATATTTATAAGAAAGAACGGGAATAATGCTCTCAGAATCAGTTACTTGAAAATTTTCTACCGGCAAAGGGATGGTCAAATATATGAGCGGATTTGCAGGCTTTTACGATAAAAACAAAAAATATTATGGAAAAGGCGAGGAAATAGTTCGTTCCATGACCGACAGGATACGGCACCGCGGTCCTGACAGCCACGACTATTACTCCGACGAGAAATTCTCCGCCGGTTTCTGCCGTCTTAAAATAATCGATCACGCAAACGGCGAACAGCCTATGCTTAGCCGTGACGGCCGTTATCTTTTGCTTTTTGACGGAAAAATCTATAACTATAAAGAGCTGCGCTCCGAGCTTATCGAAAAGCACAGGGCGCGATTTATAACGTCGTCAGATGCCGAAGTGCTCTTATATATGTGCGTAGCCTATGGAAGAGACGCGCTCAGACATCTGCGAGGCATGTATTCCTTTGTATTCTACGATCGACTGAAAAAAACTATTTTCTGCGCGAAGGATCCGTTCGGGGTAAAGCCGTTCTATTACGCATTTTCAGACGAATGCCTTTTGTTTGCCTCTGAGATCAAGGCTTTTTCGGCACACCCCGGCTTCCGCAGAGAGTTCGACTACAGCTTGCTGCCGCTTTATTTGCAGTTCGGTTATATCCCGACAGAAGAGACCGCGTTTCTGGGAGTTAAACGCTTAATGCCCGGTCACTGCCTGTTTTACGACGGCAAAAGCCCTGAAATCACGCGTTTTTTCGATTTACCAAGCTACAGCGGCAGAAGCTTCCGAAGCTATCGTTTTTTCGGCGCGAATGCGGAGGAATGTAAAAAAGTAAAAAAACTTGATTCCGCCGGCGCCGCGGTACGTCAGGTGATAGAAGAAACCGTAAAGGAGCAAATGATGGGCGACGTTCACATTGGCGTTCAGCGCTCGGGTGATCTTGCCTCCGCGCTTATAACCGAAATAGCGAAGCCGGAAAAAAAGTACTCCGTTTGTTTTTCCGATCAGACTGCGCAAAGCGCTGCGATTACTCCCGATACCGATAAATATGAAATCGGCGCGGACGAGTTCTTCAGCGCGCTGCCTCAGGTACAGTACCACAGCGACGAGCCCATCGCCGTGACAGACGCGGTATCAGCATATATATTGGCGCGACACGCTTCCTCGGAGGTTAAGGTGCTACTGGGAGGCGAAGGCGCAAAAGAGCTTTTCGGAGATTCCGGGTCACAGGGAAAGAAGTCCGGTTATCTGACACTGCGACACAGGGATCCGGAAATATCAAACTCCGACCTCATAGATTATGTTATGTCCGCGGGAGAGGCTTACTCCATCCTGAGCGATGAATACAAAAAAACCGTACCCTCCCGAGCGGTCACCGACAAATATCTGCGTGAGTGCTATGATGAGAGTCCCGTACGGAGGAAAATGCATATCTCTCTCAGTCTGAGCCTCCCGCTTTCAACGCTGGACAAGGCTGACAAAATGACAATGGCAAGCTCAGTCGAGTATCGTGTGCCTTTTCTCGATCTCAGGGTGCTCGGAGTCTCTCAAGCACTATCAGACAAGCTTCTCGTACACGGATCAAGCGTAAAGCACGTGCTTTCAGCCTTATCGGATCATTATTTTACAAACACGACAGATGATTATGCGGAAAAAAGAATTACTCGCCATCCGTTCGGTATCTGGCTAAGGAAGCCAAAGTATCGTGATATTGTACGTCGGGCATTTGAGGGAGAGGTATGCGCGAAGTTTTTTGAAGCGGAAAAGCTGCTTTCCATGCTTGACGAGCACGCAAACGGAAAAACAGACTGCTCCGGCTTGCTTTACACCGTATATTCATTTATTTTGTGGTATGAGGTCTACTTTATAAATCCCGAACCAAGGGAATTTTTGATATCCGACGGTATGGCGATAAACGATGATTTTCTGTTTTATACCCGTCCAGGGGTCGATTCCTCACATCAAAGCAAATATGAAACCGCGGTGGATCCCGTTGTTATACCTACCGACGGAGTAACCGTATACGGGTTATCAGAGGACAGTAAGGACAAGGCGGACGACTGACGATATAAGCTTTATTTTCTGACTTTCAACCGAAAGGTGCGGTAGCGTGAAAAATATATTATATCGCATCAGAATGCGGATGGTTTCACGCATAATTATTTTTGCTATGCAAAACACGAAAATTTTTCGTATTTATTAAAACCGATATAAACGGTTAAAAACCGATATAAACGGTTTTTTAGCCGCCTTTGGCGGCATGGGGGATTAGCGTGAAAGATCAATCTGATCGCATCAAAATGCAGATAATTTCACGCCCAAATTTTCTAAAAAGCTAAACGCTTTTTGCTTCGCAAAGCGAAGCCCGAAAATTTTTCATGCCTATTTTGTGCTGCCTTGGGCAGCATGGGGGATTATTATGATTGAGGAAAACGAACAGCGTGATCTGATGCTTGAGCTCAATGATCACGAAAACCGGATAGTCGAGCTTTCGCGGCGTCTGAGAGTACAGGAGGAACAGACGAAAACCATCTCGGAGCTTTCTTTAAGCGTCAGAGAGCTCGCGGTAACTATGAAAAGCATGCTTAGGGAGCAGATAAGTCAGGGAGAGCGTATAACGAGACTCGAGCGCGCTCCTCTCAGCAGATACGAGACAATAATATACGCGGTTGTTTCCGCTATCGCCGGCGCGCTTATAGGGCTGCTTTTCTGATTGTCGTGCGTTATCCCGGCAGGTGGCAGAGATGTTTTGAAAAATGTAATAATTTCTCTTTTGTCCGCATACACATAGAACAAACAAAAATTCTGTAGCAAAAATATGCGGAGGAGCAGACATGGCTAACACTCAGAACATTTACCGGGATATCGCCGAACGTACTGGCGGGGATATCTATATCGGTGTCGTGGGTCCGGTGAGGACCGGGAAATCTACATTTATAAAACGTTTTATGGAGCAGATAGTGCTTCCGAATATGACTGACAGCTTTGAGCGTGACAGAGCGAGAGACGAGATGCCACAGACAGCCGCCGGAAAGACGGTCATGACTACCGAGCCTAAATTTGTGCCGGATAAGGCGGTGGAGATCGATCTCGGGGATTCCACGGTAATGAGGGTAAAGCTGGCGGACTGTGTTGGTTATGTCGTGCCGGAGGCTCTCGGAACTATGGAAAACGGACACAGCAGAATGGTCCTTACCCCTTGGTCGGAGGAACCTATGCCGTTTGAGGTTGCGGCCGAAACCGGAACCAAAAAGGTTATTTTCGAGCATTCAACCGTGGGAATAATGGTCACGACAGACGGAACCATAGGAGAGCTTCCGCGTTCGGTATATGAGGAAGCGGAAAAGAGAGTGGTAAACGAGCTTAAATCTATCGGCAAGCCTTTCGCAATACTCCTTAACTCCGCCGAGCCGGGCAGCGAGGCGGCGATAAATCTGGCTCTGGAGCTTGAAAAGGATTACGGCGCTCCTGTGGCGCTTGTAAGCGCGCTTGAGCTTAACGCCGACGACATCCGTCATCTTATGGAGCTTCTTCTGCTTGAATTCCCGATAAGAATGATAGACGTCGAGCTTCCGGCATGGACCTCCGCGCTGGATTCCGAGCATTGGCTTATAAAATCCCTGCGGGAAGCGATAGGAGACTGCGCGAAAAACATTCGAAAGCTCGGAGAGATACCGTCCGCCTTCAACGCTCTGTTCGAGCATGAGCATATAAAGGACGCTTTTATTACCTCAACGGACTGCGGAAGCGGTATAGCGCATCTCGAGGTCAAGCTCAAGGATAAGCTTTACTACAAGGTGATAAGCGAGCTTACCGGATTTTCTATCGAAAACGAGGAGGAGCTCGTCACACAGATGCGCGATCTGTCCAGAATAAAGGAACGGTACGACAAGATCGCGGAGGCGCTGGACGCGGTTGAGGAGACCGGTTACGGTATAGTTATGCCTGAGGTACAGGATCTTACTCTCGCCGATCCCGAGATAATAAAGCGGGGAGGCGGTTACGGAGTAAGACTAAGGGCGTCCGCTCCGTCTATCCATATGATTAAAGCCAACATAGACACTGAAATAAATCCGATAGTAGGAAGCGAACAGCAGTCGGAGGATATGATACGTTATCTTATGCAGGAGTTTGAAGAGGATCCCGTAAAGATATGGAGCTCAAATCTTTTTGGGAAAACTCTGTATGAGCTGATAACCGAGGGACTGCACTCCAAGCTTGACAACATGCCGGAGGACGCGCGTAAAAAGCTTGGCGAGACGCTTGAAAAAATAATAAACGAGGGCAGCGGCGGACTTATCTGCATATTGCTTTAAAGGGTGGTGACGATACGATATGCTGAAATCACCTTCTCTTCCGGTCAGGTTTTCTGATCTTTGCAGAAAAGAGGTAATAAATACCTGCGACGGTTGCCGTCTTGGGCATATTACCGATCTCGAGATAGACACGCTTTGCGGAAGGATAAACTGCATTTTTATACCTAAGCCGCATAAACCGTTTTCAAAGTGCCAATACCATATAATAAGATGGGAGCAGGTTGAGCGTATAGGTGCGGATACGGTTCTTGTCAGACTTCCTAAGCCGCCTTTGAAAAATGATTGCTGAAGCATAATTTAAAAACGCCGTTTATATTATTTTGCCCGACCGTATATGAATATTGTCATCGCAAACTCTGCGTCTAAAACCGGGCTTACAGACTGACGGATTCTTACTTGCGCTATAAGATAAAACACTAACAGGTTCCTTTTTCACCGAGGAACCTGTTTTACTGTGTATCAAATCAGCGTGAAATTAACATTAAATCGAGTCAGCGTTTGTGCGGTTTCACGCGTTTATCGCCCAAGGCTGCCAAATAATATTCTTTTTATGTGCCGGTGGATATAGGTATAATTTATTGCTTTTAACATCAGGATATTTATATCCCGGGAAATAAAATTACTAAAAATGAACAAATATTATTGACAAATCTGTGAAAATAATATATAATAAACACAGATAAATACGAAAAAATACCCATATCAAGAAGCAAATCCCGGTATACGAAAATATTAACGTTAAAAGGGAGAAGTTCAGATGAAAGAGG
>CALYAD010000072.1 GCA_944393415.1 uncultured Clostridia bacterium | reverse complement strand
CTTTTGTCGTCCTTAATATTGCCTCCAACAGAGGCTTTTTTTGTTTTGAATGCCGATCCCTGTGCAAACAGGAATGAGAGAGCTGCCGCTCTCGCATCTTATAATGCTTTTGCGACAGCCCCTTAAGTCTGTCGAAAACCGGCAAGCACATGCACAAACGCGGAAGCCTTATGCGGCGCGATACGCCGCATTGAGGAACCCGTGCAAAACGGTTCCCATTGTGTCGACGACGATTCTCCACCGGAAGACGTCCCACCGGGATATTTTAATTATCAAAACCGTTTTGATCGTTTTTTAACCGGTTTGACCGGTTTTTAATAGATACGATAAATTTTCGTGTTTTGCAAAGCAAAAAAATTTATGCGTGAAACCGTCTGCGTCCTGATGCGATCAAACATATCTTTCACGCTAAGTTCCTTTTTTTGGAGGAAATTTTCGTCCTCCGCAAAGGAGGACAGGGGCTTTGCCCTTTGACCAAAAACTTTTTGTGTATTATTTGGGGCGAATTGACCTTTTCTACAGGCTGTAATGGAGAACTTTTTTGAAAAGTTCTCCGTTTATTAAAAGTTTTCCGAGATATTTTAGAAAGATCAAAAAACGTGACTAATTTATTCTACAGATAAGCGACGGATATTTTATATGATTATAAGCGTAATCGGCGGCGTTTATATCAGTGAATAATCCGCATATCGTCGGCCCGCTTCCGCATAGCAGCGTTTTTCCGCATCCAAGCCCCTCAAGCTCGGCTTTTACAGTATTATAATGTTCGGCAGATATCTCAAAATCATTTTCCAAAGCGTCAATTATTCCCGTAATCTTCCCTTTATTTAGCATTTCAAGCATTATATCCGTTTTACGGGTCAAAACCAAATCAGAATTTATTTCGCTTTTTTTAAGCTCGTCGAGCAAAGCGTACGCGCGCGCCGTAGATTCCTTTTTACCGTGTATAACGAAAAGACCGTATAGCTCGCCTTTTATTTCCGGACACGGGGTAACATCATCGCCGCTTCCGCGCCCAATCATTGCGCGATAGTCATACATAAAAAAGGGTACATCCGAACCAAGACCTCGAGCTATATGCAGCGTTTCTTTAAATGAAAGCGCACCGCATATTTCGTTTAGCGCAAGGAGCGTCGCGGCGCAGTCGGAGCTTCCGCCACCCATACCTCCGGTAACAGGTATGCGTTTTTCTATCTCTACCGTAACCGCCGATGAAACCCCGGCGGCGGCAAAATACTTTTCCGCCGCCGTAAAGCATAGATTTCGGCTGTCCGTCGGAACGTTCTTATCATCGCATTTTATGAATATCCCTTCTCCGTCCCTCAACGTGACCCTTACGGTATCATAGAGAGCTACCTTATGCAAAACGGTCGCGACTTCATGCTTTCCGTCAGGTCTAAGACCTCCAACCTTCAGAAGCAAATTTATTTTTCCGTACGCTTCTTTTATTACGCTTTTTACCATCGTTATCCGATGCCCTTTCCTTTAGCCGATACTAACGCTGTATTGTATCCCTCGTATATTACGTATCCCGGTCTTGCCCCCGCCGGCTTTTTCACGTTACGTATCCTGGTATAGTCAACTTCAACCCTATCCTCTCCGGCCGCGCGGCTGTTCAAAGCGGCAAGCTCAGCGGCCTCCGTAAGATCAAGCGTTGAGGGCTCCCTGCCTTCACATACCAGAACCGTATGCGAGCCGGGACGGTTTTTGACATGAAACCAAAAATCGCTTTTCGAGGCAAGCTTAAATGTAATATAATCGTTTTGCAGATTGTTTTTTCCGACAAAAACCGTAAAGCCTCCTGAGGTAACATACTTATCGGGATTCCCCGGCCTCGCGTTTTTGGGTTGAACCCTGACGTTGCTTTTCACTGCCTTTTCTTTATTGTGACCTTTGTCGTATCCGGCCTCGCGCAGCTCTCTCTGTATCTCCTCAAGGTCCGCCTGACAGCTTATTCTCTGCAGAGCGTCACGCACTGATCGGATATATTCCAGTTCTGCGCTGCCTTTTTCGATCTGAGCCATAATTTCCGTTTCCGCGTTTTTAGCCTTATTGTATTTTTTATACAGCTTCTGGGCATTCTGAGCCAGAGTGAGTCCGCGCTCAAGCTTTATAACCACTTCTTTTTCGGTGTAGCCTCCCTCTCCGTCATCCTCATAGTCGATAACGGATACGGTATCAGCCTTATCCCTGAAGCGATAGATATTTGCCGTTATCAGGTCTGCTTTATGCTTGTATTCGGATTTTTTCTCGGTATCCTTCAACTCCTTTTTCTGAAGCTCCAGCTTTTTAACGAGACGGTTTTCAACGTTTTTCAGAAGTCTCTCGGTATCACGTGCGCGTTGTTTTTCACGGTTTGCGCGTTCACGCTCGGCAAAAAAAGCGTCTGTAAGCTCGCCTAAAGTCGCTTTTTTTATTTTTTTATATATTCCGCTGCTTACGCAAGAATCAAACCGGGTGATTTCGAACGGGGAAAACTCAAACGGCTGTCCGTCGGCTCCAATGATCAGCGTTGGATCGTATTTGTTTTCAAGAGAATCCCCGACAAATGAGAAAAAGGCTTTGCATAACCGTTCTGTCCCGGCGGTCTCTCCTCCCGCTCTGTATACTATTTCATCCGATGTCATAGGGGATAAGCCTTCATATCTCTGAGTAAGCGCTCCGGCGCTTACCTCTTCCACGCATGCTATGAATTCTTCCGGCGTCTCGGTGAGCGGGTTTCTTTTTCCCTGAGACGGCGGGTATTCATATGTCATTTGAGGCAACAGCTGGCGTTTACTGCTGGTGGTAAAATCGACCGGACGCAAAACATTAAGTATCTTATATTCCGCGTCACACAGCACCGCGTTAGAGTAACGCCCCATCACCTCGCAAATAAGCCTGCGCACAGTCAGAAAACCCATTTCGTCATACGTTTCAAACTCAAGCTCCGCTACCCTCTCAAACCCTTTCTGCTCCGCCTTTATAAGCTTTGCGCCGGTCAGGTGCTTACGAAGCAGCATGCAAAACATCGGCGGAACCTTAGGATTTTCCGGAGCTTCCTTGGTAATACCTATCCTAGGTGCGCTTGCGCCGGCGTTGATATGCAGTCTGAAATGCGTTCCTTCCTTATGTGTAACCAAAAAAATCTCATCCTTTGACGGCTGAAGTACTTTTTCAACTCTGGCGCCGCTCAGCGTGTTGTCTATTTCCCACACCGCCGCGCGCAGCATAAACGCGTCAAATCCCATTTTCTTGTTCTCCCTTCTTGAGTCTGAATGTAAAACTCATGCTGTCTTAATTTTCAGGCTATCTTTCGGATTTTCCCCCGAAATCCCGAAATCCATCAATCTCACTTTTTTCTATAGCCCGGAATATCCGATATGACACTCCTTTATTTTCCCTTTCCACAGCTTTGATGAGATTCTTTACAGTCTCTCGCCTTGTGTGCTTATCCTCCGGACATGTATTTTTTATTATCGGCAGATTGTTTCTGCGGCAAAACTCTCTTACGGTTTTTTCCGATGCGTAAATAAGAGGACGTATAAGAGATATATTTTTTTCATCCGGAAGGTTCACCGGCCAGAACACTCCGAGCTTTCCCGCATAAAATAAATTCATAAGCAGCGTCTGCGATACGTCGTCGCGGTTATGCCCAAGCGCGACTTTTGTACATCCCAGCTTCTCCGCTTCATTGTGAAGCGCCCCGCGACGCATTCTTGAGCACAGCGAGCATGGATTACTTTCCGCTCTGGCATCAAAAACTATTTTTGAGATTTCCGTCTTTATAATATGATGTTCTATATCAAGTGACGCGCAAAGCCCCGTCAGCGGCGAATAATCCATTCCGTCAAACCCGCAATCTACAGTAACGGCGACAACGGAATATTTTTGCGGATAAAACGCGCGCATCGCTCCAAGAGCGCAAAGCAACGCCGTAGAATCCTTTCCCCCGGACGCCCCGACCGCTATTCTGTCGCCGCTGTTTATCATATCATAGTTTTTTACACAGCGTCTGACCGCGCTGAGCAAAGCGGACTGGTACTTAAAATTTCTCATAGATATTGATCCTGCCCATATATCGGATAAATAAATAGTTTAAAAAAATTAGTTGAAATATACAAAATATTATGCTATACTATCATATATAATAATACAAATCTACACAGACGCTTACTGTGGGAAAGGAATAATATGGGACATATCATTACAATCAGCCGTCAGTACGGCAGCGGAGGACATGAAATCGGCGCTCTGATGTCAAAAAAGCTGGGAATACCGTACTATGACAATGATCTTATCCAGCTTGCAGCGGAGGAAAGCGGCTTCAGCGAGGATCACTTCCGCAATTACGACAAATACGCTACAAACAGCTTTCTTTATTCGCTTGTAAGAGGTTTTCAGTACCATCAGCACGCCACTGGGGTATGGTCGCTTGAGGATTCCATTTACCTGACGCAGGCAAAGGTTATTCGCTCACTTGCGGAAAAAGGTCCCTGTATTATAATAGGACGCTGCGCCGACAATATACTGTCGGAATTTCCCAAGCTCGTAAAAATATTTATCTACGGATCTCTTGAATTCCGTATGAAGCGCGCGGTTGAAGTAAACGGAGTCGCTCCCGAAAAGGCGGCCGAAACAGTAAAAAACAACGATAAGCGCCGGCAGAATTACTATAACTATCACTCAGACACGAAGTGGGGAGATATGCAGAACTACAATCTTTGCGTGGACAGCAGCTTCTGGGGCGTGGAAAACGCCGCGACCATAATATGCGATTTTATTAACAGTATATGATATCAATCTGCCGCGCCCCGGTATCGGCTTTCACACCGAACCCCCTGACGCGGCAGATTGCTTTTAAAATAATACCTTACTTGTTTTTCTCAATTAGCTCCTTTGTGTCCCTTGCGATCACAAGCTCTTCGTTTGTAGGAATAACATATACCAAAACGCGCGAATCGTCACGGCTGATCTTTACAGTGTTCGGCTGACGAAGCGTCTTTGAATTGACGAACTCGTCAAGCTCTATTCCAAGGAACGACATATCTCGGCATACGTCCGCTCTCAGAGCAGGATTGTTTTCGCCGAGTCCCGCGGTAAATACAACAGCGTCGAGACCGCCCATCGCGGCGGCATACGCGCCTATGTATTTTTTTATCTGATAGCTCATTATTCTGTCGGCAAGTATTGCCTTGGAGTTTCCGCTGGCAATGGCGGTTTCGATATCACGGCTGTCCGAGGACACCTGCGAAACCCCGAGAAGTCCGCATTTTTTATTCAGTATATCGTTCATTTGTGAAGGAGACAGCCCTTCCTTTTCCATCAAAAAGCAAACAATAGCAGGATCTATTGCCCCGCATCTCGTTCCCATCTCAAGACCGTCGAGGGGCGTAAAGCCCATAGTTGTATCAATGCTTTTTCCGTCCTTGACCGCCGTAATGGACGAACCGTTTCCGAGATGACAGGTGATTATCCTTGTCCCGTCTTTTCTGCCGAGGATCTTAATCATCTCTCCCGACACATAACGGTGTGACGTACCGTGGAAACCGTAGCGGCGGATACTGTACTTTTCATAGTATTCATACGGTATCGGATACATATACGCGTAATCCGGCATCGTCGAATGAAACGCCGTGTCAAATACCAATACCTGCGGCACGCCCTTCATTACCTCGCTGCAGCCCGCTATTCCCATCAGCGCCGGACCTGTATGGAGCGGGGCAAGATCACGGCATTTCTCGAGCTTAGCTATAACATCGTCGTTTACGATCACGCTCCCGCTGAAATACTCTCCTCCGTGCACCACTCTGTGTCCGACGGCGGATATCTCGCTCATATCGGTGATACAGCCCGTTTCCTTATCGGTAAGCGTATCAACTATGATTTTCATTGCTACCGCGTGGTTCGGCATATCCACGTTTTTCTTGAATCTTCTTCCGTCCGGAAGTCTGTGATCTATCCTTCCGTCTATACCTATTCTTTCGCATATACCTCTTGCGAGCTCTTTTTCCGTGTCCATATCAAGAAGCTGATATTTAAGGGACGAGCTTCCCGCGTTTAAAACAAGTACGTTCATTTTTGACCATTCCTTTCTTATGCCGTATTAGCGTTTGTGGGGGAAATCCGCGCCGGCCCTTACGGTGCGGAAGCCACAATACAGCCGGCAGTCACGGCTTGAAAATTTATTTTCAAACTTTACCGCCTTTGCTTTTTATATCTATATCTTGACTAAAAAAGAATAATAGTATATAATATAAATATTATATAACGTTTACTTAAAAAATGCAATACTTTTTTGAGAATTTTTTGAGGTAATAAAGAATTTTATGAAATCAGCTGCGATAATTTGCGAATATAACCCGTTTCATAACGGTCACAGGCTTCAGATAAAGCAGGCGCGCGAGCTTTTTCCGGAAAAGTGTCTTATAGCGGTCATGAGCGGAAACACGGTACAGCGAGGAGATTTTTCCATATTCGATAAATACGAACGCGCAAAACAAGCCGTTCTTAACGGAATGGATCTGGTAGTGGAGCTGCCCTTTCCGTTTTCCTGCTCTGCGGGACCGCAGTTCGCGAAAGCAGGCGTATTTATAGCCTCCGAGCTTGAAGCGGATACTCTGATCTTCGGCTCAGAGTGCGGTGATACCTCTCTTCTTGAAAAATGCTCGCGCCATCTTGCCTCTCCCGAGTTTGAGGACGCTTTGCTGAAAAACGTACGCTCCGCCCCGGGTATCTCTTTCATTGCTCACCGCGAATCCGTTTACCGCGAAATGTTCGGTCAGTCGCTGCCGTCCGGAAGCAACGACATTCTCGGTATAGAATATATAAAAAGCATTAATTCTCTTGGAAGCACTCTGCAGCCTCTCGCCATGAAACGAACTGAAAATTACACGGCTTCAGAATGCCGACAAGCCTTAAGAAGCGGAAACTACAAGGAAATATCCCGTCTTATTCCGGGAGATATACCGCCTATGCAGAGCATCGGAAGAGAACTTGAGGGTATATCGACTTTTATTCTCGGATATCTGCGTATTTCCGAGCCTTCCGCAAAAAGTAACGGAATCCGAAACGCTTTGATAGCATGTGCCAGATCCGCTTCGGGATATACTGACTTTATCGATTCGCTTCCTACCAAAACCTATACGCTTGCCCGTCTGCGTAGGGAGATCATAGCCTCTCTTTTTGACGTAGACGATAGTGAAAGAAACGCTTTGCCAACCTACACGGTGCTGCTCGGAGCAAACGCTCGCGGGGTAAAATATCTGAGCGAGCTGAGAAAAACTTCGCTATTTCCGGTACTGACCAAACATTCCGAGGCCTCCAAATACCGGATTTCCGATACCGCCCACTTTAAAAAAGCGGTAAAAGCTGATTCAATCTCCGCCCTGACCTTTGCTTTTCCGAGATACCCTATGTATTTCAGAGAGCCTTTTATACAAAAATAGTTATTTAATCATTGACACCGCATTTAATTTATGCTATACTCTTATTCGGTTTGAAAACCGTAAAAAAACGAATAATTCAATTGACCGAAAGGAAAAACGCTATGTTCGATTATTCAAAGGAACAGATTCTTTCCGCTCTGAACTCGCATTCAAAGGAGCTGATACGCCCGACCGAGGAAAAAAGACTCCGGATAAAAGATAACCCTCTTCTCTCAAAAAGTCTTTCGGCTCTCGATCGGTGCCGCGATTTTTACCGCGACCAGCCTCTCTATTCGATTCCCTTCTCCATCTTCAAAAGATATGAGGCGGACGGAGACCGTACAGAGTACGAATATTCCGAAAAGGGTTATTTCAGACACCGCGGACATCTCGAAACCTGGGTAATAGCAGCCTGGCTTTATCAGGAAAAAAAGGATATCACGATGCTGGAGGATACTATCTGGGCGATCTGTGACGAGTACACCTGGGCGCTTCCCGCGCATATGAGCGGAAAGCAAGGTCTTTACGCATGCCTGCAGGAGGACCGTTATACTATCGACCTGTTTGCCGCCGAAACAGGTGACACAATCTCCGAGGCGCTCTTTATGCTTGAAGACAAGCTGGATCCAATACTTGTCAAGAGAGCCAGACGCGAGCTGGAAAAGCGCATTTTCAGCCGCTATCAGACCGGTCTCGGAACCGGGGATTTCTGGTGGGAAAAGAGTACAAATAACTGGTCCGCTGTCTGCGCGGGTTCTGTCGGAATGGCGGCGATGTGCGGTATCGACGACAATGAGAGGCTTGCGGATATTATCTTTAATCTTCTTTCCTCAATGCGTTATTTCATGTCCGGATTTGCGGCAGACGGCTCCTGCCTCGAGGGGACCGGATATTGGAGCTACGGATTCGGATACTTCGCCAGCTTTGCCGATATGCTCTACAGACGTACCGGCGGTGAGATAGACCTGTTTAACGATGAAAGCGTACATAAAGTAGCTCTCTTCCCTCAAAAAACCTTCTTCTACGGAAGCCGCACAGTCAGCTTTTCAGACGCGGGAAGCTACGGCGGGATAAGTCTGGGTATGACCTATATGCTGATGCAGCGTTATCAAGACGTTAAGATCCCCGCTACGGCGAATATCAGCTACGGTCCCGGCATAGACGGCTGCCACCGCTTCGCGCTTACCTTCCATGATTATCTCTGGACTCCGGAAAAGCTGCCGGAGGAATCGACAGATTTTGAAATCTATCCGCTTCCGGCCGCGCAGTGGTTCATCGGTTCCGGAAAGGACCGTTTCGGGTTCGCCGCCAAAGCGGGCAACAACAACGAGCCTCATAATCACAACGACGTCGGCAACTTCATAACCTATAAGGACGGAGAGGAATTTTTCTGCGATCTTGGCTCAGGCGAATATTCAAAGCAGTATTTCGATAACCGCACCCGCTATACCTTCCCTCACTGCGGCTCCCAAGGACACAGCGTACCGATCATCAACGGAAACGGCTATCAAAAGGCAGGACATGAATTCGCCGCCTCAGATGTGACAGTAAATGAAAACGGAATATCCATGGATATGGCTCCCGCTTACGGTATAGATACCGTTAAGTCTCTTCGGCGGTCTTTCACCTTTGACAAGTATAACGCTGTCGTAAAGATAAAAGACGAATTTGACTTCAGCGAAAAGCCTTCGTCTCTTGTGGAGCGCTTTATCACTAAGCTCAAGCCCGAGATAACGGACGGCGAGATAATTCTGAAAACTCAGAAAAACTCCATGTCTCTTTATTACGACAAAACGCTTTTTGACGCTGCCTTTGAGCCTTGCGTCCAGCCGGATCACGGCGGTAATCCTTTTACTTTCTATTATATAGATCTTACTGCCAAAGAACCCGGATATAAATGCGACTATGAGTTTGAAATAAGATAAGCGCCAAATAAAATGGCGCACTATCGCAAACAATTAAACTTAATGGGCTGATTCATTATTTTCGCTCTAACTCATTAATTTTTCCTTTAAGAAAAGTTTTTGTGAAGCTTCAGAAACCCTTTTTTCAAAAAGGGTTTCTGAAAAAACTTATACTGAGTAAATCATTTTTTGGCTCATCATTTTTTATATGCCTCCACCCGATTGATCTTAAAACCCTTTGCCGAAAAATTATCTTCATATTCCGTATGGATGTTATCCGCCTCGTACTTGCTGTTATGAAGATCGTAGGTCAGATTTTCAAGCCTGAAGCCACATTCTGAAAATGTCTCGATCGAATAATCAAAAAGTATCCGGTTGTCGGTCTTAAAGAATATTGCTCCGTCGGGGCTTAACAGCTTTTTATATATATCGAGGTATTTAGGAGCGGTCAGCCTGCGTTTCGCGTGCTTGGGCCGTGGCCACGGATCGGAAAAATTAAGGTATATTCTGTCAACGCTTCCCTCTTCAAAATATTCACTCAGCTTTTCGGCATCGGCTATAAGGAATCTGACATTAGTCAATTTATCCTTTTTAACCTTTTCAGCGGCAAGCAGTATCACATCGGATATTTTTTCCACGGCGACAAAATTTGTCTGCGGATATCTTTTAGCGGTCTCAAGTATAAATCCGCCCTTACCGCACCCGATCTCCAGCATCAGCCCCTTTTCACCGTACGGTTTATCATCAATAAACAGCTCCGCACATTCCTCAAGTCGCCGCGCGCCGTTCTTTTTCTTACGCATTCTCATTTTTGCCGTCCGTCCCTCATTAATCTATATTGTTATGATTATAATATTTAACCGCATAAAGTACAATAATAAAAATGTAAATTTTCACATTTAATCGTTAAAAGAATAATTTTTATAGTTTTATCGCATATTAGCATAGGGATATCTTCCCCAAAAAAGAAAGGAAGCTAATCCGTATGTTAGACAGAATCGCTCTTGTTTTACTCATCATCGGCGGTATAAACTGGGGAAGCATCGGTCTTTTCAGATTTGACATTGTATCATGGATATTCGGAGGACAGACTGCCGTGGCAAGCCGTATAATATATACTATAGTAGGTCTTGCGGCGCTTTGGTGCGTCTCCCTGCTCTTCCGTCCCTCACGCGAGGTCATACGCGACGCCGAGTAATTTCAGGACCGGACCCGTATCTAAAAAGATACTGTCCGGTCTTTTTCCGCTTCCGCACAGTTTTCCGTTACTGAAAAAAGTTTAGATTTATATATTCGGCCTCTTGCTTTTCTCCTTAAAATAGTTTATAATTAAGCTATGACAGAATTATCGGAGTTATTGATATAAACCACATTAGCGAAAAGGGGACAGATGTTAAAAATGACGAAATATTTATTTAACGAAGAGATTTCCGACTGGAAAAGCTGGGGAAAGGTATATCAGTCTATTCCGGCATTTGAAAAGCTCGCCAAAGAAATAATGAAACGAGAGGGACTGCCCTTCTCTTATCTTGAACGCCTTACTCCCGGAACTAACGCTGTTTTCAAAATCGGAGAACATGTTATAAAAATATTCGCTCCAAAAGAAACAGGAATGGACCAGACATCGGATGAAGCCACTGAAAGGTTTGCCATAAAATTCGCCGGTTCATTAGGCGTTAACGTACCGAAAATCGTCGCATGCGGCATGATAAAAGACCGCTATACTTTTTCTTATACCGTTATGAAATACATAAACGGTTATGAGATCGGAAAAGCATTAAACGGCTCTGATGGAGAAAAACTATTTACGCTCGGCAAAAAACTCCGCGTTATCACCGATAAAATGAATATCTCTTGTCAGAACTTTAACGGTATTGACGTAATAAATGACCCGGACAGAAGCAGACGATGGGAAACATTCCCTTTGTCATTTCAAAAAGAGCGGCAGGAGTACATAAAAAAACATGATTACGGAAAGCCGGTATTTACTCACGGTGATCTTTGCGCGGACAACGTTTTTTTGACAAACCAAAACGTATTATTCATTATAGACTTTGCGGATGCCGTTGCTGCGCCTGATTGTTATGAAGGCGCGCTTATCGCGTTTGAATATCGCGATTATCCCGATTTTTTACGGGGATATTTTTCCAAAGATGACAAAGAGCTTGCCCTAAGCTCTGTTTTTGACGGTATACTTATCCACGATTTTGGTGGGGATATAGTAAAAAAAGCTATCGGAAACACAGCTTCTCTGCAAAAGCTCGATGATTTACGGCATTTTATAATGAAAAACATAATTTAATTTAGTGTAAGGCACCGGGGGTAAAGGAGCAGTTAACGGCGTGAACGTAACGTTAAATTAAATCCGCATTTGGACGTTTTCACGCTTAAATTTTCTAAAAAGCTGTACGCTTTTTGTTTTGCCTAAGCAAAACACGAAAATTTTTCAAATTCTATTTTAGCCGCCAAAGGCGGCATGGAGGATTAATATGAGAAGAAAAGACAGAGAGGTAAAGGAGCCCGAAAAAATACTTAATATAATGGAAAGCTGCGAGGTATGCAGGATCGGATTTGCGGACGATAAAGGAATATATATAGTTCCGCTGAATTTTGGCTTTACAAACGATAAAGGAAAAATCACTCTGTATTTTCACGGCGCCGCCGAAGGAAGAAAAGCGGAAAATATAAGAAAAAATCCGTACGTCGGATTTGAGCTTGATATTCCTCTCGGAATAAAAACGGGAGAAACGGCGTGCGGATTTTCATACAGGTATCAAAGCATAATCGGTACCGGAAAGGCCGAGATGATATCAGACCCTGAGGAAAAAATTTTTGCGCTGCAAGCTATAATGACGAAGTACACCAAAAGCTCAGACCAAACTTTTGACAAATCCGTGCTCATGAGGACGGCGCTGTTCAAGATAACGGTCAAGGAGTTATCGTGCAAAGAGCATATTTAAAACTTTAAGCAGGAAGAAATATCTTCGTCTCCGGATAACGTCTGAACGCTGATTTGATCCGGCTTTACTCTCTCACACACCGCTTTGCTCAAATCCCATTATCATTCCATTCAGAAAAGTTTTTGGGAGGATTCGGGAACCCTTTTTTCAAAAAGGGTTCCCGAGAAAAAAATATAACGGGCCGTCTTACTTTACAGACGACCCGTTTTTGCAGAATTATGGCATCTTTATTGACCGATGTCGGATTTTTTTATCTCATCGGGATCTATAATGTCAATTCTGACACGAAGCCCCGCGGATACCGCGGCGGCCTTCATCACGGTGCGGATAGCCTTCGCGATCCTTCCGTGACGTCCGATTACCTTACCCATATCGTCGGGAGCGACGTAAAGCTCGAGCAGAACGTCATTTCCTGAAAATGTCTTTTTGACCGTTACCTGATCAGGAGAGGCGACAAGGGGCTTGACTATTTCGGTAAGTACCTCTTTAAGCTCTATCACGTGAAAAACCCGCCTTATAAAATATTTGTTTCATCAACCGATATTGCACTTCTTAAGAAGGGCTTTTACGGTTTCTGTCGGCTGCGCTCCGTTGGATATCCACTTTGTTGCCTTTTCGGCATCTATCTTTATATTGGCAGGCTCGACTGTGGGATCGTAATAACCGATCTCCTCTATAAATTTTCCGTCGCGTGGAGAACGCGAATCGGCTACGACGACGCGGTAGAAAGGTTTCTTCTTTGCGCCCATTCTTTTAAGTCTTATCTTGACCATTTGTTTTTCCTCCAGAATTATAATAAAAGTATTTATTTAAAAGAGCATCCGTTTTTTAACTTCTGCGTACTTTTACAAATTGAATATATCGCTTATATCGCTTTCAGCGAGCTCTCAGAACGGAAGCTTGCTTCCCTTTTTCCCGAATAGCTTACCAAGCATCCCCATTTTACCGGCAGACATCTGTTTCATTAATTTGTTGACCTGATCATATTGACTTAACAACCTGTTTACATCTTCAACAGAGGTTCCGCTTCCTGCCGCGATACGTTTTTTACGTGAACCGTTAATAATAGCGGCATTTAACCTTTCCTTTTTTGTCATGGAGAGAATTATCGCCTCCATGCGGTCTATCTGTTTTTCGTCGATTTTAGCGTCCTTCAGCTGTCCCGGCTTAACACCGGGGAGCATCGCCATGATCTGATCCATCGAACCCATGTTTCTCATCTGCTTGAATTGGTCAAGGTAATCGTCAAGCGTAAACGTAGATTCTCTGAATTTCTTCTCCATTTCCGCGGCTTTTTTCTCATCATAAGCCGCCTCCGCTTTTTCGATAAGGGACAGTATATCTCCCATTCCCAGTATTCTTGACGCCATTCGATCCGGATAAAAAGGCTCGATAGCGTCCATTTTTTCACCTGTCCCGACAAATTTTATGGGCTTACCTGTCACACAGCGTATCGACAAAGCCGCTCCGCCGCGTGTATCGCCGTCCAGCATAGTAAGAATAACTCCGGTTATATCAAGAAGATTATTGAAGGTCTCTGAAACGTTAACAGACTCCTGACCAATCATGGAGTTCACGACCAGAAGTATTTCGGTCGGATTGACCGCCGCCTTGATTTTCTGAAGCTCCTCCATCAGAACCTCGTCTATCTGCAGCCTGCCTGCGGTATCAAGAAATACCATATCGAATCCGTTTTTCTTAGCATGCTCAAGCGCCGCCTTCGCTATCTCAACCGGGGAAATTTTATCTCCGAGCGTGAATACCGGAACACCGATCTGCTCCCCAAGCGTCTGAAGCTGGGATATTGCCGCGGGGCGGTACACGTCGCACGCGACCATGAGAGGATGCTTGCCCTGCTTTTTGTACATAAGCGCGAGCTTACCTGTATGCGTCGTTTTACCGGAGCCCTGCAGACCGCACATCATTACGACGGTCGGAGGTTTTGACGCAATAGTCAGCTTGGAATTGGAGCCGCCCATAAGAGCGGTAAGCTCCTCGTTTACTATTTTAACTATCTGCTGCGCGGGCATAAGGCTTTCCAGGACCTCAGCGCCGACAGCTCTTTCAGTGACGGTCTTTATAAAATCCCGCACCACCTTGAAATTGACGTCCGCTTCGAGAAGCGCGAGCTTTATTTCTCTCATTCCGGCTTTGACGTCCGCTTCCGTCAGCTTACCCTTATTTCTGAATTTTTTAAAAGCCTCCGCCAGCTTGTCTGTCAGACTCTGAAACAATTCGGATACCGTCCTTTCATTATATTGATCAAAAACTCAACTCTCTCCGATAAGTTTAATAAATACAGGAGAGAAATCATTTGGTATTACCCTTTTACTATACTGATAGATCAGTACAAAGTCCCGATAAGAGCATTTATTCTGTTAATTATATCGCTCGGAGAACCGCCTTCCGAAATGTTCTTTGCGATCTCGCTAAGCTCATTGACAATATGGCGGTACTTCTGACTCAGACCGAGCGAATTTTCATATGATCTTAAAAGCGCCTCGGATTTCACGATACAATCCCTGACCCCCTGTCTGGTTATCCCGACGTTTTCGGATATTTCGCTGAGAGACTCATCCTCATTGTAATAAAGAGAAAGAATTTCTCTTTGTCTTTCATTGAGCAAAGGAAAGTATATGTCGAAAAGGCGCACCATTTCAATATTCATTTTTATGACCGGTAAATTTATTTATTCGCTGTAAAGCAATCAGCTTTACATAGTATATCATTTTTTTTATGTTTTGTCAATAGGCTAACCAAAATTTATAGAATAAAAAAGTTTTATCCGGATTGACAAATACTTTTTTATATGCTATAATATCGAATACTGCCGGACATATTGTCACGCGGTAAAATAATCACAAAAGAATAACACAGTTCATCTGAGCGTGTTTTTTACATGCTTGTTGTCGGGTATGCCGCAAGACGGTATGCTCGGGGATAAGGAAATCACGGTGGAAATCCGTAGCAACAGCCATTACCGTAACTGAGCTTAAAACGTGGCTCTCAAGTCGGAATGCTTATCGTTCTGTGAATCGGTAAAGGTCTCTTGGGCAAAGTGGGAGAGATTGGATATTTCATAGGCGCGGCAGGGCGTCTTTATTCAAACCGCGTTATGCGCGGGCGGCTTTGGCGCGGAAGCCATGGTCTGTCTTTCTCCCCGGAAGATACTTTTATTTTATCCTTTTGCGAATAAAGAAAGGATATAAAAATGAAAAAAACGATCAATACAGCAACAGCCGTAATATTGTCGGTCGTATTTATTCTTTGTCTCGCTTCCTGTGAAGAGAAAAAGGATGTAACAACCGGACTATGGGAGAACGCTACTTATCTGGAGGATACCGAATTCGGCGACGGGGCCAAGACCGTTCTGGTCGAGGTCAAGGCTGACGAACGCTCGGTTACATTTACTATAAAAACAGATAAGGAAACCCTGGGGGACACCCTGCTTGAGCATCAGCTTATCGCCGGCGAGGAAAGCGAGTACGGGCTTTATATAAAGACCGTTAACGGTATAACCGCCGATTATGACGTTGATCAAAGCTACTGGGGCTTTTATAAAAACGGTGAATACATGATGACGGGTGTGGACGGTACGGAGATCTCGGACGGAGAGCATTACGAGCTTGTCTATACAAAATAATAACCCGAACAAAAGGCGATACCAAAGGATAAGGGAAATGGTGGTTTTCGCCATGTTCGGAACCATCATGTTTTGCTCCAAAATTATAATGGAGGCTTTACCTAACATTCACCTGCTCGGAATGTTCACTATATTATTTACCGTTGTCTATCGGAAAAAAGCTCTGATCCCTATATACATATACGTGATGCTGAACGGGGCTTACTCCGGCTTTTCCGTTTGGTGGGTACCGTACCTATACATATGGACTATACTTTGGGGAATTACAATGCTGCTTCCCCGTAATATGCCGAAAGGGATAGCCTGTTTCGTATATCCCGCGGTTTGCTGCCTTCACGGTCTCGCTTTCGGCGCGCTTTACTCTCCGGCGCAGGCAATACTTTTCGGCATGGACTTCAAGCAGACTGTAGCATGGATAATCGCCGGACTGCCATGGGATCTGATACACGGCATAGGTAATTTATTTGCCGGAATGCTGGTGCTTCCGCTTTCAGAGATACTGAAAACAATAGAAAAGAAAAATTTTTGATCTGTTTATATTAACGGGCTGTCTTACAAAAGGCAGCCCGTTTTAAAAAAGAAACCAAAAACGCTCTCAATCCATATAATCAGTATTCAAATCTTATCCTTCTTCAACGAACCACCTTGTGTCTTCAAAAAACAAGTATCTTTCTTTTCCGCGTATTTTTACCGTATATCTGATACCGTACCCTCCCGCTCTGAGCGACGCCGCACGCCGTACGTCAAGCACCCGGTCTATCTCATATTTGCTTCCGTCTTCCCATACCAGATAAAGCGGTGTGAGCCTTCCGTCGGCGCTGAAATGCGCGACCAGATCAATATATTTCTTTTTCGCCATTTACTCACTTCTTCCCTTTTTATTTTAGTTTCCGGAATCCAAGCTTAAAATATACCGAGGGTCAGATCAAAATTAGCTGATAAAAAAATTTCGAAAAAAAATATTTAGTCATGCAATAAAAAGATATTTCCGTGCATTATTATAGTTGAAAGGCGGTGAAACCGCGATGATTCTTTGTATGACGTCGACAAATGAAACAAAGCTTTCCACAGAAGCAAATAAACTCGAGGATTGCATATTACGGATATCGCAAAACGACCGCGAAGCCTTTACCGTGCTGTACAAGGAAATCCGCGCAAGTGTATACGGTTTTGCTTTATCTGTTTTAAAAAATTGCCATGACGCGGAGGATATTCTGCACGACTGTTATCTGTCCGTTATTTCCTCAGCGGGCAGTTACCGTCCCTGCGGCAAGCCGATGGCATGGATCCTCACCATTACCCGCAACCTCTGCCTGATGAAGCTCCGGGAATATCGCCGGATGGGAGAGCTCCCTGATGAGGACTGGGAGAAATACCTAAGCGAAAAAGAATCAGTCTCTCACGAGGACAGACTGATCATTTCCGAATGTATGCTGACATTATCCGATACGGAACGGCAAATCGTCGTTTTGCACGCTGTAGCCGGCTTTAAGCACCGGGAAATTGCCGGGATATTGGGACTTCCCTTGCCCACTGTTCTGTCAAAACACAGCAGGGCATTAAAAAAGCTGAAAGCACACTTAACCAAGGAGGATCATTTTGTAAATGATTTTCCAAGCGCGCATTTCGTGACCTCCGCGCCCCCGGCGGCGCATATCAATGCGCAAAGCGCAAGTCCTGCACAAGAAAGGAATGATCATAAAGATGGAAACCAAGAATCTCAATGACAAAATAAAAAACGCGTTTACAAACGCCGCTCCGGATGATCCGGAAGCCGCTCTATCCCTATATGAAGAAAGGAAAGGAAATTATATGATCCAAGCTGAAACCAAAAAAAGCAACACCTGGATAAGAAAATTTTCCGCAGTCGCCGCGGTCTTTGTTCTGATCGTGGTCGGCTGTTTCGGTTTCTTGTTTTATAACGTCAATTATGCCGTTGACTCAACGATATCACTTGACATAAATCCCAGCATAGAAATACGTGTCAATCAAAAAGAACGTGTTCTCGACGTAATACCGCTTAACGAAGACGGACGAGTAGTTATCGGAAATATGGATCTGTCAGGAAGCGATCTTGACGTGGCTGTCAATGCCCTTATCGGCGCCATGCTGCGCGAAGGATATTTAAACGAGCTTTCCAACTCTATTTTGGTAAGCATAGACGGAAGCAATACGCAGAAAAACAGTCAGCTTCAGGAAAAGCTGACCGCAGAAATCAGCAGTCTTCTTAACACCGGTACGTTTTCCGGCGCTGTACTCAGTCAGACCGTTACCGCAAACGATGATTTGCGCAAGCTTGCGGATACCTATGGTATTACCGTAGGTAAAGCTCAGCTTGTACAGCAGATAATGAATACCTCCCCGCTGTACACCTTTGAAAGCCTGGCAGGACTTTCTATAAATGAGCTTAATCTTCTTTTAGAAAGCCACAGTACCTCAGAAAGCACAGTCAGCTCGGTGGGTACCGCGAGCGATAAGGCATACATCGGTACGGACGCTGCCGTAGCCGCGGCGCTGACTCACGCGGGGCTTTCCTCATCTGATGTTTCCGCACTGAAAACTGAGCTCGACTGGGATGACGGTGCCATGGTGTACGAGGTTGAGTTTGTATCCGGCGGTTACGAATATGAATATGATATTGACGCTAAGACCGGAGCTGTCCGGAAAAGCGAAAAAGAACGCGATGACGGCGGTTCCAGACCGTCTTTACCTTCGGATCAAACTCCCGCAACCGGGGATTATATATCGGTTGACAGCGCCAAAGAGATCGCCTGCGCACATGCGGGAGTACCGGTTGACGGGATATGGGACTTCAGCATTGATTTTGAGAGAGACGACGGATGGTCAATTTATGAAATGGATTTCAAATATGACGGTTACGAATATGATTACGAAATAAACGCCATAACCGGCGATATCCTGAAAAGCGAAAAGGAATATGACGGCAGCTACAATCCCTCCGACGGGCAGCAGGGACAGGAAACGCTTATTTCCGAAGAACAGGCAAATCAAATCGCGCTGGATCATGCCGGAGTATCCGCTACCGACGTGCTTTTCATAAAAACCGAGCTTGACAGAGACGACGGCAGGTCAGTTTACGAGATCGAATTCCGCGCCGGCGCATACGAGTATGAGTATGAAATAAACGCCGCAACCGGAGATATTATAAAAAGCGAAAAAGAACGCGACTGAATTATTATTGATAAATGTGAAAAGTATGCGCGACAAATAAAAACGGTTTGAGCTTTGCGCTCAAGCCGTTTTTTTCAGCATGAATCATTTTTAAGCGAGGGGATGTATCAATCGCTCCGAATAGTATTTACACAAAAAAGCTTATTATTAAGCCAGATTATTACGGACTTATGCCAAACGCGCATAACCATAAGCACTATTAACTCGAAAAGCTTCTGTTCGGAAAATTCACTGCCACAAATTACTCCATTCACTATACCTTTAGAGCCTTGGTTATCTAATCATCATTCCAATATTTCAAAAACCTGAGCTATATCGGATATGACCGTATCCGTTACCCTTTCAAGGTATTTTTTGTTGTTTTCGTTTTTTGATATGCCGATAAACCTGATCCCGCTGTTTTCGGCGAAACGAGCGTCTGTGAGTGTATCTCCGACCATAACAATCTCTGAGCGACCGATACCTGTTTTATCACAAAAATCATCTACGCAAAACGGGTCGGGTTTTGGGGGAAAATTCCCGTTGTCGGTATATACAGCGTCAAAGAATGAATTTATCCTAAGTGTCTCCAGACATTTGTCTGTGACAAAAGGGTCGTCCGTCGTAACGACCGCAAGCCTGATCCCAAGCCCTTTTAGTTTTCTTAAAATATCCGGCAGATTATCGCCGGTAGGTTTAACGATTCCTTTATCCGCGTTGGAGTGAAAAGCTTTAACAGTCAGCTTCACTGTCTCGCCTTCAGATATTCCGCAACCATATTTCTTCAATACCCTGTAAATTTCCCTTCCCATTTGGGAATATGTACCGTAGCACAATACTCCGTTTATGTCAGCGGAATTATCATGAACACCTAAAGCAGACAATATCTCCTCCTCAGATATGCTTACCGTTTGTACTTTTGTTAGAATTTCCCTGACGGCATAAGCTGATACCGTTACCCAAAATGAATCGAAATCAAGAAGAGTTCCGTCTTTATCAAATATAATAGCTTTAATTTTCATGCTTATATGCATTCCTTTCATCTTTCGACTTTGGCGGCGCGTCTCGGTTTGGCATAAAATATATGCGCAGACCGACTTTGAAGTTTATACATTTGTCTAAAAAACAAATCCCACAAACGGAAAGCTTGCGGGATCTGATATTCACTTCGGTTATCTCTTTGAGAACTGGGGCGCGCGGCGTGCCGCTTTGAGACCGTACTTCTTTCTTTCCTTCATACGCGGGTCACGTGTAAGGAAGCCTGCCTTTTTAAGCGCGGGACGGTAGGTCTCGTCCGCCTGAAGCAGAGCTTTGGCAAGTCCGTGACGTATGGCGCCCGCCTGCCCGGAAATTCCTCCGCCGGTAACAGTGCAGACTATATCGAATTTGCCTACGGTGTCCGTAACCTCGTAAGGCTGATTCACTATAAGCTTAAGAGTTTCAAGACCAAAATAATCGTCTATATCGCGCTTGTTGATAGTGATATTACCGGTTCCGGGATAAACTCTTACTCTTGCTATAGACTTTTTTCTTCTGCCCGTTCCGTAAAAATAGGGCTTAGCGCTTGTATACATTATTATTTTCTCCCTTCCCTGAATTACAGAAGCTCGGGCTTCTGAGCCTGATGATTATGCTCAGGACCGCGGTAAACCTTAAGACGTGTAAAAGACTTCGCGCCAATGCTGTTCTTCGGAAGCATTCCTTTTACCGCAAGCTCCATCGCAAGCTCCGGACGTGTAGCCATAAGGGTCTGATACTGAACCTCCTTAAGACCTCCGATATATCCGGAATGACGGCGATAATACTTCTGCTTAAGTTTATTTCCGGTAAGAACGGCTTTTTCCGCGTTAATTATGATAACATACGCGCCGCAATCGACATGAGGTGTGTAATCCGCGCGGTTCTTCCCGTTTAAAAGAACGGCTGCTTCAGCCGCAGTTCTTCCGAGCGGCTTGCCGGCCGCGTCGATCAGATACCATTTGCGGTCTATATTTTCCGCTTTTGCCATGTATGTTGACATGTTCCTTCTCCTTTATACTATTTCATTTAAGACACGTTTTGAATTATACCATGAAAAATCATTTATGTCAATAGGTTTTTATAATTTTTTTGAGATTTTCAATATTTTTTTATACTTTCTCGTTTTTGCTTTAATTTTCTCTTTTTTACTCTTTATATCTCTTCCGAAATTAAAATTTTAATTTACTAAAAAAGCTGACAATGATAAAAAAGTTACACAAATTACTATACTCTGTCTTCTTGAAAAATTCATAACAACGTAATATAATAATATTTATAGCACAGATTTATTAATACGGAATATCGGGGAGCGCAGCCGAGACTCCGTTATGAAAGGAATAGATATAATGGTCCGTAAGCACAGAATAAAAAAACTTGTAAAAAAACTTCTATACATAATCGCGGCGATCGCTCTGTCCTTCGCGCTTTTCATATCCCTGGGTACCACTCTTCCATATATTAGCCATAAAAAAGCCAGCGAAGAAATAATAGAGGCGTTTGACGAACGGTCGTTTTACGGAAACAAAAAGAGCACGGAGCGTATCCGTCACATTACCGACAACAAGGAGGCTCTTATTGCCCGTCTTGCCCTGATAAATTCCGCGAAACACGAGATAGTCCTGACCACGTTCGAGTTTTTCGATGACGAAAGCGGGCAGGATATACTCTCAGCTTTGTCTGAAGCCGCTGAACGCGGTGTAAAAATACGCATGCTTGTAGACGCATACAAAGGAAACGAGCTTAAAAACAGCCGATTCGCAAGATACCTTGCTTCCCTCGAAAACACCGAGGTAAAGCTTTACAACCCCTTAAAGGCCCTTAAACCCTGGAAAGCCCAGTCGCGCATGCATGAAAAATACATAATTGCCGACAGGCAGATATATCTGCTCGGCGGAAGGAACACAAACAACCGTTTTCTCGGTGAATACGGCGATAAGTACCTCAGCTCTGACCGTGAGCTACTTGTATACACTAATACTCCGGACGAAACCTCCTCTGTTGCCGCTCTTTACAAATATTTTGAGGAATACTTCTCTCATGAAGACTGCGTAACTCTGAATTACCACGACACAAGTTGCGAAAGCGAAATAAAATCACGCTGTGAAACTCTGAAAAAGCTCTACCCCGAAGCGTATACGGAAATCGACCTGAATGAGCTGACCATTCCGGTAAACAAAATTTCCCTCGTATCCGGTCAGACCGTCACCGGCAACAAGTCTCCCGACGTCTGGTATCAGCTGATTGAGCTTATGAAGAGCGGAAACAATATTATTATACAAACCCCGTACATCATGTGCGGAAAGGAAATGTACTCCGACCTTGCCTCTCTTTCGGAAGGACGCAGCGTCAGTCTGCTTATCAACTCCCCTTTTACCGGCTCCAATACTTTCGGAAACGCGGATTACCTAAATGAACGTGAAAAAATTTATTCTCTCGGAATGCGTGTATACGAACACACCGGAGACGTATCGCACCACACCAAAACCATCGTAATCGACGACCGGCTGAGTATAATCGGTTCATTTAATTTTGATATGAGAAGCACGTACATAGATTCCGAACTAATGCTCGTTATAGATTCTCCCGAGCTGAACCGCGAGCTCAGAGACGAACTGGGAAAATATATGGACAGCAGCCGGATGATACTGCCGGACGGTACGGTGGTGCGCTACGAGGGATATGAAGAAATCAACCCTTCGTTACCCGCAAAGCTCAAAAGCTACGCGCTCCGGGCTTTCATTCCGTTTATACGACACCTGATATAAGCTTTATTTATTACTATACCGGTAAAATAAGGCTTGACAAAGCTCTTTTGCGATGTTATAATAAGTTATAATTTTAAAGATACTTTTAAGGAAAGGATCGTCCGTTACAACGGTCGGGAGCTGAAGCAATGTGTTTTGAAAATGTAAAAAAGAAGTTAGGTTTCGGATGTATGAGGCTTCCCATGAAAAACGGGGAGGTGGACTACGGTCATTTTTCAAAAATGATAGACCGTTTCATTGAGGATGGCTTTAACTATTTCGACACCGCACATGGATATTTATCCGGAAAAAGCGAGACTTCAATTCGCGAGTGTCTTACAAAGCGTTATCCCCGTGAAAGCTATGTCCTTACCAACAAGCTTACCGAAAATTATTTTGAAAGCGAAGCCGATATACGTCCGTTTTTTGAGTCCCAGCTTACCGCCTGCGGGGTGGATTATTTTGATTTCTATCTGATGCACGCCCAGAACGCAAGAAACTATAAAAAATACAAGGCGTGCAGCGCCTACGAGACCGCGCTGAAGCTCAAAAATGAAGGCAAGGTCCGTCACGTAGGTATTTCCTTTCACGATAAGGCGGATGTTCTTGATATGATACTAAGCGAACAGCCGGGTATCGAGGTAGTTCAGATACAGTTCAATTACTTTGATTACGATGACGACGGAGTGCAAAGCAGACTTTGCTATGAGGTGTGCCGCAAGCACGGCAAGCCGGTGATCGTAATGGAGCCGGTAAAAGGCGGCAGTCTTGTTAATCTGCCGGAAAACGCGGAAAATATTTTTTCACAGGTCGGAACCGGTTCTCCCGCAAGCTTCGCGATCCGTTTCGCGGCAAGCTTCGACGGTATAATGATGGTGCTTTCCGGCATGAGCAATATCGATCAAATGAACGACAACCTGAGCTTCATGAAGGATTTCATACCGCTGAGCGGCGCTGAGACGGAAGCGGTACGCAAGGTCGGAGAGCTTTTCCGGGCCATTAAGCTTGTACAATGTACCTCTTGCCGTTACTGCATAGAAGGATGTCCGAAAAAGATCTCCATTCCGGATATATTCTCCTGTCTTAATACATACCGCCGCTTCAAGGATAAACAGTCATGGCGTTACAGAAATATCATAAAGGAACACGGAAAGGCATCTGACTGTATAAAATGCGGTAAATGCGAAAAGGTATGCCCACAGGGGCTTCCGATACGTGAGCTTCTGTCCGAGAGCGCAGGGGTTTTTGATGTTTAGCCTAACATAGCATTAACAAAGTATGAAGGTTTACCAGACATAAACCTGAAAACCGGCTTGATCTTTGGTATCAGGCCGGTTTTTATATTAATTCTTTAAGAAAACTTCTTGAAAGAAGTTTTCTTAACAACTTTCAAGAACTTTTATAAAAAGATTCGGTGGCGTCTTAATTTTTGGGAAGACATTAAGAAAACCGATTAAAACAGCTTTTCGATTTTTTCTTTCAGGAACACCACTGCCTTTTTGATATCTCCCGCCGGATCTCCGCCGACCTCACGCTCAATTGTAAGGAACCCGTTATAGCCTATATCGTGGAGCGCCTTAAGATAATTATCGAAGTCGACGGAGCCCTCTCCGAGCGCTACTTCCCTGAATGCCGGACTTGTAACCAAAGCGTCGTCCTTGACCAGACCGTATATTATCTCCGGGTCCTTATCGTAAAGCTTTACTCCGTCCTTTGCATGAGTGTGTACTATGTATTCTTTAAGCGTGTATACCGCCTGTACCGGGTCGTCTCCGGTGACCATTACGAGGTTTGCCGGATCAAGATTGACCGCCACGCCCTTAGAATTCAGGGAGTCAAGAAAGGCTTTGAGAACTGCCGCCCTTTCCGGTCCGGTCTCCACCGCAAAATGAGCCTCCATGCTGTCCGCCGCTTCCGCAAGCTGACGGCACGCCTCCTGCATTACGGCGTAGCGCGGATTTGAGCTGTCCTCCGGAACCACACCGATATGCGTTGTGACTATATCTGTCTCCATGTCCTTTGCAAGCTCCATTATACGCTTGGACTTCTCTATCAATGCCGGATTTTTCTCCGCGTTTCCGAAGCCCTGACCGAGGTCCCCGCAGATAGCGCTGACCCTAAGTCCGCAGTCTTTAATATACTTAAGCAGTTCTCTGCGCTTTTCCTTTGTGAGATTTTCCGGTGAGTTTTCGCCGTTTGTTGAGTACATCTGAAATCCGGTCGCGCCGACCTCAGCAACCTTTTTTATCGCCTCCCTTGTGGGAAGTCTGAAGGAATCCATCATGGCTCCTATCTGAAAATATTTTGTCATAATATTGATCATTCCTTTCAAGATTATATAATATTTAAAAACTTTTTTTGAAAAAAGTTTTTTTGACTTTTAAAAACTTCTCTTTTGTTATTCTCCGGTTTCTGTCAGCCATATAATATTGCCCGCTTTATCAAGGTATCCGATATTCCGGTTTGCGTAGTCGAGCACTATGCAGGGATAGGAGCTTATCGCTTTTCCGTCGTATGCCTTCACCCTGATTATCTGATTTACATCGTCAAAAGCTACAAATCCATTTTTATATACCTGATAAAACTGTTTTGCAGCTTCGTAATCAAACAACG
>CALYAD010000071.1 GCA_944393415.1 uncultured Clostridia bacterium | reverse complement strand
CTTTTGTCGTCCTTAATATTGCCTCCAACAGAGGCTTTTTTTGTTTTGAATGCCGCTCCCTGTGCAAACAGGAATGAGAGAGCTGCCGCTCTCGCATCTTATAATGCTTTTGCGACAGCCCCTTCTTACAATATTGAATTTCTTAACTATATCAAAGAAGCAATATCTAAGATCAGACGTTCCGATTTTTCCCATCCAAGACAGGGATCGGTAATAGATTTACCAAAAACTCCGTCGCCTATTTTCTGGGCGCCGTCCTCAAGATAGCTTTCAATCATAAATCCTTTGACAAGGTTATTTATATCCTGGTTGTGGCGGCAGGAATGCAGGACCTCTTTGCAGATACGCGGCTGCTGGTCAAATTTTTTGCCGGAGTTTGAATGGTTGGCGTCGACTATGACTGCCGGGTTCTTAAGGTTGAGCTTCGCGTAATTTTCACAAAGATGTTCAAGGTCTTCATAGTGATAGTTAGGCATACTTTGTCCCTGCTTATTTACATAGCCTCGGAGTATAGCGTGGGCACAGGGATTGCCTGTGGTCTTGACCTCCCAGCCACGGTAAATAAAGGAATGAGGGTGCTGAGCGGCGGTGATCGAGTTCATCATAACCGAAATATCGCCGGAGGTGGGGTTTTTCATTCCGACCGGGACCTCGATGCCGCTTGCGACAAGGCGGTGCTCCTGATTTTCCACCGAGCGTGCTCCGACAGCCACGTAGGAAATTATGTCTGATAGATAACGATAGTTAGAGGGATAGAGCATTTCGTCGGCGGTAGGGAGTCCGGTTTCGGTGAGGACGCGGGAATGAAGGTTTCTGATCGCGAGTACTCCGTTGTATACGTTCGGTTCACCGCTGGGATCCGGCTGATGCAGCATACCCTTATAACCGTCTCCGGTGGTGCGGGGCTTGTTGGTATAGATCCTCGGTATCAGCATCAGTTTGTCCTTAACCTGTTCCTCAAGCCTCTTTAACCTGTAAACATATTCCATTACCGGTTCTTCGCTGTCCGCCGAGCAGGGACCGATAATAAGCAGCAGTTTTTTCGACTTGCCTTCAAAGACCGCTTTTATCTCCGCATCATTTTGCTCCTTTTTCAGCTCCGCCGCGGCAGACAAGGGGTATTTTTCTTTTGTATCTAACGGTATGGGAAGCTTTCTGACGAACTGCATCGGCATTTTTATCATTCCTTTCGCAAAATTATATAAATATCTCTTTTTATTATATTATAATTTTAATTTTCTGTCAAGGGATATAATTAAAAGTTACACAAAAATAATAGTAAATTCTTAAAGTAGAAGTACGCTTGTTCCGACTTATTATGTAATAAATAAAGTCAGTTGAGTTGTCATATAATCAAAATTCAACGTTTTGAACTAATCTTTTATAGAAAAAAAACAAAAAAATGTTATATATGACCGTTGACAATGAGTGTAACCAGTGTTATAATTGTATCAAATGAGACAGTTTGGCGTAATAGAACGGAGGAGAAAGCTTGGATACTGAGGATATTGCCGGAATTCTTGTCATGGTGCCGCTGTTATCAGCTCTTTCTAAAGAAAATCTTCTTCAGCTTGCGGAGAATGCCGTTTTTCGCTGTTTTTCCCCGGGACAGAGAGTGGCGCCGGAAAGCGAAACGGAAGATGGCGCTTATATTACCGTTATAGCTTCAGGAAGCGTGGCGGTGATAAAATCTGTCGGTGAAAAAAGGGTGCTTATGCGGATGCTGGGTCAGGGCTCCGTCGCCGGGGTGGTATCCGTTTATGACAAGGGAGACGCGATCTCAGAGCTCACAGCAAGAACCGCCTCGAAAGCGGTATTTATCAGAACGGAAAAAATACGCGACCTTATAAGAAAAGATCCGGATTTTGCGGAAAGCTACATACGTTTTCTTACGTCGAGGATCCGGTTTCTGAATATACGTATAAAAGCGTATACCTGCGGAAGCGCGGAGGCAAGGCTTGCGTTTCACATCCTTCAGTCAGATGAAAACGGAGAGGGACATATGAGGGTGAGCGTGTCTTTTACAAAACTTGCCGATATGCTGGATATCAGCCGGGCATCGCTTTACCGGGCATTTGATTCGCTTACCGACATCGGAGTAATAGAGCGAAACGGCTCGGATATAATAATAAAGAACAGAGACGAGCTGTCAGATGTGGCAAACGGTCTGCTTTGAAAGCAATATTTTTAATGTGATGAAATAACCCCGAAACGGGATTTCATAATAAATACTTAAATATGAAAGGAAAACTGAAATGAAAAAATTCTTAAGTATTCTTTGTCTTGTGCTTTGCTTTGCAATGCTGTTTTCGCTTACGGCGTGTGATCAGGGCAAGGATGATCCGAATATCGACAACGGTGAAAACAATGGGGAAAATAACGGAGACAACGGGAGCGAAAAGGTTGAGATAAAAGTCGGCGTATTGAAAGGCCCGACGGGGATCGGAGCCGTTAAATTCATGAAGGACGCCCAGACCGGCGCAACTGACGGTAAATACAGCGTTACCCTTTATGAGACAGCGTCTGTCGGAAATCTCAATAACGATATAATAAACGGTACTCTCGATATAGCGGCGCTTCCGATAAACGCGGGCGCAACTCTCTACAATAAGAGCGAAGGAAAGATACAGGTTCTGGCGGCAAACGCGCTTGGGGTGCTTTCCATAGTCGGAAAGGAAGAGCTATCAGACATAAAAGCCCTTGAAGGCGAAACTATCCATACAACGGGTCAGGCATCGACTCCGGAATATATTCTTGATTTTATACTTGAGGAGAACGGTCTTACGGCGGGAGAAGACGTTGAGGTAATTTATTATCCGGACGGCAACACAGCGCTTGCGGCCATGCTTAAGGACGGCGGATACGCGATGCTTCCTGAGCCTGCCACAACTTCCGCGCTTGCTCAGAACGCTGATCTGAAAATAATCTTTGATGTAACCTCAGAATGGGATAAGGTGTCCGACACACAGCTGATTCAGGGGTGCCTGGTTGTCAACAAAGCCTTTGCCGACAGTCATAAAGAAGAGGTAGAGGAGTTTTTGAGAGAATACGCGGAGGGGGTAAAGTATGTGCAGGAAAACACCTCGGCCGCAGCGGAGCTTGTAGTTGAGTTCGGGATTATAGCCAATAAGACCATGGCGGAAAATTCCATCCCGCGCTCGAACGTGGTCTGCATAACGGGAAGCGATATGAAGAGCGCGGTATCCGCTATGCTCGGCGTTCTCTATGACGCCAACGCCTCGTCGGTTGGAGGAGCGCTACCGGACGACGCATATTATTATGTCGGCGGATAAGGAGCGGGCAATAAAATCGGGGAAATACCCTATCTTAAAGAAAACCGCCGTTTATATCGCGGCGGTGGCGATATGGGTCGCGGTGTGGCAGATAGCGGCTGTGAGAGTGGGAACGGAATTTATTCTTCCGTCCCCGCTTGCCACACTAAGAGAGCTTGGCGGGCTGCTTTTGCGTCCGGAATTTTACATCTCGTCTCTCGGTTCGATGCTGAGAATTATAGGCGGGTTTGCGGCGGGAGCCGGAGCGGGCGCGGTCCTTGCCGCTCTTGGGTATTTTCTTCCGGTGACGGAAATACTTTTTTCCCCATTGCTGAAGGTGATCCGCGCGACCCCGGTCGCGTCATTTATATTGATAGTAGTGCTTTGGATACCGTCGTCGGTCGTTCCGGTCTTTATCTCGTTTCTGATGGTTCTTCCGATAGTATACGGCAATGTGCTCGCCGGCTTCCGTTCGACTGACAGGGAGCTTCGGGAGGTTTCGTTTATGTACGGTTTTTCGCCCGTTAAAAGACTTTTTCTCCTGTATGCTCCTACCGCACTGCCATTTCTCGGAGCGGCATGCATGACCTCTCTTGGGCTTGCGTGGAAGGCGGGGATAGCGGCGGAGGTACTGTGCGTGACCCGGGATTCAATCGGGAATCATCTTTATACTTCAAAGCTTTATATGGAAAGCGCCGAGCTTTTCGCGTGGACGCTGACCGTAATTGTGTTGAGTATTCTGCTTGAGTGCGGGGTCAGGCTTATCGCGTCGGCTGTAAAAAAGATGGCGGGGAGACGTTATGGACGGAATAAAGGCTGAGAAAATATATAAAAGCTATGGTGAAAAAGAAGTGCTGTCAGGGATATCCTTTTTTATTCCGTACGGAAGCAGAACAAGGATATGCGGCGCGTCAGGAGCAGGAAAAACCACGCTTTTAAGAATAGTGTGCGGACTTGAGCGCCCGGACTCCGGGACGCTTTCCGGCGTTAAAAGGGAGGAGATATCCTGTCTTTTTCAGGAGGACAGATTGTTTCCGTGGCTGAGCGCGTATGAAAATGTGAGGACAGTTATAAAAGAAAAGAGCCGCCAAAGCATGGCGGCGGAGATATTGGCGGAGCTTGGCTTGGGAGAAAAGTCTGACATGTCTTCGCTTCCTTCCGAGCTTTCGGGGGGCATGAGAAGAAGAGTCGCTATAGCCCGAGCGCTTGTGTACGACGCCCCGGTGCTTCTCCTTGACGAGGCGCTCCGCGGGCTGGACGAAGCGAACATGGAGCGGACGGCGTCGGTAATAGAAAGATACTCAAAGGGACGGACGGTCATTTTCGTAACTCACGGAGAGCCATTCATTTCAGGGGAGTATTCTGAGATAAACGTTCCCTGAAGCTCCTTAGCGAGTTAACGATATTACCGGAGATTTTTTTCCAGAATCGTGTGACCGCCAGCGCGGGAACAGACAGCAGGAGCCAGTAAAACGAAGCGCGGGGGCAGATCTGGCCGAGAAAATTAAATCGCATATTTGAGTAGTCCCAGACAGTGAGCCCAAGTCCCACGTTAAGTACCAGTCCGAAGGCAAGCTCGGTTGCCGTAATTATCAAGGGACAGAGCAGCAGCTTTAAAAAAAGCGGCAGTCTCGGATTTTCGCTGTCGAGAAGGGCGATGAAGAAAAGACAAAGCCCTCCGGCGAAAAACATGCTGATATGAGTGTATCCGCGATAAAGACATTCTATAATATTGTATATCCCGCCTCCGAAAAGAAAGAGAGGCAGATAATAAAGGATTCCGTAAAAAGTCTGTTTATTTAGATTTTCCATAATGTTTTAAGTGTGAAGCTTCCTTTTTAATTCTTTCCGGGAATAACAAAACTCCCGTTACCGTTATTTTTAAACGGCAGCGGGAGTTTTATTCATGCACACTCCTGACTTTTTAATTTCACCCTGTTAATAAAATCGGACTTAAACTTTTCCAGAGAAGCTTTAAGAAGCTCGGAAACGGAAAAGACTTAAGGGAACTTCCCGAAAGAAGCTCCCTTAAAATCCTTCAAGAACTTTTCTCAAAGGAATATACTTGCAGCAGCGCAGGCGGATTTGCGGCTTCGCCGTCTCCGACTTCTCCAGCGGAGCGCAGAAACACGCACAGTGCCGATATGTCAATCTAATGCGTCGAGCTCTCGTTTGACCGCCTTCATATCGACGAGCATATCCTCTTTTTTACGCGGATCACGCAAAAGCAATGACGGATGATATACCGCGCACATTCTGTATGCGCCCTTATCGTACCAGATGCCGTGCTCCTTTGTTATTTTAAAATCGGGTTTTATAAGCCGCATAGCGGAAATCCTTCCGAGACATACGATGAGCCTCGGCTGGATAAGCTTTACCTGGTTACGCAGATATCCGACGCACAGATCCTGCTCCTGTGGCAGAGGATCGCGGTTTTTCGGGGGGCGGCATTTGAGCATATTTGCAATGTATACCGAATCGCGCGGTATATCGACCGCCTCAAGGTACTTGTCAAAAAGCTTTCCCGCGCGTCCGACGAACGGTATACCGGACAGGTCCTCCGTTTCTCCCGGCGCTTCGCCTACGAACATAAGCTTTGCGTTTCTGTTACCGGCTCCGAACACAACGTTGGTCCTGGTCTCGCAAAGAGGACAGGCGCGGCAGTCTCTGCATTTTTCTTCAAGGGCTTCCCAAGTAGTCTCCATTTTAATCATCCTTTCCGTATTTTATACCTTCGGCTTTTGACAATGCCCCCGTAATACCGCGGCGGCGCGCTTAAAGTCTCCCGAGCTGACCCACCGCGTCGCTTAAGCAGATCTCTCTGCAGTGTTCTTTTATGTACAGCGGGATAGTGGGAGAGGTATGGCGTATTCCGTACTCCGTAATAAAATACAGCTCGCTCTCGCAGCCGCTTTCAGCGGTGAGATAAAAGCGTCCGTTTTCGTCGGTATAGGCGGCGGATTTTCCGCTGTAGCCTGTATTCATCAGACGTCTGCATACCGACAGCATATCCTCCACGTTATCGAAGCTGAACACCTCGCATTGCCGGGTTCCGTTATCTGCCGTTTCTCCGTTTACCGCGAGCGACAGAGCGCTTCTGGAAACCGTATCTCCCTTTATCCGTGACACATATATCTCACAGCCTCCGGTCTTGTCGGGGTATATCTGTATAAACACCCTGCTTTTCGCGGCGTCAAACCCGGTCTTTTTGTTTACCTCGTCAAGCAAAGTCCAGAAGACGCGGCGGGTCTCGGTGTTATCGTAATCAATACTATCGCAGGTAATGCTGTAGGAATCCAGATCCGCTTTAGTCAAAGAAATTTTCACTTTGTTGTCAGAGATAAGAAAAAGCTCCATATGTAACCAACCTTTCGTTTAGAATTCAGTGATTCCGACGCTTATATTTATATTATAAGCGGAAAGGCGGTTTTCGGCTACCCCAAAATTTATGGCAAAACAGGAAATAAAGCCGAAATTTCCGCTGTTTCGGCATTTATTGCATAAAAAAGCAGAAATTAACCTGAATATGATATTATTATACACTTATCCCAGACAATTGTCAAGGCTTCTTTTTTGACCGTATCTTGTATAGGGGAAACATTCATAGAAGTTTTAGAATGTTTTGGGCTGTCCCAAAAACAAGTATAAGGGATAATGAGACAGCCCAGAGCTTTTTGCGTTGCACATTATCTGTGACTTGCATATTTCTCAAGATTTTGAATGATTTTCAGTCCTCGTTCTGTGCTTTCGATTTCTGTAAGATATCCTTTATCTTTTAACATATTAAGCAAACACAAAGATTCGTTTTCTGTTTGTGAAAAAGAGAATCCATCATATTCGTCGCCACGGAGTAAAATAGATGTATGTGTTTTGCGTTCGTTATAGGAGCTGTCAAAATCAGTCGCAATTTGTGCGGCTTTTTCAAGTTCCTCTATTGCATCTGACATACCGCTCTTTTGCTTGATTTTAAACAAATCGGTATATGCCTCGCAACGATCCAAAGCATATTCTCCATAGTCTCCATCCTCGCAGAGAATATCTATAAGAGCAAGTGCCTTTTCTATGACTTTTATGGATTCCTCTTCATTGAGGGCAGCTTTGCCGTTGTCCATTGTTGTATTCAAACGCAATAACGCTCCAATCGCACTCGAAATCAAAAGGGTAATATGGTCACGCTTTGATTTATATAGCTTATCACCCTTGTAAATATGTGTAAGCAACGCCGTATTGGTAAGATAAATGTTAGGCATATTATCCGCGAGCTTTTCTGCTTTCTCAAACTCACCGAACATAGGATATACATAGCAAAGCAACTGAACAGCACCTTGACGCGGCCCTTCTTTGGTGCAGTTTGCAAGAATATTTTCACAAAGCATTACAACCTCTTTCCGAAACTCATTTTGCTCATTGCCAACCGCTTTATTCGAGCACGAGCAGAGCCAGAGCTTACCCGCCAATTCATCCATTAACTCATAACTGCCGGGATATTCCGTAAGACCCGCACGAAGCATTTCTATAGCTTCGGTCAGATAGCCTTTTCCTCCGATTTCTCGGGAACTGTTTATAATTTTTTGTATTTTTTCTTCTTTTTGTGAGATGTCAACCCCGAGAAGATAATCGGTTGTGACTTCAAACAGGTTTGCGAGAACGGGTAACAAAGAAATATCCGGCATTGCAACATCGTTTTCCCAACGGCTAATTGCCTGTGCGGAGATTGAAAGTGTTTCCGCGAGCTGCTCTTGCGTCATATCGGCTTCATGGCGAAGCTTTTTAATTATTTGCCCGAATGTCATAATAATCCTCCCTGCCGCCAAAGGCGGCTCAAATAGATATCAGTCGGCCGAACTGTAATTATATTATAATCGGCAAATGTAGGTTTGTAAATATCTCGTTAATTGAGAAAAAATTAATTTTGAATTAAGTTCATGTTGATTTCAGTAAGATTATATACCTAACATCAGCTCCGTACACTCCAAAGCAGATCTTCGCTGCTTTGAAGACATAATCTCCTTCCGGAATACAAATTTCTAAATCTAATAGCAAAACTACTTGATTTTTTTCTCCCATTGGTGTAAAATTATCTCGATTTCTTGTAGGTTGTTATTCAGCGATTTAATTATACATCGAAACAAGCGGTTGTTAAATACCTTTTCGGTAAATAACAACCGCTTTTCTTTATTACGGCTTTCTTAATGTGACAGCCCTTAAATATTTTTGAAAGAATCCCTTGCTTACACCTTACTCAAATGCATTACTACGCTATGCGGCAGTACTTTGGCAAGCAGACGATAGAATTTATAAAATGACCTTGGCGTATATACCGCGTGTCCCTTATCAAGCGCGTTCAGCGCGTTTTTTGCGACACTGTACGGCTCGCAGTAAGGGAGCTGGTCGAATGCTTTTGAAACACCCTTCTCTATCCCGGCTTTTGGCAAAAACTCGGTTTTCATCGGTCCGGGGCAAACCGCCAATACGTTTATTCCGCGTTTTTTCAGCTCGAACCGGAGAGCCCGGGAAAAGCTCAGTATATACGCCTTTGTGGAGGAGTACACCGTCATGTACGGATTCGGCACAAACCCGGCTATAGAACAGACGTTCAGTACGCCGGAGAAGCTTTTCATATACGGGAGAGTGATAGCCGTAACGGCGGTAAGCGCACGGCAGTTAAGCTCAACCATGGCGCACTGGTCAGCGCTGTCCGAGCCGTAAAACTCCCCTATTCTTCCGCATCCCGCGTTATTTATAAGATATTTTATATTGGGTTTTCTGTCAGCAAGCAACAGTCGGTAGCTGTCGAGTCCCTCCTCGTTTGTAATGTCCGCAGGTATGCAAACGATATTTTTACTTTTATATTTATCCTTCAGCTTCTCCAGTCTGTCCGCTCTTCTGGCAATGATCCATATCTCATCTACATCCTTTTTTACGGAAAGAACCTTTAAAAACTCCGCTCCAAGACCGGAAGAAGCACCTGTTATTACCGCTGTGTACATTTTTATCATCCTTTCTGAAATTATTTAATCCGACAAGCAAATTTCAAGACAGCCGAAAAACCCGCCGTAAACGCGTACATGCTAACGCATGAATTCCGCCCGACGCGCTTTAAATATAAAGCTCGCGCTCGTTATAAATCTCAAAACCATTAACCAATTTAATAGCCGCGGCATAACCTGTTATAGAAGCGGTACAAAAAATATATCATCCTCTTCCGCTTCGGAAATCTTTTTTTACATCAGGCGTCCGAAGCGCCGTGTGAAAATGCCCGGTGCGCATCCCCGTATGCACCGAAGGTCAGAGATCATCGGGGAGAAAGGATTGGATAAAAAAATGGCGGACAACAAAAACTGTTTTTACGGAAATATGCCGCGCGAGTGCGTGACTTTGTCTGTAAACCGTGTGCTTGACAGCTGCCGTGACAAGGATTGCTTTGAAGACGTTAAAGTCTTTTTAAGCGAAAACGGTCAGGAGATCATAGAAAAAACAGGAAATCTGAGAGTAAAATGCACCGAGGTGGTTTGGACCAGTCTGACTGTAGAGCCGGTTAAATTCAACCGCGGTTTCTACTCGGTAGAGGTTCGTTTTTACGTCAAGCTCACACTTGAGGCGTGTATCTGTCCCGGTAAGGTCACCGAATTCGAGGGACTTGCCGTTTGCGAGAAAAAGATCATACTCTACGGCGGCGAAGGCAACGTAAGCATATTCCGTTCCGGGGACGACAACGGGTTCTGCTCACAGCCCTTCTCAGAGAGCAAGGGCAACAGTCTTCCATTCGCGGTCTGCGAGGTGGCGGATCCGATAGCGCTCAGCCTGCGCACCGTCAGAGCCGAGGAAAAGTGCGGAGTTTGCTGCTGCTACGCCGACGAACTGCCCGACTGCGTTACCTCCTGCTTCAACAGCAGATTCGGCGGAGACGGTTACGATCAGAACGGACGGGAGCTTTTGGTTACTCTTGGCTTCTTCTCCGTTATCAGACTTGAGCGTCCCGGACAGTTCCTCGTACACGCGACTGAAAGCTGTGTTCCCGAAAAGGAATGCTGCTGCGAGGAGATCGATCCCTGCTCCGTATTCAAGCATATGGAGTTCCCGGTCGGAGAATTCTGCACCGGTTTCGCTCCTAAAAGCACTATGCAGAGCGGAGGTGCCCGTAAAAAGGACTGCGGCTGCAAATAATCCGTAAAAGCTTGCATCCGGGGAAAGCTATACCCTGAAGCGATCAATAAATTCGCGGAAATTTGCTCGCGATATCAAACTTGACGGGGCTGTCTCATTTGCTATAATATCCGCATCTGAGACAGCCCCGGTTTCTCTGTTATATTAAATTGGCTTTTGAGAAGTTCGTCAGAACGCTCTCTCACTGCTCCGACTCTATGGGTTCCTCCGTGACCTGCGCCGGAGCGTAGTCCGTCGCCGCGTCGTCGTCCGCTGCGGCTTCGTTCTGTTCGGCTGAGGCAGCGGCCTCCAGAGCCTCGTTATACGCTTTCAGGACCGCTTCCTCGATCTGTGTCCTGAAATCCGAGTTGATCGGATGTACGATATCACGATAAGTATTATCGGGATTTCTTCTGCTCGGCATTACAATAAACAGCTTTTCCCGCGCATAAATGACCTTGATGTCGTGAAGCGCAAGCTGGTCGTCAAAAGTTACCGAAACGATCGCCTTCATCGGATCGGCGTCATTAAAAAGCTTTCTAACCTTTACGCTTGTTATCTTCATAGATAATAACCGTGTTTTTGTTAAACAAAAACTTCCTTTCCTTGTTTTTAAGCACCTGTATTTAATTATAAGATTTTTTTCTTAAAAATATACGCTATAATTGGATGCTGATTTTAAAGTTTTTGGAAGCTTTCTGTGAATATTACATCTCCTGCGGCTAATTGCACAAAGTAAAAGCGATCGTTTTGTGCAATGTTACCTAATGTTTTTTCGTTTTGGATAACTACAATATCGACCGAACCACAAAACGCATACGGAAAGGTGGAAATACATATGCAAAAACTTTACAGCCCGCAAAATGAGGCGAAAAAAATTTTTTTCTCCGGAATATGCGGAATTTCCATGTCCTCACTTGCCATAATATCCGCGAACCGGGGATATTCGGTAATCGGAAGCGACGCCGGCTGTAACAGCGAAGCTCTTTCGGAGCTCAGCGATTACGGGATAAAAGTATATCCTTCCCACAGTGAAAAAAATATCGAGGGCTGCGGAGCTCTTATATACACGGCGGCGGTCAGTCCGGATAACCCCGAGCTGCTGAAAGCCCGTCAGATCGGGATACCGGTATATTCACGGGCCGAATACCTCGGTAAAATATTGTCCGGATATCCTCAAAGGATAGGGATTTCCGGAACTCACGGTAAAAGCACGGTCTGCGGCATGACAAGCAAAATATTTGCCGGCTGCGGAAATGACTGTACCTCTCTGATCGGCGCAAGAACCGTTACAGACGGGAAAGCCTACCGTATCGGTAAGAGCGATACGGTCGTTTTTGAAGCGTGCGAATACAAGAGATCGTTTCTGTGTCTTGATCCGACTACCGCGGTAGTGCTTAACATCGAAAAAGATCATACAGACTGCTACGGCACAGTCGCGGAGGAGATCAGCGCATTCAGCTCATACATAAAAAGCGCTCAATATCGTGTATTGTCACTTGACGATAAAAATACGGCTTCCATTGCCGGGAATGAGTCGTCCGCGTTCTGGTTTTCGATTTCCGATCCTCATGCCGATCTGTATGCCGAAAATATTTCCGAAAAAAACGGTTTTTATTCGTTTGACGGTATGCTCAGAGGAGAGAAAGCATTTACACTGACATTATCGGTGCCCGGCCTGCATAATGTAAAAAACGCTCTTGCCGCGATGTCTGTCGCCCGCGTACATAAGCTTGACATGGAAAAAGCCGCCTTGGCTCTTTCCGGATTTCATGGCATGAAGCGGCGCTTCGAGCATATAGGAAGCTATAACGGAGCCGAAATATACGACGACTACGCTCATCACCCCACAGAGATCAGAAGCACGCTCAGAGCGGCGCGCGATATGGGTTTTTCCGAAATAATCTGTGCTTTTCAGCCCCATACATATTCCCGTACCGCCGCGCTGTTCAACGAATTCATCACCGCCTTTACCGACGCGGATCGGGTAGTGCTCGCGGACATATACGCCGCCAGGGAAAAAAACAGTATCGGAATAAGCTCAAGAGACCTCGCTGCCCGCATACCGAACTCCGTCTATATACCTGACTTCGACGGTATATTGTCGTATTTACGCTCCGCGGCGAGACCCGGAGTACTTCTTCTGACTATGGGAGCCGGAGAGCTTGACACTGTCGCGAGAAAGCTTAAAAATGACGTTCACTGATAAAAAGCCTGATTTATAAGCGCAAACTGAATATTTGAACAAAAAGCGGGGTACTGTTAAAAACTTCTTCAAATTACATTCTTGCAATAAGCTTGATTTTCTATATATAATATGATATCATTATCCTGTCTATTACAGATAAAAAATAACTTCTTCAGACTCTGACACCGCGACTCATAACGAAAAACGTTATCCGGAACAGGAAAGGAATTATCATATATATGAAAAATCTTGTCAGGCTTTTCGCCTCAGCATTATTACTCGCGCTCACGGCGGCGCTTTGCGCCTGCGGCAGCGGTTTCTCCGACTCCGAGGAGGAGCTGAGCCGCGCCGCCGGTCTCATTGCCGACGCGGATGATATTACAAACGCGATCCCGGACATTGAATGCACCTACTCATATCTGGCTACAGGTACTGTAAACGAGGCCGAGTACAGTTTGGGATACCGTAATATATTTATAATGACCGGGCGCGGTACCGAAGGTTTCGCCGCCAACAGGTATAACTATTATTACGGTACCTCCTCCACTCTTACCGCAACGTACAATTATTACGGCGGACATCTTTACTCCGAATACTGCGACACGCTTTTCTGTTCGCCTATGAGCGAAGAGGAATTCCTTGAGTATACCGACAGCGCCTCTTACGCGCTTGACAGGGAAATCTTCGATCCCGCAAGCTTCGGTTCCGTATCCGTAAAAGAAGACGGGGACAAGCCCTCCGAAATCATATTCAAAGACGAAAACGGTACGGTCTCTCAAATGATAGCCGGATTTTTCGGCTTTGACGACACGAGCTACTCCTACGAGATCAAGGATATCTCCATGACGGTTAAATTCTCGGAAACCGGAGCTATATCGGAAAAGCTTATAACCTTCACCGCCGAATATTCCGATACCGGAAGTCCGGACAAGAAAATAATTTATGAGGGGAATTTTGCCTTTACAGTAGATAGTGCCTCGGATGTAAGCGTCACTGCTCCGGACACGCAAAACGCAAACGAGATATCCTCTATGGAGCTTGTGGACGGCTTCTCCGACAAAGCCTACGGTGTACTCTCTACCTTCACTACGCTGGACGCCACTTATGACAGATACGTCAGGAACTCCGATTATACCGGAAAAGAGTACATCCTCGATAATTTCGTTCACTTCACGGAGGCTTACCGCGACAATACTTACTATTACGGCAGCATAGACAGTCAGCGCCTTAAGACGCCTGAATTTGACGAGACCGTCTCAAACGGAATATTCATCGATGAAAACGGCTTTCACAGCAGGAGCACCGACTCTGAAGATGTAAACAACGCCGAAAAACCATACAGTGATCTTGATTTCATTACTATGGTATTTCAGACCCTGTCCGGGGAACGAAGCCTTGAGGGCGATATGACAAATCTCAGAGTGACCGAGACCGAGGATACCATAGTTTATACCTATTCATTTACGGACGAGGCCGTCAGGTTCTACGGTGAATATCTGCTCGCCTCCTTTACTGAGTCAGGCTCAAATGTTTCTCTTGAGTCGCAAAGCTATTTCTGCGAAAAAAATGAGAGTGTGATAACCGTCAGGAAAAGCGACGGCTGTATAATTTCCCACACCGTCGATTACAACACGGTATTCGGAGGTTCTCTGAGACTTGAGACAAAGTTCGAAATGACAGTCAACGCTACAGGAGATGACGTTACGGTTCTTACACTTGAGGACTGGGAAAGCAGATCATAAAACGCTGTTTATTTACTCTTTTCAGTACCCTATGATAAAATTCAAGTTATTAATCATAAACGTTTGATAAAACTTACGACTTTAGATATAACTAAAAAGGATGGCTCAAAATTGAAAGCAATAACCGACAGCGCGCGGGAATTTCTCGCAAGGGAGATAAGCCTGCTCGGAGAGGAAAAAGTGATAAAGCTTTTAAACTCCTCCGTTACGGTCGCGGGCCTCGGCGGCGTGGGAGGCTACGTGTGCGAAATGTTAGCCCGCGCCGGAGTGGGAAGGCTCGCTTTGATAGATTTTGACATTGTTTCCCCAAGCAACCGCAACCGGCAGATCATCGCGCTCTCCTCCACAACCGGAAGAAAAAAGACCGACGTCATGCTTGAACGTGTATCAGACATAAACCCCGAATGCGAGGTATTCGCTCTCGACGCCTTCATTACCAAGGAAAACGCCGCGGAGCTTTTAACAAGGTGCGGAACCGGGATCGTAGTGGACGCAATCGACAATGTGAGCGCGAAGGCGGCTCTGGTAATGGCTGCACGCGACCAAGGAAAATATATCTTCTCCTCAATGGGAACCGGAAATAAGCTGAGCACCTCCGGATATAAGATAACAGACATTTCGCAAACCAGGGGCTGCGGACTTGCCCGAGCCGTCAGAAGAGAGCTGCGAAAAAACGGGATAGATCGCCTCGACGTGCTTTTCAGCGAAGAAACAATCACAAAGCAACCCGGCGGCGAACGAGTTCCGTCGTCGATCTGCTATATGCCAAGTACCGCAGGACTTTTGATTTCCGAATATATTATAAAAAAAATAATATCGGACGATGTAAAGGGAACTTTTTGAAAAAAGTTCCCTAAAACCCTCAAAAACTTCTCTGAAAAGCGCGTATATACAGCTTCATCCGACTTTTCCAGTGACACGCACACTTCAAGAAAAGTTTTTGGGAAAAAAACGATATCATCATGAAAGTAGAATTATTATGAAAAAAACGATCCTGCAATCAGCAATATGCATGTCCGTTTTTCTGATTCTTACCGTTTCTTTTATCCGAATGCCGGAAGAAGAGATAATTCAGATACCAAAGCTGCCTGAAAGCAGCTGTACCGTGTCGGCGTCTGACGGCTTTATGACTGTCGGAAAAGAGGTTGAAATCACTTATTTCACCGAGAATGTTCCCGCCGGCGGCACAGCGCAGCTGAAATTCAGAGGCGATCCGAATATGATATACGAGATAAGAGTATATTACAGCTCAGGAAAAAGTCAATCAGGCGCGCTTACTCCGATAAAAGCCGACATAAGCGGAGATTTCGGTTGGTCGTGGAATGTTTCTCCTAACACCCGTAAAGGAGAGGTTCGAATCACCGTCACATCCGAAAATACACGTGTCGATTTAAAAATGAACGTATACTGAATTAATTCAACATATTTCAATTAACATAATATTAAAAAACCACATTCCTCCCCCTAAGGCGCTTTTTCGTTTTTTTGTGCGAAAGGCGCAATTTTTTAACCTGTTTCAATAGTAATTAATAACAAAACGCGCTTTTATTGTACACTTATTATGCAACCATTATACCTTTACAAATTTTAAAAAATGTGTTAAAATATTAACAGAAAAACAAGCCGTTGTAAATTTACATATATTTGATTTTAAAACGTTTTTACTTAATCAACGAAAGGATGTGCGGTTACATGAAAAAAACACTCAGTATCGTTCTTTATACAATAACGGCTATTCTCTGTGTAACTCTGATTTCCGCACTGTTCATCTGGTTAAACTCAGACCGATGCGCAGCAGATATTTGCTCAGAGATCATTTTCGCACGTGATATAGTCGTTGCGACTATCCCTCTGATAGGAATATTTATCATGCTTATTATAATCAATAACAGAAAGTCTCGGGGTTTCGAAGAGAGAAATGTTAAAAAGTAATATAGTGGGGCTGGCTCATTCGGGCAAGCCCCACTATTTAATCGGTTAGATTTAAGAAAACCTTTTTGAAAAAGGGTTTTCTTATATTTCCAAAAACATATCTCAATCTCCATGCTGCCTTCAGGCAGCTAAAAAAACCGTTACGGTTTTTAACCGTTTTACAGGTTTAATTTTCGTGTTTTGCTCCGCAAAAAAATTTATGCGTGAAACCGGCCGCGTTCTGATGCGATGAATATATTTTTCACGATAATTTCCGTCCCCGACTTCGGCTCTCTGCTCTCAGGTTATTTTTTACCCTTCATACTCGTCTCCGTCATCTTCAGCGGGCTGCGGGATTACCGGAGGCGGCGTTAGCGGAATATCGTCGGTAACTCCGGGTGCAGGAGTAGTGAAATCGTCCTCATAACCTTCATCCTCCTGCTCTTCATCGTGCTCTCTAAGCTTACAGATATAGCAGTAACGATTGAAGGGAGACGCTGTCGCGCTGTGACCGGGAGAGCTTCCCCGCGGGATAACGCCCAGATAAAACGGCTCGCCTGATAAAAGACAAGGCTGTATACCATCGCTTAACCTCTGCCAGGTATATTGTGCGTCCCTTACAGTCACATCCTGAGGGAACACCCGTTTTACGTTCAAAAGTCCCACCTTTTTCACATTTTCTCTCGGACAGTCCGGACAAGCCACTCCGTGATTTACAATGTCATAGTCCACAAGAACATGACAATTACAGTATTCGGTAGGCGCGGTCCCCACGGCAAAATATCCGGTCTCCGCCCGATTCCCGCGCGGATCCATGGCACACGCCGCGCTCATCAGCTTACCTGAATCCTTACAGTAGGTGGCTGTAACTATACCCTCGCATTCGGGAAATTTCTCGTTTGGCGTAAAGCCGAGACATTCTTCCGTATTGATACGCTTCATAACGTTATCCCAGGTCTTGATTGCCGGACTCACACCTGACGTATATCCCGACAGACTTTTAGACTCCGGATATCCAAACCATACTCCGGCTAACAGATCAGGCGTATAGCCTATGAACCACTTATCACAGTTGCTTGATGTCGTACCGGTCTTTCCGGCGCACTCCACGGTATTTTTAAGCGTTACCGAAGAAGCCGTTCCGCTTTTTGTCACACCCTGCAAAAGCTTGGTCATAATAGCGGCAGTCTGAGGCGTGAACACCTGTCTGCCTTCGCCTGTGTTGTCTACAAGCACCTTGCCGCTCGCGTCAAGTATCTTCAGTACTGTCCTGCCCTCGTGAAATATCCCGTTATTGCACAGCGAGGTATAACCCGCTGTTATCTCGGCAACGGTAACGCCGTTTGTCATCTGTCCGAGCGCAAGCGCGCTGGAGGTCATATCCGTATAGGTCTTTCCGTTCTTTTTTAAGGAGGAGACCACATGCTTCAAATTAAGCTTATTGTGCAATACGTTAAACGACTCCTCTTTACCGACCCTGTCAAGCACCTGTACCGCGATAGTATTGACGGACTGAGCCACTCCTTCCCTTATTGTCGTAAGTCCGCGGTATATACCGGGAGAATTATGCGGCCATTCGCGATACTTCCCGCTGCCGTTATCAATAAAGTCTACCGGAACATCGTCAAACACGGTACCGTAGGTTATATATCCCTTATCCAGCGCCGGAGCGTATACCGACAGCGGTTTAATAGAGGAACCCGGCGAACGGGTGGTAGAGGTGGCGTAATTCAAGGTGCGGTTTTTGGTCTTGCTTCCGGTGGCGCCCGCAAGAGCGAGAATATCGCCGGTTTTGGGGTCAATGACGACTATCGAGCATTCCGGGTGCGTTCCTTTTGTTGTCTTATAAAAATTTGAGGCAACGGAAAAATATGCCTCGACCTCCGCCTGCATCTTCGGATTCTGCGCGGTTATGATGCTGAGTCCTCCGGTATAGAGCAGCTTGGCGGCGGTCTGTTCATTCGCCGCTATTTTATTCTCCGTCAAAAGCCTGATGCTTTCACTGATCACCGATTCGGTATACCATGAATATACCTTATCGCTAACCCTTCCGTCCTCATGATCTTCGGAAAGATTAAGAGGCTCGGCGATCGCGCGGTCCCGTTCCTCCTCCGAGATCATACCCAATTCCGCCATTCTTGTCAGAACGAGAGAGCGGCGCGAGGCATTGTTTTCGGGATGGTAAATGGGATCCCATTTTGTCGGAGACTGCGGTATACAGGCAAGCGCGGCACACTCCGACAGCGTAAGCTCAGACACATCCTTTCCGAAATAGGTCTGCGCGGCGCTGCCCACGCCATAGCTCTTGTGAGAGAGATAAATCGTATTCAGATAAAGCTCCATTATCTCTTCCTTTGTCAGCAGCTTATCCAGCCTGTATGCTCTGATCATCTCCTTTACCTTCCGGCTCACGCTGTATTCGTCGTCTCCGGTTACATTTTTTATAAGCTGCTGCGTTATGGTAGAGCCGCCATACCCGGATCTTCCCGTCACATATCCCAGAACAGCGCCCGCTGTCCGCTTTATATCTATTCCGTTATGTTCAAAAAAACGGTGGTCCTCAATGGAAACAAAGGCGTTGACCAGCTCCTCCGGTATATTTCCGTACTTTATCCATTCCCTGTTCTGATCGGCAAAGAGCGTTTCGTTTTCAAGCTCTTTAGCCACACCGGTACGCGTGACGCTGTCAGTATAATTCATATAATACAGCTTTGTGTTTCTGTCCTGGGCTCTCGCCATATTCTCAAACTCATCAACATTTAACCCCGGCTCAGTATTTGCATAAATTAAAAACGCGATGCCGCAAAAAAGCGCTGTTAAAACTCCGCACAGGGTAAGAAAACCAAGCGTCTTGCCGATATTCCTTAAAATCCTCTTTCCTTTCTCGCCCGACATGTATATACAGTTCCTTTCGAAAATAAATTACAAATTACTCAACTTTGTAAGAATATTTTCCGCATTTACGGGCAAGATTATTTGTTGCAAAAAGATGTTTTTATGGAAATAAAAAGACGGGTAAGATCAAAATAGTTTTTTATCCGGTAAATAATCATACCGTACAGACAAAAAAATTCTGATTCTTACCCGTCAGAAATTTAACAGGCCGCTTCAGAGGCATTGCAATATATTTTTCAAGTAATATATTCTCTGATTTTCAGTTTTATGTTACGATCCGCGGCAAGCTTTTTACACTCCTCAAGTTCACTGTCCGGAATACTTCCCTTTACTACGCTCAGCAAGACCTCCGGTACGTATTTACCCGCCTTCTCAGCAAAATCAAGCAAACCGTCAAAGGCTTCCTCCCCGAACACCGGATGACATATCTTCACGTAATCCTCAGCGTTTGAGGTATTCAGACTTACCGATACACAGTCTATCCTGCCCGCAAGCTCCGGGGTCACGTCGCGTCCGGCTATAAGATTTGCGTGTCCGTTTGTGTTTATGCGTACAGGAATATCGCTTACTTTTTTCAGCTCCTCCGCGACCCATAAAACGTCGTCAATACGTTCCGTCGGCTCCCCGTACCCGCAGAAGACCACCTCGCTGTACCTTCCTAACTCTCTTGACAGAATACTGTTAAATATCTCCTCCCTGGTCGGCTCCCTTTCAAGCCAAAGCTCACCGTACGTTCCGTCCACCACGCTCCTGACGCAGAAATCGCAGGAATTTGTGCATCGGTTCGTGACGTTAACATAAAGCCCGGCACCGACTTCATAAGTTATTGTCATTTCTGTAACCATTCCTTTCTTCGCTAAATCAGCGTTTTGTGCAGTTTGCCTTTGGCAAATCGGCGCCGTGCTTTTTGCGCCGAAGTCTCAAAGGGTAGGTCAAAGCCCTTCATTATAAATAAAATTTTATATTCATTATATCAAACCGGGGCCGCCGAGCGTAAGCACAGCGGCCCCGGTTTATCTCAGTCCTTTACCGGAACCTTGTCGATCATACTTTTTTTATTGTCCGCAGGCTGGAGAGTAAACTCAAATCTGCAGTACACGCCCTGCTCGCTGTCCACAGTGATCGTTTCGCCGTGAGCGTCTATTATGGTCTTGGCTATATACAGTCCGAGTCCCACGCCGGTCTTATCCAGTCCCCGGCTTTTATCGCTTTTATAAAAACGCTCAAAAACGAACGGAAGATCCTCTTTTGAGATACCCTGTCCTTCATTATAGACCGAGACATGAACCTTCTTATCCTTTGTGGCGATATCTATCCGGTATTTACCGCCCGGACGGGAAAACTTAACGGCGTTATCGCAGATATTGTAAAGTATCTGATGAATGGCGTCCTTATCAGCCACCACCTTTATACGCTCCGCTTCGCAATTGAACTCCACGTCAAGGTGTTTTTCGTCTATCTTCTGCTCAAACGACAGCACGATCTGACGAGCCACCTCGCATATATCAAATGTAACCGGCTCGAATTTTCTGTCCCCCGCCTGTATCCTTGAAAGATCAAGAAGCTGTCTTACAAGCCTTGAGAGACGCAGAACCTCATTTTTTATTCTCTCGAGATACTCGCTTTGATTTTCCTGCGGTATCGCTCCGGAAAGTATCGCGTCGATAAAACCTGCGATAGTCGTCATCGGGGTTTTAAGATCATGAGAGACGTTTGCAAGGAAGGAGCTGCGCATATCCTCGAGACTTTGCAGCCCCGTCGCCATCTGGTTGAAGGCGGTCGCAAGCTCCGCCACCTCGTCGTTTCCGCTGACCGGTATTCGCACGTCAAACTTACCTGACGCGTACTGCTTCGCCGCGCGGCTCATGTCTTTAAGCGGACCTATTATACGTTCGCTTAGGAAATAGACCGCTATAAGCGCGGCAAGGAACACCCAGAGACTGGCAAGCGCCATCGTCTTGACGGTGTTGATAATAAGCACGCTGACACCCTTTGACGACGAGCACGCGAACACCGCTCCCACTACCGAGCTTCTGTCGGAATTATATACCGGCACACCGTGATAGAGATATCTGTCGACAAGTATCCCGTCCATATCGTCAAACCCCTCTATCGGCTCAGACTGCATCAGCTTTTCAAGCCGTTCCGCGTCTATGCCGGAGGTAAATATAGATTCTCCCTGACTTCCCGCGGCTATAAGCATATTACCGTCCGTGTCAAAAACGTATATGCTGAGATTCTCGGAAAAATCGGCAAGATAACTTATATAATCCGTCACGGAGCTTTTCCTGTCGTCAATATAATTAAAGAAATTTTCGGAGCTTTCCGGTTTTCCCAGCTCTGTCAGCATTTCCGATACCGTTTCCGAAGCCCTTTTGACATCGTCGCCTTTTCCTTCCAGAGTTATCATGCTCATATTTGAGCATATAACAAGAGTCAGTATCGTAAAGCTGATAAAAATGATCAGCATGAATACGGTAATGTACCGTGTGAAAACACTTTTTCTCATGCGTTTCCGGTTTACTGGAGAACCTCGAACTTATAACCAACGCCCCAGACCGTCTTAAGTATCCATTTATCTGACACCCCGTCCAGCTTTTCGCGAAGACGCTTTACGTGCACATCCACGGTTCTTGAGTCGCCAAGATAATCAAAGCCCCAAACCTTGTCAAGCAGCTGATCGCGGGTAAACACCCTGTTTGAATTCGAGGCAAGGAAATAGAGCAGCTCAAGCTCCTTCGGGGGGATATCAACGCTCTTACCGGCGAGCTTAAGCTCGTATTTCTGGAGGCTTATTTCTATATTGTCGAATTTTATTACCTCCTCATCACTCATATTGTCGTGCGCCGTATACCTGCGAAGCACCGCCTTTACTCTCGCGGTAAGCTCCTTCATATCGAACGGCTTTACCACAAAGTCATCCGCGCCCAGCTCAAGTCCAAGCACCTTGTCAAAGGTCTCATATTTAGCTGTGATCATTATGATTGGCTTATTGGAGATCTCACGTATCTCGCGGCAGATCTGCCACCCGTCCTTTCCGGGCAGCATAATGTCGAGCAGGACAAGGTCAGGCTCGGAAAATTTGAACTGTTTAATTCCCTCTGTACCGTCGCCCGCGCATTTTACCTCGTACCCCTCCTTTTCAAGATAAAGACGGAGAAGGTCGCATATGTTGGAATCATCGTCGATAACTAATATTTTTGCTGCCATTTTTATGTTTCCTTTCTTTTTGTATGAATTCCGAAATGTTAACTTCGGTATTTTTTTGTCTAAGTTCATTATATCCCGTTTTCTCCGATTTTTGGTGAACTGTTTGTTAATATTCAGAAAACTAAGAGAAAATATGCAAATGATTTGTTAAAACACTTGAAAAATAAAATTTTATCCGTTATAATAGATTTAAATTAAAATAAACAGGACGGTTATATTTATAATGAAACTCGGTATCGTAGGTCTTCCTAACGTGGGAAAAAGCACTCTCTTCAACGCAATAACCAATGCCGGAGCGGAGGCGGCAAATTACCCCTTCTGTACCATCGAGCCGAACGTTGGAATCGCTCCGGTACCGGACGAAAGGCTTGACGCGCTTGCAAAGATGTACTCCCCGGAAAAATACACCCCGGCGATACTTGAGATAGTTGACATAGCCGGTCTTGTCAAAGGCGCGTCCGAAGGCGAGGGGCTCGGAAACAAATTTCTTTCTCATATAAGAGAGGTGGACGCCATTCTGCATGTAGTACGTTGCTTCAAAAATGATGACATTTCACATGTAGAGGGCAGTATCGATCCTGTCCGCGATATAGAGATAATCGATATGGAGCTTATCCTCTCCGATATTGAGCTTACCGAGAGAAGGCTGGACCGCTCCAGAAAGGCGCTCAAAGGCGATAAGTCAATCCAAACCGAGATCGACCTTTTTGAAAAAGTGATTGAACATCTGAAAAACGGCAATAACGCGCGTACCATGTCCCTTACTGACGACGAAAAAGGGCTTATGTCAGATCTTCCTCTGCTCTCAATGAAGCCGGTGATATACGCTGCCAACGTCGACGAGGATACTCTTATTTCCGGTCCTGAGAAAAACGAGTTGTACGAAGCTGTAGTCGGGCATGCCTCCGCCGAAGGGTCACAGGTAATACCGGTATGCGCTGAGATCGAAGCGCAGATCTCCGGCATGGAGCCTCAGGACAAAGCGGCGTTCATGGAGGAATACGGTCTCAAAAGCTCAGGGCTCGACCGGATTGTCGACGCCGGCTACAGGCTGCTGGGTCTTATCAGCTTTCTGACAGCCGGACCAAAAGAGGTCAGAGCTTGGACTATAGTAAACGGAACCAAGGCTCCGCAGGCCGCCGGCAAAATTCATTCCGATTTTGAACGCGGCTTCATACGCGCCGAGGTTATTTCCTTTGACGACCTTATGGCTTGCGGCAGCATGGCGGCTGCCAGAGAAAAAGGTCTTCTTCGAAGCGAGGGTAAGGACTACGTAATGAAAGACGGTGACGTCACATTGTTCCGCTTTAACGTATAACTTACTTTCTTTGAAAAGAAAGTAAGCAAAGAAACTTCTCTTACAAATTCATTCGTTATTTTCAGATGAGTAAGCAAAGAAACTTCTCTTACAAATTCATTCGTTATTTTCGGATGAGTAAGCAAAGAAGCTTCTCTTACAAATTCATTCGTTATTTTCGGATGAGTAAGCAAAGAAGCTTCTCTTACAGATTATTCGTTATTTTCGGATGAGTAAGCAAAGAAACTTCTCTTACAAATTCATTCATTATTTTCGGATGAGTAAGCAAAGAGGCTTCTCTTACAGATTATTCGTTATTTTCGGATGAGTAAGCAAAGAAGCTTCTCTTACAAATTAATTCATTATTTTCGGATGAGTAAGCAAAGAAGCTTCTCTTACAGATATAAAAATACAGAAAAATTTTGAGGGGTTAAGAAAAAAGGTGATTTTAATGGCACAAAAGAAAACCGGCTGGGACGCCTGGCGTGAAAAAAAGGAAAAGGAAGCCCAGAAAAAAATAAATAAAACCGTAAAGAAATCACACAAAGGTTACTTTATAGTAATATTTTTATCACTTGTGATCGGATTGGCCGGAGGCTTTTTCGGAGCGTCGTATATCACCAGAAACGATTGCTTCGAGCTTAACGGCCAGAAAAGCGTGCAGCTTTCCGTGGGCGAGACGCTTGAATACACAGACGAGGGAATAAGCTACGTTTCCTTCGGAAAGGATTTGTCCGACTCGGTAACGGTAGAAACCAACATGACTCTGCAGTCCAACGGAACATACACAGCGGATACCTCAGCGGAGTCGGAATATTATATTATTTACCACATAAGCGCCGGAAGATGTAAAGACATGACTCTTTACCGTGTTTTCAAGGTCGGAGCCTGATAACGCAAAAAAGGAAGAATCGAAAGCTGTATTAAAAATTATGAAAAATATATTTGCAACCAATGTGACATACGATGAAAACAATATAAGCGACGGAGATTTTCTGATCGTTGAAAGACTGAGTCAGGATGAAGAAAAAAAACTGTCGGAGCTTGAGGATAACACTTTTAATGCCAGTGAAGCCTCGCCGCGTGTTAAAAAATCAGTTGTAATATTGTCAACATTTGCGATGATTCTTCTGATAATCTCGCTGTCTTTGCTCGCTGCTATGATAGAAAGCAATGTGGACGACACTGATAATATTTCGCTTCTTGTCGCTCCGCCGTTCTATCCCGGTATCATAATTGTCGTTTCGATCAGCGTACTGGTAGCAGTGTACATATATAGCCGTAAAGAAGTAAAAAAGCTTAAGGAAAGTACAAAGAGCGAAAAAAATCAGAAGATATCCGAAGCCGAACGGCAGTTAGAGAATTATATTGACGAGTTAAAGAAAAAACACGGTATTACCGAAGACTCACGGGAAATAGAAACAGTCAGCTATTCATATAAAATTAAAGACGGCGTTGAGGAAGTTGAAAAGTTTTCCATCCCGATGATTTTCAAAAAATTAGTATTTACCTATTTCAATATCCCCCGGTATTTCTTTATTGAAGGTGAAGCTTTCTATATTGCCGACGAATACATGAAAATGGAGATTCCCAGACGCAGTCTTAAATATGCGTGTATGAACGATGGAAATATGGATCTATCAGGCTTTTATGGCGATAAAGATGTTCCGCCCGGAAAATACGACTCTCCTCACGTTAAAAGACTGAAAAACGGACATTTAAGCATCGACCGTTATATTTCCGTAGTATTTGAAATAAACGGCGAGGAATACTGTATATATTTTCCCCCTTACGAGCAGGATCAAGTAAAAGAGCTTTTCGGCGTGCAGTTAGACCGCGGCTCTTAATAAAAAATTTCAGAAATATTTTATTGGTAATTCAGTATGAAAAAATTTAACGGTTTTATAGCGTTTGTACTGGCAGTTTTCTGCCTGATCTTAGGAGCGTGCGGAGGCTTTTACGGCTACCTCTCGCTTCACAAATTCAATTCCGAGGTGTATGTAAGCGGCGATCTTCAGATACATTTTCTGGAGCTTGGAAATGTCTACACCGGAGACTGCACATATATCAAAGCCGGAGACACCGACATCCTGATAGACGCGGGGTCAAGAGCCAGCAGTATTTCCACTATCACCTCATACATAGACCGGTTTGTGACCGACGGAAAGCTTGAATATGTAATAGTGACTCACGCTCATGAGGATCATTACGCCGGCTTTGCTACAAATGAAGAGGTGGACAGTCTTTTTGATATTTACGAGTGTGAGGTTATAATCGACTTTGCGCGGACAAATCAGAAAGAGGACGGTCGACTTTATTCAAATTACAAAAGAGAGCTTGCGGACGAGATCGCGGCCGGAGCCACTCATTATACCGCGCGAGAATGTATAGAGCAAGACAACGACGTATTCCGGCTCAGCGCCGGAGTCACAATGACTATACTTGACCAGAGGTACTATTACGAGGACGCGTCCAGCGAAAACGACTACTCTGTCTGCACGCTTATAACCCACGGGGATAAAAATTTCCTTTTTACCGGAGACCTTGAGGAAAAGGGCGAGCTTTCGCTGATAGAAAAGAATACTTTACCCGAGGTTGAGGTCTACAAAGCGGGACATCACGGATCAAAAACCTCCTCAAGCCCCGAGCTGATGGAGGTCATAAAGCCTGAAATCGTATGTGTCTGCTGCTGCGCGGGGAGTGCAGAATACACCGATACGATTGAAAATCAGTTCCCTACGCAAATATTTATTGATAACGTCGCTCCGTATACAGACGCGGTTTATGTCACCACGCTTTGTACCAAATGGGAATCAGGCGACGGAGGCAAGGAATTCACCTCAATGAACGGTAACATCACGATAACATCGGGATTAAACGGTATCAGCCTGAGCTTTTCCGCCGACAGCAAAAAGCTGAAGGATACCGAGTGGTTCAAGGAAAACCGAAGCTGTCCCGAGGCTTGGAAATAACCCCGTGACCGATTTTTTAAAAAAATACCCGTGAAAACGGGTAGATTAATAAAAAATAATTTTTATCGAGAAAGGATAAAATAAAATGGACAGAAAAGTAAGAGTTGGTATCATCGGATGCGGAGGAATCGCAAACGGCAAACACATGCCTTCGCTGAAGAAGCTTAGAAACGTCGAGATGGTCGCGTTCTGCGATATCGTGCGCGAGAGGGCTGTAAAGGCGGCAAAGGACTACGGTACTCCCGACGCCGCGGTGTATGAGGATTACAGGGAGCTTCTCAAGGATACAAGCATTGAAGTGGTTCATGTCTGCACCCCGAACCGCGCGCACAGCTTCATAACCGTTGATGCGCTTGAGTCCGGAAAGCACGTCATGTGCGAAAAGCCTATGGCGATAAACTCAGCCGAGGCAAAGAAAATGCTTGACGCCGCAAAGCGTACCGGCAAAAAGCTTACTATCGGATATCAGAGCAGACAGCGTGCCGATTCGAAGTATCTTAAGGCAGAGGCTGAGCAGGGTGTGTTCGGTGATATTTACTACGCCAAAGCCACCGCTATCCGCCGCAGAGCGGTCCCGACATGGGGCGTTTTCCTCAACGAATATGAGCAGGGCGGCGGTCCCCTTATCGATATCGGTACTCACGCTCTTGACCTTACACTTTGGGTAATGAATAACTACAAGCCCAAGTACTGCGTCGGCACCACCTATCATAAGCTGAACAACCAGACCAATACCGGAAACGCTTGGGGAGACTGGGATCCCGCTAAATTCACGGTCGAGGACAGCGCGTTCGGGTTTGTGGTTATGGAAAACGGCGCGACGATAAACCTTGAGTCCTCCTGGGCGCTCAACACCACCGAGGTGCGCGAGGCTGTTACCTCCGTATGCGGAACCCTTGCCGGAGGAATGCTGCTTCCCGGAGACAAGGTGCAGATTAACGGCGTGAGAAACGGACGCCAGTACGTAACAACGCCCGATCTTTCGGCGGGAGGCGTCGCGTTCTTTGACGGAAACAGCAACCCCAGCGCCGCCGACCTCGAGGCAAAGCAGTGGATAGACGCTGTCGTTAACGATACCGATCCCTGTGTGCTTCCCGAGCAGGCATACTGTGTCACAAGAATACTTGAAGGTATATACGAGTCCGCTAAAACCGGAACTATCTATAATTTTAAAGAAGATTAAAAGAAAGGCAAAAGGTCAGATTTATGAAACTTTGTGTACTCGCAAATCTTTACGGCTCTAAAACGCTTGACGAAACTCTCGCGCGTCTCAAATCCCTTGGGGTGGAGGCTGTGGAAATAGGCGCCGGAGGCTATCCCGGAAAGGCTCACTGCAACCCCGCGGAGCTGCTTGTGGACGAAAAGAAGCTTGACGAATTCAAGGCGACGATAGATAAATACGGGCTTGAGGTCGCCGCGCTCGCCGCTCACGGCAACCCTGTGCATCCCGATAAAAAAGTCGCAGCCGAATACGATTCGGATTTCCGCAACGCGATCCTGCTCGCGGAAAAAATAGGTGTCGATACCATAATCGCCTTTTCCGGCTGTCCCGGAGACCATGAGGGCGCGAAGTATCCGAACTGGGTTACTTGTCCTTGGCCTGACGATTACCTTAAGATCCTCGATTGGCAGTGGAACGAGGTGCTGATTCCATACTGGAAAGAAGCGGTCAGCTTCGCGAACGCTCACGGAGTAAAGAAGATCGCGCTGGAAATGCATCCCGGCTTCTGTGTTTATAACCCCGAAACCCTGCTCCGTCTCAGAGCGGCCGTCGGCGATACCATCGGCGCGAATTTCGACCCGTCACATCTTATCTGGCAGGGCATGGACCCGGTCGCGGCTATCCGCGCGCTTGAGGGCGCGATCTATCATGTACACGCGAAGGATACCAAGATCGATCCCTACAACACCGCTAAATTCGGCGTGCTTGATACCAAACACTACAGCGATGAGATACACCGCAGCTGGGTATTCCGCGCTGTCGGATACGGAAACGGGCTTCAGTACTGGAGAGACCTTATCTCCAATCTGCGTCTTGTGGGATACGACAAGGTCCTTTCCATCGAGCATGAGGACAGCCTTATGTCAATTGACGAGGGTCTTGAAAAGGCTATCGCTTTCCTTAAACAATCCATTATTTCCGAGCCTAAGCCGGGCAGCATGTCCTGGGCTTGATTACAGGGGGGGGGAAAGAAACCCTTTTTGAAAAAGGGTTTCTTAAACTTCCCAAAAACTTCTCTTAAAGTGTTTACGACTGATTCCATAAGGCGGGGCGTTACGTCTCCGCCTCCGGCTTTTTTTAAGCTCAGAGCAGCGCGCCGGCGCTACACCGAAGTATGGAGAAGTCGGAGACGGCGATGTGACAAAGCCGCTTTCTCATATCTTTTACCCTTTATAGAAAAGTTCTTGAAAGTTGTTAAGAAAACTTCTTTTAAGAAGTTTTCTTAAGCAAGTCAAAGGGGTGCTTCTTGAAAGAATCACCCCATATATTACGTAAGAAACCCTTTTTGAAAAAAGGGTTTCTTACGATCTTCCTAAAACTTTTCTTACAAAAGTATGTATCAGGCGGGAAGAAATAACCCGCTTAAATCCGACAATTATTTAACAGAGATTTTTTGGAAAAAACTTATTTAGACTTATAGTAAAGCATACAGTGGCAGTATCCTTCGAATTCCGGGTCCTTTATCTGTTCCCTGAACTCCTTGCACATACATTTGGTATCCTCGTTTATCTCAATACGGCATGGACAATATCCGCCTTTCTTATCCAGGCCTTCCTTTATAGCCCGGACTATTTCCTCATCGGGATTGAGAGTTATTTTCATATTAACGCACATTCCTTTCTTCCCATGAGCTTTTTGACTTACCTTTCGCAAACCAACAGTACTTTCCTTGCCGCCTCAGCGGATAAAATTGGTACGCACCAAAGGTTCTCTTTCCGGAAGCGATATACCCGACGCCTTTCCGGCTTCGATGCATTTCAGAAGAAACGCCATGTTTTTACCGAGCGTTTTCATAGTCTGTATACCTTCAAGATCCTGCATTGCCTCCTGCGCGTTCGAACCGTGAATCTGATTCCAGTACTGAGAAGATACGACGGGCATTGAAGAAATTGTGAAATACTTGTTTATCTCATCAAACGCCGCGCTCGCTCCGCCTCTTCGACAGCTTACCACAGCCGCCGCAGGCTTCATATACATTTTCTCACCCGCTGACATAAAAAGTCTGTCCATAAAGGACGACAGAGCGCCGCTCGTCGCCGCGTAGTGTACCGGCGAGCCAAAAACAAAGCCGTCAAACTCATCCAGTCTTGCCGCTACCTTATTGACCACGTCGTCTTTAAAGCATTTCCCGGTTTTTTTGCAGGCATAGCATCCTATACAAGCCGCCACAGGCTCGTTACCGAGCCAGAAAATTTCTGACTCCACACCCTCGTCAGCTAAAGCTTCCGACACTGCCCTGAGAGCGCAGTCTGTCGCTCCGTTCTTATGCGGACCTCCGTTTACAAGTAATACCTTCATTATTGTAATCATTCCTTTCTTACGCAGAATACGAGTTTCGCGCGTTATGCCTTGACAAATTAACGCCGCTTTTCCGGACTTTTTAAAAGTCCGGCATTTTTATTATATGAGTCTACATAATATCTGTTGCTTCGTTCTCAGAGCCGGACGCGGAGACCGCGGAGTCCGGAAGCTCGACCTTTCCTATCAGGACGGGGCAGCCGTTCCCGTCAAAAAGTATATACATAAACGGGGTATCAAATACCATCTCGGTGTAATCGCCTTCCACTGTCTCGGACTCCGATAACTCAATTTCCGTATCCGATCCGTCAAGCGAAACGCCCCCTGCTCCGAAATCAAGCTTGACCGGAGACGAAATATTTCCGATATACATCCTTCCGCCGCCGAACATATTGCTGATATCGGAATTTATATTGTCAAATACCGTTTTCACACCGCAATTCCGCAGCGCCGATACGATATCCGGAGAGCCGGTGAACGAAAATGACGGTACACTGACCTTCATTTCCTCTTCGTAGCTTACCGACTCGAGAATACGGGTTATCCTTCCCGCGCTGAGATGGAGTATAACCGTTTCAAGGCTGAAGCCATGCTCCGGCTTAAGAAGCGCCATACTCATACCGTTTTCAAGCTCCTTCAGAATTCCCGAGGCATAGCTGTACGAAATAGCGGCATTTTCGTATGATACCATATAATCCGTTTCATATGTTTGGTCGCCGCTTTGAAAAGTTCCCGAAACAGTCTCGGAAAACGGCTCCGTCCACTTGAAGTTCCCCGTAAGCATACCTATAATACTGACTGATTTCCCATCCGACGGAGGAACTATGTCCAGCCCGTCAGTGTTCTTTAATCCGGCATATCCGGTCATCCATTCCGTCACGAGCTGTGTATAATCCTCGGCAAGCTCCAGAAGATACGCCTTTCCGAGATAGTAATCAACGCTCAGCTGCAGAAATGACGTGACCGGGGTAATATTTTCCGAATATCTGTAAGACCAGACAGACACCGCCATTTCGGCGTCGTGCTCTACCATCAGATTATTTGCATATGTAGCCATGTACGCATTGAGATCGTCAAGCTCCATGTAACGGTTTACACTGTTGATTATTTCATCTCGGGATTTTCCCTCTGCCGCGTTTGCCGTCAGCAGCAGCGACTGAAGCACGCTTACCGGTGATACCGCTATATTTTCGCCGGTCTGATACATCTCTATGAAAAGCCTTGAGGTAAAATCGTTTACCATAGTGTAAAAGTCCTCGTCCGGCAATTTTTCAGGCACGGGGGAGGGCGATATGTTTTTCATCAGATCACGCTCCGGCAGCTCCTGGTTGCTCGAAATATCCGGATCCTCCGTATATCCCGTCATACATGAGGTCATCAGTGATATTATGGCGAGCAGGAGAGAAACCACAGCAAAATATCGCCGCTTTCGTTTATTCGACATATTATACATAGTCTTTTCGTATCATGGGTTTTCGCCTTGACACGGTAAAAATAACAGTTCTTTTAGGTATTCAAGCGGAATATAAAAAACCATTATCCTGCCAAACCATCGGTAAAAAGGCGAAAACCCTTCCTCCTTTCCTTTTTAATGTGAGATTTACTTTCTTATTTTCATCGCTTAATACCAAACAAACCGGTCAACTGTTTCAGACCTCGTTTTTGGAATAAGCGATAGTATGCGCAAGCGCTTTTCTGTCTGCGACACTATACGCGCCGTCTTTTACAAGCTCAAGGATCCTATCGGATACTTTGCGCGTGATACCGCATCTGACCGAGGACATCAGAGCGTCACGGTACTTTTCCGCGACCACCCTGAGATCAAGCTCTTCCTCCGCGAATTTTCTTCCGTTTGCCGCTATCTTAGCGAATTCCTCAGGATCGTCGATATAGCTTTTCATAACATCGTAAATATTGTCTATCTCCTCATCCCCGCTCATATTCTCAACACTTGGCAGCTTTATACACGCCTCGTCAGGAACACTGTCAAAGCTTCCTATACGGTTGACCGCTACCGGTCTGCCCTTTGCTAAAATACGGGCAAGACTGCCGCTTGACTCTCCGTTGTACGGATATCTCAGATTAAAGCAGACATCGCAGATATCAATATAATTCAGAAAATCCTCAAGTTCCACAAAACCCGTTACCTTTACGTTACGCTTAAGATCATTGCGGTCTATGAAACTCTCCAGCTCCTTTTCTATCGGCTTTTCCGGCTTTCCGCACAAAAGCAGCTTTGCTTCCGGTTTTATTTCAAGCACGCGCTTAAAAGCGCTGAGCAAGGGTATGATCCGTTTTGTCGCGGCTATTATGCCGAATGCCGCGAATATTATATCGTCCCTTGAATAACCAAAACGCTCTCTGATGCTGTCAGTCTCCTCCGGAATCACTTCCGGCTTTGCGTAATGAGGAATAACAAATACTTTTTTCCCTATATTCCGCTTAAGCAGTCCTTCTTTTAAATGTTTATCGTGAACGATCACCCTGTGTGCCGGGTTAACCACGAGTCCGTTGAGCGGAGTCTGAGAGGTAAGTCCGGTCCTAAAAATATTTTCCGCCTCCTCGTCCCGGTAATCCGAATACACGAATTTTTCGTATAGCTTCTGCCTGCCCTTCGACTGTATATAACCGACTACGCCGTTCATATTGAAATCGTGCAGAACAACGGTCCCGCCGTAGCGCTCGATATAATCGTACATATAGACATGATATTCCGAATTGCCCATCTGGTAAACCGTATCATGGTACTTCTCCCTCATTGCCGCATATTTAACATGAGAATAAACCGATACGTTAGAAGGAAAGGTACAGCCTGCAGAATACCCGCTGTCAATGAAAACGTCTATGTCAAACCACCGCGCAAGCGAACGAATAATATCCTCGCTGTAATCCGAAATTCCCGATTGTTTCGGAGGCAATGGAGTAAACACCGATATACAGCATTTTTTTTGTGACGCTCCATCAGTTGCTTCTTTAGGCTCCGATTTCATTATCGAATTATGAGTAATAGAGGCAACGTTATCCCAGTTGAATATATCCCTAAGCCTTTTTTTCCCTATTTCGAGCATCTCGTCAAGCTTTGCTTCCGTTAAAGCGTATTTCAGTCCTCTCGCTATATTTCCGACATCAAAAGGATCGACCAATACCGCTCCGTTCCCGGCTATCTCTCCGAGACTGGAGTTATTCGAGGTAAGAACAGGAGTTCCGCAAGCCCACGCTTCGACGACAGGGAGACCGAACCCCTCGTACTTTGACGGAAACGCCATAAGATACGCAAGGTTATAAAACCTCACAAGCTCGTCATTTGAGACAAAATTAGTAAATACCACCCTTCCGGCAACCTTCAGCCTTTCAGCTTTTTGCCTGTACTTCGCTTCCGACTCACTATTGAGTCTGCATACTATCACAAGCTGATAAGTGTCTATCAGCTCCTTAGGAAGCATTGAATAAGCTTCGATAAGTCCGGAAATATTTTTTCTGTAGTTATCCCCGCCCGTACACATTATAAACTTATCATTAATCCCGAATCGTCTGCAAAGAGCGTATCGTTCGTCATCAGATATATTTATTTGTTGAAATTGTCTGTCGTATGCTCCGTATATGACGTCGATTTTATTGCTGTCAAATCCGAGATAAGATACTAAGTCGTTCCTAACACTTTCCGATATAACAAGATATCTGTCGCAAAAGCGAATAGAATCAACGCATTTTAAATACTTGTCGCTGACTTCTTTGCTTTTCAAATATTGTTTTTTCATTACATACGGTATTATATCATAAACAATACAATACACATGTGTGTTTCCAAACCACTCCTTTTTGTATGATATAAACTGCAAATCAAACGGTGATGTCATAATAAATACGTCAATATTATTACGCTCTATAAAGGTTCGAACTATATCCCCGTAGATTTCCTCGCATCCTTTTTTTATAAACTCGCTTTCCATTCCGCAATACAGAATTTCCTCCCGGAAATTCCCGGCATCATTCTCAAGGTACGGTAAAAACGAAGAGTCATCCACACAGTTCAGCAGAAAATAATTATTTTCCTTATCGTTGTTTATCAGTGTAGTAAACAAGCTTACCGAATAATTTCCTATCCCGCGGTTCTTACTGTCCGGACCGAACATAGCCGTTGCGTCAAATCCTATATTCATGCTTTATTTATCCTTTTGCTTTTCAACCTTGATCTTCAGTTCCGGGTTTGCTCTTCAATATCAGCAAGCCTTTTCTCCAGCCTTGCGCGGTATACTTTCTCGTTTTGCAGCTCCCGCTCGAGTTCCTCACATTTCCCGTACAGCTCGTTTATCAGTAAAAGCTGATTTTCGGCGAGAGACGCAAGCTGATCGCTCGACTTATACGCCGCGTTATTGAAATCGGTCTGTCGAACGCATATAGGCTCCACATACCATTTTAACACGAACTTTCTTATTACCTTCCGGTAAAATATAATAAACGGCCGGAGAAACTTCTTATAACAGACAATCTCTCTCGCCGCGTTATTCTCCTTCAGCATCATCATGCGTTCGTTGCAGTCGCTGATTTTGAGCGCCGCCTGCTGATATTTCCCGCTTTCCGGAATATTATCTATTTCAAGGACGGAGAGCTTCCGGCTCATTCCGTCGCAGTTCATCAGAACATCAAATATTATCTGCTCGTCAAATGACGCGGTATTTGTTTCCATATAGATCTTACCAAGCCTTATATAATATTATCCGAGCGCTCTGTACGCGTTGAGCGTATCCCTTACCGTCTGACGAAGCTCGATACGGGGACTCCAGCCCGTTTCGCTTTGCAGCTTACTGATATCAGCCACCTGCAGCGGTACGTCAGAGGGACGCATACGCGCCGGATCCTTTACTACCTTTATGGGCACGCGAGCCTCTTCAAGCACCGCGCAAAGAACCTCCGATATTTTCAAAGCTCTTCCGCTTCCGACGTTATACGTCTCTCCCGCTCTGCCTTTTTCGGCAAGCGCCGAATACGCTCTGACTATATCCCGTACATCGGTAAAATCCCGCATCGCGTCCAGATTTCCGACCGAAATAACCGCTTCCCTTCTTCCCTTCTCTATCTCGCTTACCTGATAGCAGAAGTCCGGGAGCACAAAAGAAGAGCTTTGACCCGGTCCGGTATGGTTAAACGCTCTCACAGACACTGTGTCGAGTCCGTAGACCTCGTTGTACAGTCTGCCGAGATGGTTTTGAGTCAGCTTTGAGAGCGCGTATATGTTTGCCGGAACACAAACGGTTTCCTCCTTTATCGGACAGTCCTGCGGCCTTACCTTGCCGTACTCCTCCGCCGAGCCTATAAGCAATATTCTCGCCGGTCTTCCTGCTTCCTTCATTTCGCGGCACGCCTCCAGAACCTCTGTAGTCCCCTTTATATTCACGTCGACCGTAAGCGCAGGCTTTTTCCATGACACCTTGACCGAGCTTTGAGCGGCAAGATGGAATACAGCGTCAGGGGTCGCGTCGAGCATCACACCGGCTATCTCACCGGGTATTGTTATATCTGCGTCGTATACCCTTTCGGCAATCCCGTTATAGCTTTCGCTCCGCAGTTTGGTAACGCTGACGGCATACCCGCGCTCCGACAGCTCGGACGCAAGATAACCGCCTACAAACCCCGCCGCTCCTATGATCAGCGCTTTCATCGGCTCATGTCCTTTCAATCATTTATTTTCCGCGCGATGAGACGTCAAGCTCTTCCTTAACTATCCTCATATCGTTTTCCACCATTCTCCGTACCAACTCGTTAAAGTCAATCTTACGCTTCCAGCCAAGCTCCTTTTCAGCTTTCGAGGGATCTCCCAGCAGAAGCTCTACCTCCGCGGGTCGGAAAAACTCCGGGTTGACCCTGACCACGGTCTTACCGGTCGCCATATCCGCAGCGGTCTCGTTAATTCCGCTTCCTTGCCATTCAAGCTCTATTCCCGCGACCCCGAACGCCGCGTTTACAAATTCCCTGACGGTTCGTGTTTCGTTAGTCGCGATAACGTAATCGTCCGGCCTTTCCCGGTTAAGCATCAGCCACATAGCGTAAACGTAATCCTTTGAGTGTCCCCAGTCGCGTTTACTGTCCATATTGCCAAGCTCGAGAGAGTCCTGAAGACCATACTTGATCCTCGCCGCCGCATGTGTTATCTTTCTTGTGACGAACTCCATACCTCTGCGCTCGCTCTCGTGATTAAAAAGTATGCCCGAGCAGGTAAAAAGCCCAAAGCTTTCTCTGTAGTTCTTGGTTATCCAATGCCCGTACAGCTTCGCGACACCGTATGGACTTCTCGGATAAAACGGCGTAGTCTCCTTTTGCGGTATCTCCTGTACCTTGCCGAACATTTCCGAGGTCGACGCCTGATAGAACCTCGCGTCCGGCTTTACCGTACGGATAGCCTCAAGCATATTTGTAACCCCCAGCGCGTCTATTTCCGCCGTAGCGATCGGCTGATCCCAGCTCGTCGCGACAAAGGACTGCGCGGCAAGATTATATACCTCATCCGGTCTGGATAGTCTGACGGCGTTTATAAGTGAAACGATATCGGTCATATCCGCGTAAATAAAATGGATCCTGTCCTTTATATGCTCAACATTTCCGTAATCGACAACGCTTTTTCGTCTCCAAATGCCGTAAACCTCATATCCCTTATCAAGCAAAAGCTCGGCAAGATACGAGCCGTCCTGACCGGTGATTCCTGTTATAAGCGCTCTTTTCATAATAATAAGATATTGATTTCCTTTCAGAAAATATTACGCCATGCGGAACAAGTCCCCCTGACGTTTCCGAATATTCGCGTCTCATTTATAAATTTTTGTTTATGTTCAGTATAACACAGAATCGATGAATATTCAATAGGTTTTTTTGAAACAATTTATTATATTGCCTACGCTCACATTTATATACACCTGATTTACAAAAATAATACTTAATTTTAACGTAATTACATTTTTCCCTTTAAAATCCATAACTTTAACTCTTTTTATTTGACAAACATTTGTTATAAGCACCACACAAAATATTGACAATTAATATATTAAATGCTATAATAATATTTGTCCATAGGATAAAATCAGCGAACAAAAATTACATAGCGTGAGCGTGAAATTAATATTTCATCATGTCAGAATACAGCTTGGTTCACGCTAAAATTTCTGAAAAGCTGACTGCTTTTTGTTTCGCAGAGCAAAACACGAAAATTTTTCATAAAAACCGATTAAAAAGTTTTTTTAGCCGCCTTTGGCGGCATGGAGGATAGCGTGAAAGATTAATTTGATCGCATCAGAATACAGACGCTTTCACGCTTAAATTTTCTAAAAAGCTGTACGCTTTTTGTTTTGCCTAAGCAAAACACGAAAATTTTTCAAACACTTTTTAGCCGCCTCTGGCGGCATGGAGGATTAAAATGAACGATTTTTTAAATAATTTTTTAGACTGGCTGGGTGATTTCGCGCTTTCCTTCGGGACCAGACTTATCGGAGCCTTGATCACGCTTTTTATAGGCTTCAAAATAGTCAAATTCATTCTTAAGCTCATACGCAAAACAAAAAAATTCCAGCATATCGATCCGGGGGCCGAGACTTTTATTTACAGCTTCCTGTCTATAACACTGAGACTGATAATAGTACTTACCGCTATTGCTGTCCTCGGTGTTCCGATGACCAACTTTATCACCGTTCTCGGATCCGCCGGTCTCGCTTTGGGACTCGCTCTGCAGGGAAGCCTTACCAACCTCGCAGGGGGACTAATGCTCCTTATTTTCCGTCCTTTCAAGGTCGGAGATTTTATAACCGCCGACAGCGTTTCCGGTACTGTTAAGGAAATAACCATACTTTACACGGTTCTTGACACCCCAGATAATGTTCACATCGTTGTTCCAAACGGTAATCTTTCCAACGCTACCGTACAGAATTACTCGATAAACAAGGAACGCCGAGTTGATTTTGAATTCGGCGTCGCATACGATACCGATCTTAAAAAGGCGCAAAACGTTCTTTACGGAATTGCGGAGAAAAACGAAATGGTGCTGAAGGATAAGGAGATATTTGTTCGTGTCGCGTCATTTGACGACTCTCAGATTACTCTGAAAATGCGTGTTTGGGTTAACTCCGACGATTATTGGACAACTTTCTTTGATATTAATGAGAAGGTTAAGGAGGAATTCGATAAAAACGGTATTGAAATACCGTTCCCGCAGCTTGACGTACATTTTGACAAAGCTTCTTCCCAAAAAGAACAATAAAAAAGCCGCCGGCAGCGCGACAGCCAGCACTGTATTATTTCAGAAAAGTTTTAGGAAGATCATAAGGAACCCTTTTGAAAAAGGGTTCCTTATGAAAAACAGCCTTTTTAACCTTCAAGAGCTTTTCTTAAAACCGACGCATACGGCGAGCAGACACTGAGCCGGGTAATATGTCGCCAGGCAAAGCGTACCGAATACCGGCGAAGCATCGGAGAAAGTATCGAACAACAGCATAAGATCGGAAAAGAAAAACAGGATACAGCCGACAGTCAGAGTAAGCGTCATGATATTTCTCTTCCTTATGAGGTTTGAAATCGCCTTGCCGCACATAACCGATATAACAAGAGCGTAAAACACGCAGACCCATTTCATCAGCTGAGAGCCAAAGTCAAATATGGGGGCAAGAGTAACAAAAAGCGCCGAGACTATAAAAATTATGGCGCACGGTATGATATCCGAACCCTTTAGCTTTATAAGGGAGCAATGAGCTATAAAATAAAACACGTGCCCCACCGCGAAGATAAGCGCGCCCCCAATAAAGTGTATATTAAGCACTATATCTCCGAGCATCGAAAAAAACAGCCCGAGCGTCAGCATAAGACGGTATTTCATACCATCCGGACTCACCGTCATAGAGTAAAGAAGATCAATGACCCCAATTAGCACAAAGCCGAAGCTGGCAGTGCCCTTGATCCACAGCTTTCCTATATTTATATAGAATATATCACCTATTATGACGGCTATGACGAGCGCAATATTGATGCCTATAATAAGTTTTTTATTTTTCATGATGTCTTTTTCCTCCGCCGCGCTTCCGTTATTTTAAAAACATGTGAAGCAGCTTGCCGTAAAGCCCCTTTACGTAAGGCTGATAGCGCATCGGCAGATCTATCCATGTCTTTTTGTCCACTATACTCTTGGTATGAGAAAAAACGTCGAAGCCTTCCTTTCCGTGGTACGCCCCCATTCCGCTCTCGCCAACCCCGCCAAAGCCCATAGCGCTTGTCGCGAGATGAATTATAGTGTCATTTACACAGCCTCCGCCGTATGAGCAGCGCGAGGTCACCTGAGCTATATGCCTTTTATTTTCCGAAAACAGGTATAGCGCCAGCGGTTTATCCTTATCAGCAAGAATTTCAAATATATCGTCGAATTTATCAAACGTGAGCACAGGCATGACCGGGCCGAAAATCTCCTCTTTCATCACCGCGTCGTCCCAGGTGACGTTATCCATCACCGTCGGAGCAATCTGAAGGGTTTCACGGTTCACATTTCCTCCCAGCACGGTCTTTTCGCTGTCAATAAGGCCGCATATGCGATCAAAATGCTTTTCGTTGACAATTCTGCCGTAATCGGGATTTTTGAGCGGCTCCTCTCCGTACTGCGCTTTCACCTGAGTGCAAAGCTCGCGAATCAGCGCGTCCTTTACCGAACGCTCGCAGAGAATATAGTCCGGAGCCACGCAGGTCTGTCCGCAGTTGAGATACTTACCGAAAACTATACGCTTCGCGGCGAGCTTAAGCCTTGCCGTGCTGTCAACGATACACGGACTTTTACCCCCAAGCTCAAGCACCGCAGGCGTCAGGTGCTCCGCCGTGTGCCTGAGCACCTCTTTCCCTACCGCCTGACTGCCGGTGAAGAATACAAAATCAAACTTTTTCTCAAGCAGACTCGAGTTTTCCCTCCTGCCGCCCGTAACAACCGCGACGTATTCCGGCGGAAAGCACTCCGATATTATCTTACTGATGATCCCGCTTGTCGCCGGCGAATACGCGCTTGGCTTCACGACTGCCGTGTTGCCCGCGGAAATAGCGTCGGCAAGCGGATCCATCGTCAGAAGAAAGGGATAGTTCCAAGGACTCATTATAAGCGTGTTTCCATAAGGACACGGCTTTTTATAGCTTCTTGAAGCAAACTGAGCGAGCGGAGACCTTACCCGGCGTTCCGAGGCAAAGGCGCGCGTATGTCGGATCATATAGCTTATTTCGGAAAGCGCCATCCCGGTTTCGCACATAAACCCTTCGAAATCGCTTTTTCCCAAATCGGCGTTCAGGGCGTCTCCTATCTCTTTTTCGTATTTTATTATTGTATTTCTAAGCTTTTTCAGAGCCGCGATCCGGTTATCCACAGAAAGCGTGGCGCCGCTTCTGAAATATATCCGTTGACTCTCAACTATCTTGTCTATCTCTTTCGTATCCATTAACCGTTACCGTTCCTTTCTGCATTGCTCACTGTAATCATTAAGGGACTAAGCCCCGTCATTCAACGTTTTCAGCGGAAGATTTTATCCCACACTGAAAAAATTAAGCGGCGCCCGCCGCCTACGAGGCGGGGAATATCTTAATTATAATCATAATCATAACATTTAAGTCATATCCGCCGCTCTGTAGTAGATTTCTTCAAGCTCTTTGGCGTCCATAAGCTTCGGGACGGGATACAGAGGGTTCGCTTCTCTGTCCGCATGCCTTGCCATAAGCTCTATATCCTCTTTTTTTATACCTTTCAGCTTAACCGGTATCCCCATTGACCTATTGAGCGATCTTACGGCCTCGATAAATTTCCCGGCGCCCTGGCCGTATGTATCCCAGCTGTCGCAGACGCCTGCCCTGACTCCCACGCGGTAAAGCTTTTTATGCACCGAATCACCGTACATCTCAAGAACTATAGGCAGCAGCACCGCGTTTGCCAGACCGTGAGGGATATTATACTGTCCCCCGAGAGAATGTGCTACGGCATGTACATATCCGACGTAGGATTTGGAAAACGCCGCTCCCGCGAGATACGCCGCCCTTAGCATGTTTTCTCTCGCCTTTCTGTCGTAGCCGTCTCTGTAAGCCTTAAGTATGTTACCAAAAATAAGCGCGGCCGCCTCAAGCGCCATCTCACGGGTCTCGGCGGTGGTGGAGCGCCCTATATACGCCTCAACGGCATGTGTCAGAGCGTCCATTCCGGTAGTCGCCGTAAGATGCGGAGGCAGTGTGAAGGTAATTGCGGGGTCAAGCACCGCGTATGACGGAATCAACGGAAAAGAATTTATTGTATATTTATGCCGAGTCTTTGCGTCCGTTATCACCGCGGCGAGCGTCGCCTCGCTGCCTGTTCCGGCGGTCGTCGGTATCGCGACAAGAGTCGGTATCGCCCTAAGCACCTTCAGAGTACCCTTCAGCTTACTGAGCGGCCTTTCAGGATACGCTATACGGGCTCCGGCCGCCTTTGCGCAATCGATCGACGACCCTCCTCCGAAAGCTATAATGCAGTCACATTCGTTTCTGATATAGATCCGCCTTGCCTGCCCGACATTTTCCACCGTAGGATTTGCGCATACTCCGTCATAAACCGCGCATTTTATTCCGTCGTCCCCAAGAAGCCCCTCAAGCTCCGAGGTCGCCCCCATTTCCCTGAGCGAGCTGTCTGTGACAAGCAGAACCGAACTGATTCCCGACCTGCTCAAAAACCGGACAAGCCCGTATATATCGCCGAATATATACGGATCCCGGTAAGGCAAGAACGGCATCGCGGCGTAAAACAACGTCTGTACGCCTCGGCAGTAAGCTTTTTTTATCGACCGCATAGTTTATCTAACCTTTCTCACTTATGATATCTTACGCTTATTCAAAACGTTGTATGCGTTACCGCCAAGCACATAGCGGGCTTTCTTTCGGAACGAATACATTTTTGTTTATACTATAAGTCAAAATAATTGTGGTTTTTATTCGCGTCCGCGCTCATAACTTTGGCAGATTTTCCGGAGGTTATCGCTTATCAGCTCAAGACTTCGGTACAGAACCGTACGATCCTCATCCGCAAGTCCCGCGCCTGCGGCATCCAGTACAGCGTTTATTCTGTCAGAAAGCCTTTTTCCGATTTCTATCCCCTTTTCAGTCAAAGTGATCGGACTTTTGTATCTTTTCTGAGTTTTGCTCTCACAGGTAAGATACCCATTGTTTTTCAGAAAATCCACAGTCCGGGAAACCGCCGCTTTGTCCTCCCCGCATATATCGCACAGCTCTTTAGCAGTCAGCACCCTTGAAGTATACAGGTAGTACAGACACGAAACGTGAGGACTTTTCAGATCAAGCTCCGCCATTTCCTCGGTCTTTATCCTGCGTATGCTTCGGTTTATTTTGGCTATCAGAACCGTAAACTCCTTGAATCTGTCCAAAATGAACTCCCCCGTTTATAAGAATTTAATTATTGTTGATTTTACAACAAGCGGATTCAATAAGGGGCTCAGCCCCGTCATTCAACGTTTTCGGTGGGAGATCGTATCCCTCACTGAAAGAAATAAGCAACACCCGCCGCTTAAGAGGCCGGGGACATCTTAGTTATAACATATAATTGTTGATTTGTCAACAATTCTTCGGAAATTTTTTGAAAAATTCGCGCTCAAAACGCAAAAATAAAGCCTGCTATACCGTTTATCAAAAATTAACTTTTTTTAAAATTTAGAAAAAAGTATTGAAAAAAAACGCGGCGCGTGATATAATTATACAGAGGCAAGATATAAAATAAGGCCATACCGGCCGGGAAGCTAGCGGTGTCCTGTAACCTGCAATCCGCTACAGCAGGGGTGGTTTCCAATCCGAGGGCTGACTGTGTGTGGTCTGCGCCGTGTGTGATCGTGATGACGAATTGGTCTTGTGCAATCAATGGCTGTGAACCATGTCAGGCGGGCGCACCGAGCAGCATTAAGCGGCATGTTTGATGTGCCACGAGGGTGCCTGTTCCGAGCGAGAGCCGCGGTTAACGCATATACCGTCATGTTCAGAGTGAGGTGTATGGTCTTATTTTGTAGCTTGCTTTTTTGTGCGGCGAAACCGCTGTAAGCGCGCTTCGCTCAGGCAGCAAACTTTAATCCGCATGAAAGGACGACTAACTCAATGCATCAGGCGCTGTACCGCAAATGGCGGCCGAAAAGCTTTGACAGCGTATACGGTCAGGAGCATATAACCTCGGTACTTAAATACGAAGTAAAAAACGATCGCTGCAGTCACGCGTATCTTTTCTGCGGCTCACGCGGCACCGGAAAGACCACCTGTGCCAAGCTTTTGGCCAAAGCGGTAAACTGTCTCTCCCCAGAGGACGGAAACCCGTGCGGCGTGTGCGAGGCGTGCAGAGCGATCGAAACCGAAACCGCTACAGACGTGGTGGAAATGGACGCGGCGTCCAATACCGGGGTGGATTACATCCGCGACATCAGGGAGGCGGTTATGTACGCGCCGTCAATGCTGAAAAACCGCGTCTACATTATTGACGAGGTCCACATGCTCACCCAAAGCGCCTTCAACGCGCTGCTCAAAACGCTTGAGGAGCCTCCGTCACAGGTTATATTCATACTGGCGACAACCGAACAGCAGAAGATACCGGCGACTATTCTTTCAAGATGCCAAAGATTCGAATTCCGCAGAATAGCCTCTGATGTCATAGCGAAAAGACTGCTTTATATAGCCGAAAACGAAAGTTTCATTCTCTCCCCGGACGCCGCACGGCTGATAGCGCGCGCTTCTCAGGGAGGTATGAGAGACGCAATAAGCCTGCTTGAGCTTTGCGCCGGAGAAGGAAAAGAGATCGGCGCCGACACTGTAAGAGCCGTAACGGGCGCGCTCGGACGCGAGCAGGCGACTCTCGCGGTTCGCGCAATACTTTCAAAAGACGCCGACGCTCTGTTCTCGGTAATAGCTGAGACAACAGAGTCGTCAAAGGAAATAACAGTATTCTGGCAGGAGCTTATGGATCTCTACCGGGATATGCTGGTCTTCAAGACCACAAAACACCCCGGGCTCTATCTCGACCTCACCCCGGACGAGGAGGAAACGATACGGACGCTCAGCGACGGCTTTGATACGGCTACGCTTATCCGTCACTGCACTCTGGCGGAAAACGCGCTCAGCGGAATGCAGAGAGCCGGAGCCTCAAAAAGACTGTGCGCCGAAATGGCTCTTCTGAAAATGTGCGATGAAAAGCTCGACACACTTCCCGAGGGGATAGTCGCCAGACTCTCCGCCCTTGAGGAAAAGCTGGCGGCGCTTACGGCAAACGGCTTTACTCCGACCGCGGGTAAAGTCACGCCGGGAGAGAACGTTATGCTCAAAAGGTCTGTAAAGCCCGAAGAGGTGAAAGCCCCGTCGATGCCTTCCGATACAAAAAAAGCCGTGCGTTCCTCTCCGAAGCCGGTAACATGGTGGATAGAAGCGGCAAAGCGGGTAGGAGAAAAAAATCCGTCGGTGTTTCCGTTTATGAAGCTGTCAAGAGCGTACGAGTCAGAAAACGGGATAAACGTATATGTGGAGGGAGAAATCGGCATGATGATGCTCGATACTCCCGAGATGCGCCGGACGCTTTCCGAGCTGTCCGCCGCTCTTTCCGGAACTCCCGTCCCTGAATCGGCATTTAAATTTATACAGACCGGACCGCAGGACATTCAAAAACCGATAGACGACCTGCCGGACGAGACGTAAAAGTCCCACAAAAGCATTTCATTCTTAAAAATAACACGCCTTTCGCGCTCAGATCCTATAAGGCGGAGCTTAAGGCTACGGCCGCGCAATCATTGCTTTTTATCAGAAAGGAACGGTAATATAATGAAAGCGAGATTACCAAAGGAGTACCAGAATTCCTCTCCCTCCAATATGCAGGGAATGTTAAAGCAGGCTCAAAAGATGCAGGAGCAGATGAGCCAGCTGCAGACGGAGCTTGAAAACAAGGAATACGAGATAAAGGCCGGAGGAGGCGCGGTCACCGTCAGGATAAACGGTAAAAAAGAAATCCTCCATATCGATATCAAACCGGAGATAGTAGACCCGGACGATATAGAGACCCTATCCGACGTTATAACCGCCGGAGTAAACGAGGCTATAAAAACCGTCGAGGAGGACGCGAGTACCGAAATGTCAAAGATTACCGGCGGTATGGGAGGCCTCGGCGGGATGATGCCGGGCGGGCTGTTTTAGATAAACCGTTCACGGATGCCCCACGATCATACGCGGCTCATAGTTAAAGCGCAGATCCGGTTTGGAAGCATAATACGGAGTTGGGTTTCGCGTGTTTGCGCCGGGGGTGTTTATCGGTATCGTAAAATCAGTATTCGGAGCCGCTTAAGGCAGTATGAGGTATTGTAAATGAGCGAATTCATAACGCCTTTAGAAAAAATGATCGAGGCGTTTCGCAGACTTCCCGGAGTCGGCAGAAAGAGCGCCGAAAGAATGGCGTTCGGCGTGCTCGACATGACGGACGCGGAGCTTGCGGATTTTATTATGTCGGTGAGCAACGGAAAGGCAAGTATACATCCGTGCCGCCGCTGCGGTAACATAACCGCCTCGGAGCTTTGTCCTATCTGCTCCGACGAAAGCCGGGACCGCAGTATAATATGCGTGGTCGAGGACTCACGGGCAGTGATCTCCTTTGAAAAAATAAAGGAATACAAGGGCATGTATCACGTGCTTGGGGGAGTTATATCTCCAAGAACCGGAAAAGGTCCCGACAAGCTTAATATCGCCTCGCTGCCGGAGCGTATCGTCTCCGAAGGCGTGACAGAGGTAATGATTGCGACTAACGCCACTGTTGAGGGAGAGACCACCGCAATGTATATAAGCCGCCTGATTAAGCCCACGGGGGTCAGGATCACCCGGCTCGCCTACGGCATCCCCGTCGGAGCGGACATAGAATACGCCGACAAGCTGACTCTGCTCCGCGCCATTGAGGGGAGAACAAGCTTCTGATATAGTGTATCGTACCTAAAGGCATCAATATAAAACGGGAAACATACGGACTTTCCGGAAAACGGGAGGTCCTTAATATTTGATAAACGCACGGCTTGGATCCGGTCGTTTTTTACAGGATAGAAAGGCATTTAAACGGTAAAACCAAGATGAAAAACAAACATTTCACAGACGCCAGACGCAGGCTTCTGGAAAAGCTTTACGACCATTTGAACGATATGCAGAAGCAGGCGGTCTTTACGGTTAACGGTCCTCTGCTGATACTTGCAGGAGCCGGAAGCGGCAAAACCACGGTCCTTGTAAACCGCATCGCGTATATGATCCGCTACGGCAACGCCTACATGTCTAACGAGGCGCCGGACGGAGTTACCGACGCCGACACTAAGATTCTGGAAAACGCGCTCACGCTCCCGAAGGAGGAGGCGGCAGCGACGCTTGACGCATACATCGCCGAAGCCGACCGTATTCCCGCATGGAGCATACTAAGTATAACGTTTACAAACAAAGCGGCAAATGAGATGAAGCAGCGGCTTGAGAAAATGGTAGGCTCCGAAAACGCCGCCCAGATATGGTCCGGCACCTTCCACTCCGTCTGCATCCGTCTCCTTCGACGCTTCGGCGAAAGGATAGGCTATCCGCGCGGGTTTACCATATATGACGCAGATGATCAGAAAAGACTGATGACAGCGGTAATAAAGGACTCCGGAACCGACGACAAAATGTTTTCGCCCAAATCCGTTCTCAGCTATATCAGCCGCCAAAAGGACGAGCTGCTCACGCCCGAGGCTTGCGCAAAGGAGGCTAAGGACTACCGTACCTCCAAATACGCGGAGCTTTACAAGGAATATCAGAAACGACTGACCTCAGCGAACGCCCTGGATTTTGACGATATAATAATGCAGACGGTAAGACTGCTTCGCGAGGACGACGACGCTCTGTCCTACTGTCAGAACCGCTTCAGATACGTTTGCGTGGACGAGTATCAGGATACCAACCACGCTCAGTTCGTACTGACGTCGCTGATCTCGGCAAAATACCGTAATTTAATGGTAGTGGGCGACGACGACCAGAGCATATACCGCTTCAGAGGAGCGGATATAGAAAACATACTGAATTTCGACCGGGAGATCAGCGACGCAAAGGTAATAAAGCTCGAGCAGAATTACCGTTCTACCAAGCCGATTCTCGATGCCGCAAACGCTATAATCAAGAACAATCAGGGGCGCCACGGCAAAAATCTCTGGACTCAGAGAGAGGACGGCGAAAAGGTCTCTCTTCGACGCCTGAGTAATCAGAGCGAGGAAGCGAGATACATAGTCGATACCATAACGGAGCTGAAGCGCGCCGAAGGAAGGTCTCTGTCGGATTTTGCGATACTTTACCGCATGAACGCGATGTCCAACAATCTTGAAGGCGCGTTCAACCGAAGCGGGATACCGTACCGTATACTCGGGGGACTTCGTTTCTACGAGCGAAAGGAAATCAAGGATATACTCGCATATCTGTGCGTTATCAATAATCCTTCCGATAATCTCAGACTGAAAAGGATAATAAATGAACCAAAGCGCAAGATCGGAGACGCCACTGTTAACGCCGTTGAGGAGCTTGCCGGCTATCATGGGCTTTCCATGTTCTCAGTGATGCGCAACGCCTCCGACTACCCGGCGCTGGCAAAGGCCGCTCCCAAGCTGACGGAATTCACCTCGTTGATACTCGGACTTCAGGAAATAGCCGGAGCTGAAAATCTCGACGTGCTTATAGACAAGGTGCTTGATCTGACCGGATACCGCTCAATGCTCAAGGCTATATCTGGCGAGGAAGGCGAGACAAGGCTTGAAAACGTAAACGAGCTTATATCGAACGCCGTTGAATTCACAATGACCCACGAGGAAGCCTCACTTTCCGATTTCCTTGAGGAGGTATCGCTTGTATCCGACATAGACAACTATGACCCAAGCGCGGAGGCGGTTGTAATGATGACCGTACACAGCGCCAAGGGCCTTGAATTCCCGGTCGTATTTCTGCCCGGTATGGAGGAAGGGATATTCCCTTCCCAGCTCTCTTCATATGAGCCGGAGGAGCTGGAGGAGGAAAGACGTCTTGCTTACGTCGCTGTAACGAGAGCAAAGGAGCATTTGTTTATAACACATTCAAAGGAAAGGCTTCTTTACGGAAAATCCCAGTACAATAAGCTGTCCCGCTTTGTATCGGAAATACCTGAGGAGCTGTTCGATACGCCTCCGGAAAAGGATCTCCCGTCCCGCCGCGCCTCGGACATTGTGATAAGCACCTCGAAGCCCAAGCCTAAGATAGCCGACGAAATGCTTAAAAAACCCTTTACACCGGGATTTGTAAATCCCGCGGCGGGAAAGGCTGAGCATTTCGACGCCGGAGATGTCGTAGAGCATCCGGTATTCGGCGTAGGTATGGTCATTTCCGCAAAGTCGGTAGGTCCGGACATAATGTATGAAATCGCCTTTGACAACTCCGGCACCAAAAAGATGATGGGCACCTACGCCAAAATCAAACGCCATATCGGAGCATAAAGCCGGATAAAAATCCATTAAACGGTTTCCGGAAGCGAAATATCCTGTTTTAAAATAATTTTTATTGTTTTCTCTTGACAACCCGGTAAAATGATGATATATTTATCATACCGGATTCGGGTGAATCCCTATTCAAATCTTTTAAGAAAGCTGCGGTTTTGCACTTATGAAAAAAAATGTTACAGTAATCGGCTACGGCGGACAGGGCGGATGGCACGCGTCTCACATTTTGGACAGCGATGTGGTCTCGCTTCTCGGTATATATGATATAGATGAAAAAAAATCGGCGCTGGCGCGTTCGAGAGGCATACGCGCATACTCCTCTCTTGACGAGGCTTTATCAGACAATGCCTGCGATATAGTCGTTGTCGCGACCCCCAACGACTCCCACAAGGAGATCGTCATAAAGGCTCTTGAGGCGGGAAAAAACGTTATATGCGAAAAGCCGGTCGAAATGAGCGTTTCAGCATTTGAAGAAATGGTCACGGCGTCTGACAAAAGCGGTAAGCTGCTTACCGTTCATCAGAACAGACGCTGGGATGTCGATTATCTCGCAATGAAGCAGATAATCGAAAGCGGCGACATCGGCGACGTTATAAGGATAGAGTCCCGTATTCACGGCTCCCGCGGCATACCCTCCGACTGGAGATGCCATAAGCCTTACGGAGGCGGAATGATACTCGACTGGGGAGTGCACCTTATAGACCAGATGCTTCTTCTCATTCCCGGAAGGATAGACCGCATTTCCTGTGATATTACCAATATCACTACGGATGAGGTCGACGACGGCTTCCGTCTTAACATATATTTTGAAGACGGAAAAACCGGTTACGTTGAGGTAGGTACATATAACTTCCTTTCCCTGCCGAGATTCTACATGCAGTGCAAAAACGGAAGCGCCAAGATCGAGGACTGGAGACTGAGGGCAATGGTCGCAAAATGTCTTGCCTGGAATGAGAGCGATGTCCTCCCGGTTCAGACCGCGGCGGGTATAACGAAGACTATGGCGCCAAGAGACGAGTTAACTCTGAAAACCTACGAAATAGAGCGCCCTGTTTCCGACGTTCATGATTTCTACCGTAACTTTGTCCGTGCTATCGACGGACAGGAAAAACAGCTTGTCACTCATGAGCAGGTCAGAAGGGTCATGAAGGTAATGGAAGCGTGCTTCAAAAGCGCTGAGCTTGGAGAACCGGTAAAATTTGAGGAATAAGCGGAACTTCCGCAAGAAATCCTTTTGAAAAAGGGCTTCTTGAAATCTTCCTAAAGCTTCTCTGACAATATTTATAATAAAAGTCAATCATATATTCCTTCAATAAAAGTTGTTGAAGGAGGAAAAAATGGGGCTGTCGCAATAAGAGCCCCCAAAGAGCAAAAAAGCGGTTGTTCTTTACCGAAAGGTATTGAACAACCGCTTGCTTTGTTGTATAATTGAATTACCAAAAACAACATACAAGAAAGCAAGGATA
>CALYAD010000070.1 GCA_944393415.1 uncultured Clostridia bacterium | reverse complement strand
CTTTTGTCGTCCTTAATATTGCCTCCAACAGAGGCTTTTTTTGTTTTGAATGCCGCTCCCTGTGCAAACAGGAATGAGAGAGCTGCCGCTCTCGCATCTTATAATGCTTTTGCGACAGCCCCTTCTTTTAACATCGAAATATATGAACAAAAAGTAAATATTATTAATATTATCTTGACTTTACAGTTAACTATAATGTTATAATGTAGACAACAAGCGGGCAGGCCCTAAGCTCAGCTTCATAAACCCGGGGACAGCTAACGAAAGCATACAGGATATAATGTCTTAATTATATTCATTCACACCACGTAATTCCGCTTATCAGGCGGAGGAAAGAAACTGTCAATATGATAAAAATCAGAGATTTTGCAAAGATATGCAATACCACCACCCAGACGCTGCGTTACTATGACGCCGAAGGACTTTTGAAAGCCGACTATGTGGACAGCTCCAGCGGTTACAGATACTATACCCCGGAAGCGGTCGAAAGGTACAAAAAAATAATGTTCTATAAATCACTCGGATTTTCACTTGAGGATATCAAAAGGCTTCTCACTCTTTCGGGAAAAGAAATGCAAAACAGTCTGATACAGAAAAAGAAGGAGATGGTTGCTTTAATAAAAAATATCCAGCGGCAAATATCCGTTATTGAAGACCTGTGTAAAACGGATTCTATTTCCGCCCGATTTACCCGCGATATATTTCGGATACCTTTTGAAAACGATCCCGAGGTTATCGGAAAATGGCGACTATGCGGTCAGATCAAAGATACGGAAAATCCCGACTTTTCAGATTTTTCCGAAGCGCCTGCCACGATTAGAAAGGAAATAATATTTTTGCCCGGAGGGGCGTTCTACTGGATGTTTTTCTGGACCAAGGGCACACTGTACAGGATATCCGGAAAATATAATTTCGCCATTCCCAACAGCTACCGTATAACCGAATATCGCGACACGAAATATATGATACTGCAATATATGAGCGACGATTGTATCGAAAACGGCAAGGACGTTATCGTCCTGCTTTACAGTCAGGCGGATAAGCGCGCTTACACCAAAGAACAAATACGCTTAACTGACAGAACCGATATACCGTTTATCGAGGATCCGGAGGTTATCGGAGATTGGACAGTATGTGATTTTGTCTCGGAAATAGCCGACTTTAAAGCAGGTGCAGTATATACGGAAAACTGCGGTGCCTCTTTGTCCGGCGTAAGCTTTTTACCCCGCGGAATATTTTTAAGGAAACACAAAAACGGAACGACACAATTTCTGCGTTATACCAAGGGGGTAGTGCTTAACCATAATATGAAAACCGCCGAAAAATATCTTATAAAGAAAATGTGCGAAAACGAATACCTGTTTATCCAGCACAAATCCGGAGATTACTCATACGGCTGGAAAAAACCGCATTGGTTCGTTTTTAAAAGAGAAAAGCCGTAGTCTCTGTTCACCCGCTCAGACACCCGCGCACACTCATTAACACGCAAAATAAATCCGTCCTAACAAATTTTATATCGGAAAGGAAGCTCTTGGTTATGAAAAAAATATTTGTTCTGCTTAGCTTGCTCTGTGTTATGGTCATGCCGTTCGCAGTTTCGTGCGATACAACTAAAAATAACGATCCCACCGACACCCCCGTATACAAGTCAATGGAAAAGCTCGGAGAGTCCCCGGATATAATTTCGGTCGAAAAACTGCCTCTGAATGAAAATATAAAGAAAATCAGCGCCTATACCGTCATCTTCAAATCCGGTGAGCTTAATATTGCCGCAGAATTCATACTCCCCTCTGATTATAAAAAATCAAAAAACAGCTACCCCGTTTTGATCTATCTTCCGGATGCCAATCCGTCGGCAGACACGCTTGCCTCGAATATAGTAACGGAAGATATTATCGTGGTGCGATTGTACAGAAGAGGAATGGGCGGAAGTGAAGGAACATTCGACTACGCCGGTGAGGATCTTGCGGATGCTCAGAAGCTTCTTAAGATCTGCGATACCCTGTCATTTATGAGAAATTCCAAAATTTTTGTCGCCGGCGCCGCCGACTCCTCCATTACCGTATTGCGCCTCACTGCAGAAGATACCGATAAACGAATTGCCGGATGCGCGGTCAGCAATCCGGTGTCAGACCTTAAGGCGTTCATGGACTCAAGAAGCGAGATTACGATTTTATTTGAAACGTATATAGGCAAAAGCTATGAAGAAGCGCCTGAGGAATACGAAATGCGCTCGGCAGTACACTTTTATGAAAAGCTTGACCGCCCTATTCTGATTCAGCATTACATAGGCACCACCGCAGACGGGGTAGATATAAATTCAATGTTTCCTATAGAACAGAGCACCTCACTGTACGAGCTGCTCAAAGATACAAACAAGCGATGCTATTACTATAACATAGACGTTTCCAAGCAAAGATTTATGATGGAAGAGTATCAGAACCTGATCCGGTTTATAAATCAAAACGACTGAATAAGCTTAACTCCCTGACAATAAATGAGGTACTATAGCCTATGAAACAAATTATTGTTCCGAATGATATAAAAAAAGCAGTTAAAAAAAGAAAAGTTGTGAACTCGCAACATTATTTGCGCTGCTGACAGTATTTATTGCAGCCGCGGTAATCCTTGAGGTATTATCACTGAATAAATTTCCGCTTTCTGTCAGATTCATAATTTATACTTTACTTGTTATGGTACCATTTCTCATAACCCGAATACCATTTAAATTACGCGGCTCGTCTTGGATTGGCACGGTGGAAAATGTAGAGGTAAAGGAGACAGTAGTACCATATCTTAAAGGATCGCTCCATCACTTCTACAACAGGTGGTTTGACAATCATATCGTGCTGACTGTTAAAACCGATGATGGGAATGTATTAAAGCATGAGGCATTTCAAGGAAACGCAAGGTTCCGGGAGTTTTACAGTACTTGCAATTCCACGATTTTCATAGCTGAATCCTCCGTTTTCGGTCTTTTTTCGACCGTCAGGTCGCTTTTATCTAACCGAAACGGAATTCCCCTGCTCTTTCAGCCTCTGTATAACCACGCAACAGTAAAGCCGACGGATGCGTTAAAAGCTCTAACCACCGTCGGCTTATACTATTTCAGAAATCAATGGAATTAAGCAAATCCCGCAGCTCCCTGGCTTCCTCAGCGCTAAGAGTTATGCCTTTGCCCATACGCTCCTTATCCGGCGACCATGTACGCAGATCGTAAACAGGCTCCCGGTCATTCCAGCTAAGCATGTTAAGCTCCTTTGTCCAACCGTTTCCGGTCTCTGAAAGCACTCCGATCTCCTTTACGACCTCATATTTGATTTCTGGCATGTCAAGTTACCGGGCATTCGATGTTCGCGAACGCCGATCCTTTCCTAAATTCTAATATTATATATACAATATAACACACTTATCCCGATTTGTCAACAGATTTTTCAAATAATACTCAGATTTTATATACCTAATGCTCTTTTTGTAATAAACTCATTATCTCACGCACTGCGCAACCAGTAAACCGGCATACAACAGGCTTCCTTGTGCAAATTAAGCTACGCCGAAGGCGATGAGGTATTGTTTTCAGACTAATCCGAATCCGTCACGCCTTCGCGTTCCACCTTTCCTTACACAGGAAAGGCTTTATTTTGGGCTTTCATAAGGCTCGCCCAATTGATTGCAGCTCCACTCTTTATACCGCCGCACTGATAAAACCGGGGATTTTATTCAGACCATCAAGCAAAAAGGGCTGTAATTCAGTGTGTACAGCCCCTTATGATCGCTCAAGATTAATGATCTGTCTTATTCCTTTGTGTCGGATCAGTTATATTTAGGCAGCCAATCTCCGTGAGCCTCTATAAGATCGTCGCAAAGACTTACTATATCGTCTATGGAAAGCTCGGAAGAAGTATGTGGGTCAAGCATTGCCGCCTGATATATCTTATCCTTTTTCTTTGTTACCGCGGCTTCTATGGTAAGAAGCTGCACGTTTATATTCGTCATATTCATAGCCGCGCACTGCGTGGGAAGCTTACCCACCACCGTTGGCTGAATACCGAACTTATTCACAAGGCACGGTACCTCGACGCACGCCTCTCTCGGAAGGTTTTCTATAAGCCCGTTGTTTATTACGTTTCCGCCGATCTTGTATGCGTTATCGGTCACCATTGCTTCCATTATGTATGACGCGTACTCGCGGGAACGCGTATGTGTGATGTTTCCGTGCAGGTATTCTTCTTTATCGCTGTGCCACTTGTTTATCTGATTTACACAGCGTCTCGGATATTCGTCAAGCGGTATATGATAACGGTCTATAAGCTCAGGATATTTTGACTTAATAAAAAGATTGTTATACTCAGCGTTATGCTCGCTCGACTCGGTACAGTAGTATCCGAAACGGCGGATGTACTCATATCTGACAAGATCGCGGCATTCGCTGTTCGGCATCTTTTCAAGCTCAGCTATCGCGCGGCGGCGTATTTCCGGATACAGATCGTTTCCGTCCGCGTCCTCAAGCTCAAGCAGCCATGCCATGTGGTTGATACCGGCTATCTTCTCTCTGAGAGGTCTTTTGGCCTCTATACCAAGCCCTTTAAGAAGTCCTTCAGAGCATACCTGGACGCTATGGCAAAGACCGACGGTGTTCACTCCTGTAAATCTCTGCATATATCCTGAAAGCATAGCCATTGGATTTGTATAGTTCAGAAACCACGCTCTCGGGCATACCTCTTCCATATCACGGGCAAAGCCCTCGAGGACAGGAATAGTTCTGAGTGTACGGAAAATGCCGCCTATACCAAGCGTATCCGCTATAGTCTGGCGAAGACCGTATTTTTTAGGAATTTCAAAGTCGGTTACAGTGCATGGCTCATACCCTCCGACCTGAATAGCGTCAACGACAAAGTCCGCTCCTCTTAAGGCGTCCTTTCGGTTTTCTACTCCAAGATATTTCGATACTTTGGCTCTGTTCTGATTAACGTTTTTATTCAGAAGCGTCACCATTGTGTACGACTGCTCAAGACGCTCCGCATCAATATCATACAAAGCTATCTCGAAATCCTGAAGCGCCGGGGTAAGCATGGAATCGCCAAGAACGTTTTTAGCAAAAACAGTGCTTCCCGCACCCATAAATGTGATCTTTCCCATTATATTTTCCTTTCTTGCCTGCAATGCGGCCGATATTATTTTTCCCGGTTTCGCCGGTTCTGACTTTATTATAGCAGAAATGTTTACATTTTCCCATTGCATTTTGTTAGTTTATATATTATAATCAAAATATATTTAATAAACTTCTCGTCACAATATTATCGGGAGACAAATGAGAATGGCTTCTATCGAAAAAGTTGTTACAAATATAGGACTTTCGGATATTAATCCGCTTATATGCGGAAAAGAACAATGTGAGCCCTCGCACTTCTACGGACCGGCTACAAGAGGTTACTGGCTTTTGCATTTTGTTGTATCAGGCAAAGGACGCTTCGAATGCCCCAGGGGATTATATGAGCTTGAGAAAAATGAGGTTTTTATAATCAGGCCGTATGAGATAACTTATTATAAAGCCGACGATCAATTTCCCTGGTGCTACATCTGGATAGGCTTTACCGCCGACACGCTTCTGCCGCCCGCTCTGACCTCCAGAGACACAGTGTACGCTCCGTTCCTATCGGAAATATTCAACAGCTGTGTAAGCATGCCTGACCAAAATGAAGGCGGAAAGGGCTACGAGGCCATGCTATGCGCAAGGATATGGGAAATCATCGCGCTGCTTTCGGATAACGATAATTCATCATACGCGAGCGCAGAGCGATACGTCCGATCCGCCATAACGCTTATGGAAGCCGAATTCTGTAATGGTATAACCGTTTCCGACGTCGCAAAACGCCTGCATCTGAACCGCTCTTATTTTTCCGTCATTTTCCGTGAGACCGTAAAAAAATCTCCCGGACGCTATCTATCCGAGCTGCGCATGGAAAAAGCCGCGAACCTGCTTATAAATCATTCGTTCAGCGTTACGGTAACGGCGCTTTCAGTTGGGTTTCAGGACGTTTTTACCTTTTCACGCACTTTCAAAAGGCATTTCGGCGTTTCTCCGACCGCGTACACTTCGCTTAAATCTGCAAAGCATTAAAACCCTGATACCAAGCGAAAAATTACCAATACATAAAAAGTGAGGGGGCTGTCGCAATAAGAGCCCCCAAAGAGCAAAAAAGCGGTTGTTCTTTACCGAAAGGTATTGAACAACCGCTTGCTTTGTTGTATAATTGAATTACCAAAAACAACATACAAGAAAGCAAGGATA
>CALYAD010000069.1 GCA_944393415.1 uncultured Clostridia bacterium | reverse complement strand
CTTTTGTCGTCCTTAATATTGCCTCCAACAGAGGCTTTTTTTGTTTTGAATGCCGCTCCCTGTGCAAACAGGAATGAGAGAGCTGCCGCTCTCGCATCTTATAATGCTTTTGCGACAGCCCCTTTTTATCCTCAAAAACTATTCTTATAGGGATTTTCAGAGACGATTCAGGAAAATTGCAAGAAACCTTTTACAAAAGGGTTTCTGAGAAAAAAGACTCATCCCTATAGATTTTCGGTGGGCGGCTTTCACGGCTGCCCTTTATTGTTTTTTGTAAATTTCCCTATTATTACGCTGCTGTCATAGGATCTGTCGTCAAACGGAATATCAACTGTTCCGGTTTCGGTACTAAATGATAAATATGTGGCTTTTCTTACTGCTTTTGGTGTTTCGATATTATCCTCGGTGATTTCGATGTCGGTACCGAAAGGCAACGTATAAGTTTTGTTATGTATGGTACTGTCCGGGATGTTTATTTCGGATACCTCGATATCGCAGCTTTCATTGCCGAGCGAAAACCTCGATATACAATATATCTCTCCCCTTAGTTTATTGTCTTTGCCTAACAAGCGTCTTCCCTTTTTGAAATTGTAGCCCTTGAAGGTGCCTGACGCATTGGGAGAAATGTCGTTTTCCGATATGATTTTATCAAGCAGCTCGTCATAATCACGGTCCTTGACCCGGTTGCTTTTGATGACGACCAAGGCGATAATACTTGCGGGTACAAGCGCAATTGACGCATTAAATACCTCATCTTTACCGATAAAGAATAAAATCAGTGAAATCCCAAGCGCAGTCAGCGCGATGATTTCCGGAACCGTTATCTTTTTTTGCGTGAAATATCTTTGCGCGACGTTCGCTTCTTTTTTGTTCGTTTTATTTTGCATTACCTACCTCCAGTTAAAAAATGTTAATTCAGAAAAGCCCGCTATCCTCATTAAGTATTAAGAGCGCTCATTTCTGTCTGAATTATAACATTAAAGTTAACTGTAAAGTCAAGGCGATATTATCAATATTTACATTTTGTTCATGCTTTGTCGGATAGAAATAAGAAGCGTTTATTTCCAATCTTCCTAAAACTTCTCGTAAAAGGTGTATGTCTGATTTTATCAGGCGGGAAAACATGGCCGTCTCCGACTATTCATGATTTCAGTGTAATGCTGCTTTTGAGCTAAAGCCGATTTGACCTAACTTAGCTTTCACTTATCATGGATATACCCTTTTCAAGGGTTTCGGCATTAATTGCACCTCTGGCGTGGGCGATAAGATTGCCGTCGGAATCCACAAAATAGGTTAACGGAAGACCTGTTACCGAATAGGCATTGGCTGCTTCGAGCTCGGTGTCAAAATAAACCGGAAAAGTATATCCCTTGCTTTCGATATGAGATTTCGCTTTGGCAACTGTTTCATCTACGCCGTCAGTCATATTTACCATCATAAACTGAACTTTGCCCTCGTATTTTTGGCAGACCTCGTTAAAGTCGGGCATTTCAGTTGTGCAGTAATAGCACCATGTGGCCCAAAAATTAATAACAACGGGCTTTCCTTTCAAATCCGACAGCTTTACCTTATTTCCGTTATAGTCGGTGACCGTAAAGTCAGGCGCGGCATATTTGTCGGTGTCGGTGTCGTCGTTATCCTGACTCTGCGGTGAATCTGAAGTAAGGTTGTTTGGGGCATAAGCGCTGCCCAGCTTCGTGTAGAGGAAATACGCTCCTGCTATCACAAGCACAAAAGCCAGAGCCCCGGCCGCCCATTTTATAGTCTTTTTCATAATCATTCCTTTCTTGCGCTGACGAATCTGAGCGCAAAACGCTGCTTGAAAACGTAAATAATTCGATATTGGCTTTATCGCAAAGGGAATTTATCCAAGTGTATTAAGAAAGCTGCCAAGCAGTCCGGTGGCCATGAGGATGCCTACTGCTATAAGCAGGCATCCGCATACCAGATTAATAACTTTATAATGCTTTTTTATAAACCCGAACGCGCTCTTCAGCTTATCGATAAGAATAGCGCTGACAATAAACGGAATACCGAGCCCGACCGAGTACGCAAGGAGCATCAGCAGTCCGGTAATGACATCACCCTGTCCGGCGGCTAACATCAACGCCGAACCGAGAAAGGCTCCGACACAGGGAGTCCATCCCACTGAAAATATAATACCGAACAGAAGGGCTGAAAAGAATCCAAGTTCTTTTCCCGCCATCGGATTGTTTATCCCTTTGAAGATGTTCAGCTTAAACACTCCTATAAAATTGAGTCCGAAGAAGATTACCACCAGACCCGTTACGATATTCACTATCGTGGAATACTTTCTCAGAAATCCTCCCAAGGCTCCGGCAAGCGTTCCCATTGCGACGAACACGATTGTAAAGCCAAGTACAAAGCCAAGTGCGTTTTTCAGTGTTGTTTTCGTGCTCCTTTCTTCTTTTCCCCCGGCAAAATAAGAAACGTATACCGGAAGCATCGGAAGCAGGCACGGGGAGATAAAGGTAATTATCCCCTCCAAAAAAGATATAAAGTACTGCATTTATTCTATCCTTTTTATAACTGAACTAAGATGTCCCCGCCTTTTGGGGGGCGGGCGCCGCTTAATTTTTTTCAGTGGGTTGATACAAATGCGCCGCCGAAATCGTTGAATGACGGGGAGTAGACCCTTATTTAAGATCGCGCTGTGTAAATGAACTGTATAATATTTCGGTTCGGCCGGCGTGTATGAGAAGAACTTAGCGTTTAAGCCGCAAAGCGGATTTTGAGCCGCAAAGCGGATTTTGAGCCGTAAAGCAAATTTTAAGCCGCCTGCGAAGGCATGATTTGTTTTTATTTGCATTCCGTGCAGACATATGGCGGAACTTTTCTTTGGTTTTTCACGGATTCATATAATCTCCATCCGCCGGCAAGATTATAGCAGTCATAGCCGTTGCCGATAAGAATCCTGCAGGCAATATAGGAGCGCAGTCCGCTGTGGCAATGGACATATACCGGCTTATTCTTTGGAAGAAGCTCAAGCTTGCCGCGAAGCCCGTCAAGCGGGATATTCATAAATCCGTCGATTTTTCCTCGCTTTACCTCTGCGGCTGTTCGGACGTCAAGCAGGGTCACGCTTCCGTCACGTGGAAGAGCGTCCACATCATGCCAGAAAAACTGCTTCACTTTTCCGGTGACTACATTTTCCGCGACGAAGCCAAGCATATTTACAGGGTCCTTGGCACTCCCGAACGGTGGAGCGTAGCACAGCTCAAGCTCTGTCAGCTGTGTGACTTTTGCGCCGAGACGGATAGCGGCGGCAATGACATCCATGCGCTTATCCACACCGTCAAAGCCGACTATCTGAGCTCCTATCAGCCTGAGACTGTTTTTATCCCAAAGCGCTTTTATAGACATATTGGACGCGCCCGGATAATAGGTCGCGTGAGAGGCTGAATAAATATAGGTCTTATCATATTCGATCCCGCATGCCAAGGCGCTTTTTTCATTAAGTCCGGTGGTGGCGACAGTCATGTCAAACAGCTTGAGTATTGCCGAGCCCTGGGTTCCGGAGTATCCGGAAGAAAGACCGCTGATATTGTCCGCGGCTATCCGCCCCTGCTTATTTGCCGGACCGGCAAGCGGTGTGAATGTAAATTCCTTGGTAATGAAGTTTCGAACCTGTACCGCGTCGCCGACTGCGTAAATATCCTTTATATTTGTCCGCATGCTGCGGTCTGTCACGATGCTTCCGCGGTCGTTTACCGTTATGCCGGCTTTTTTCGCGAGCTCCGATTCGGGACGGACGCCCACAGACATTATCAGCATATCAGCGGAAATTTCCCCTCTGTCGAGGCTGACGGTAAGACCGTTTTCGGTTTCTTTAACCGCCTTCAGGCCATTATTAAGTTCAAGTTTTATTCCGTTGTCAATCATATAACGGTGAACGTCCGCTGCCATATCGAAGTCAAGCGGGGCTATCAGGTGGTCGGAAAGCTCTGCTATAGTCACGTCAATTCCGGCGTTTTTCAGGTTTTCCGCCATCTCCGCGCCGATATATCCTCCTCCGACCACAACCGCCGTTCGGGGGGAATTTTTATCTATATAGTTTTTTATTTTCAGGGTATCGGGAATGCTGCGGAGCGTGAACACACGATCGCTGTTTATTCCGGGTATATCAGGGAGGATCGGTTTGGCTCCGGGAGACAGTATCAGTCTGTCATAGCTCTCCTCGTAAACGGTTTCGCTGCGCAAATCCTTGACGGTAACGGTTTTTCTTTCGGTATCGATCTCCAGCGCCTCGTTCAAAATCCTTACTTCAACATTGAATCTTGCCATAAAGCTCTCCGGCGTCTGAAGCGTGAGAGCGGATTTTTCTTTGATCTCTCCTCCGATATAGTAAGGCAGACCGCAGTTGGCAAACGAAATGTATTCACCGCGCTCAAGTATAATTATTTCCTGATTTTCGTCAAGCCTGCGAAGCCTTGCCGCGGCGGATGCCCCGCCGGCGACACCGCCGATTATTATTGTTTTCATATAGCGTTCCTTTCGATCGATATTTTTATTTCAACATATAGGGTATTTAGTTTTCTTATTTAATATTATATCATAGCGTTTGGCTTAATTCCGTGACCAGGTCACTTAGCTGATAAGGTAAGAATGAATTATTTTCAAATTTATCTTGAATATAACGGAAATATATGATAGACTTAAATCAGAATTTTATATATCAATAAGCCGAAAAGCGGCTTGAGGAGATTATCGTGAAAGTTAAATTCCATCGTCTCAGAATATGGTGATTTCACGCTTAAATTTTCTTGCGAAAATTTTTCATGTCTATTTTAGCCGCCTTTGGCGGCATGGAGGATTTGTATGATACGAATTTACGGCCTTTGTAAAAGGTATTCTACGGCGGACGGAGATATAATTGCTCTTGATAATGTTTCCTTACATATAAATCAGGGCGATTTCGCGGCAATTATCGGCAGATCCGGTTCCGGAAAAACAACTCTGTTAAATATGATAGCGGGTCTTGACGTTCCGGACAGAGGGAGTATAATGTTTGACGGGATGGACATTGCTAAGCTCTCGGCAGAGCGAACGGCTATACTCAGAAGGCGGGAAATAGGGGTAATTTATCAGTTTTATAATCTGATACCGGAGCTGACTGTAAAGGAAAACATATTTCTTCCGTCCGAGCTTGACGGCAGGGAAACGGATCCGGAAAAGCTTACGGAAATTCTGAATACGGTCGGTCTCGGAGGTCGGGAAAACGCTTACCCCGGCACGCTTTCCGGAGGGGAACAGCAGCGAGTCGCGATCGCGCGTGCGTTATTTGGCGGTCCGTCGCTGATCCTTGCGGATGAGCCTACCGGCAATCTCGACGGCGAAAACAGCGCGGAGGTAATCGGCCTGCTTAGATCGTTAAACGAAAAGCAGGGCGTAACGGTGCTGATGGTTACGCATAACGAGGAGATCGCGCGCGGCGCGGGCAGGCTTATAACGATCGCGCACGGAAAAATCACGGGCGATATAAGGAACGTCTGATTCGGATAAATAAACGAAAGCCGATGAATTTTTATCGGCTTATGTAAAAAGGAGTAATTCATATATGTCGCTTATAACACGCTTAGCCCTCAGAAGAACTAAACGGAATATATATAAAAGCGTTTTTTTAATGCTTTCCGTTTTGTTTTCAATGTTAGTAATTTCTTTTTTCGCCTTCTTTCAGCTTCAAACTTCTATAGCGTATAACCCCGATTACGATTTTCTTCCGTTAGGAAATGTTCTTGGGGAGCTCAATGCGTATATGAAAGTGACAGTCGTTTTTCTGCTTATTTTCACCTTTGCAATACTCAGAATAAACTGCTATGTGCAAGGAGAGGAAAACCGCCAGACGCTCGCGGTACTGACGAGCGTAGGCGCGACAAAAAGACAGAAACGCAGGCTTTTAATGACCGAAACCGCGCTGCTTTATCTTCCGCCGCTGACAGTCGGGGCGATAATCGGGATTTTTCCCGGTATAATGATCGGAAACAGCTTTAAGGGAGTTACAGGAGTACGGACAGAGACATATGCGCCGCACGCTTTGCTTGCGGCTGTGCTTATCTTGGGCGGTATGGCGCTTATCATGCTGAATAATTTCCTTCCTGAAATAAAATTCAAAAGAAAGTCTGTAATATCGGATATCAGAAAGCAAAACGCAAAGGAGACGGAAACAAGACATGGGTACATGCAGTCAAAAACCTACAGAGAGCAGTCTCTTCTGAAACGTCTTGCGCAGAGAAGCGTTAAGTATTATTCGAGGACATATAACGCGATAGCGTGTTCCATAGTCTTAACCGCGCTGTATCCCATACTTGCGGTTATCCTTTTCCTGCGTGTCGCCAGTATTAAAAATATCGTAATCGACGAGAATCCTTACGACGCTATAGACACCTCCGCGGCGGTGTATGCCGTTATTTACAGGCTGCTTCTGTTCTTATGCCTCTGCTTTCTTGTTCTGACAGTCATCGGAATTATCCAGACGCTGTTGATAATACGCACGCAGTATGCGCGACGCAGAAAAACTGCCTTGATCTATCTGACTGTAGGAATGCCGGAGGGGGATATAAAAAAGCTGATCGCCAATGAGTTTATCAGCCTCGGGATAAAGGTTTTTTGTTATTTGTTATTTATTACAATTTTGGTATATATTTGCTTTCTGATGGTGGCAGGGGGTATTTAAAAATAGTCATTCAAACTGTCCTTGCGTATTGCTCAGTGTTGACTACAAATAAATTTATTTTTTATTTTGTAGAGCGATAAAATTAAATTTTTGAAAGTAAAAACGAGGTTACAAAGGAAAAATAGTCATAATTTTCATAAAATTTAAACGAATTTCGCGTTTTAAATATGTTTTGTTATATTGACTTTCATGACGATTTATGATATAATTATATCGTAATATCGCTGAAGCTTATTTTGGCGTGACATTTGAACTGTAATAACAGCAATTAACTACATTATATTATTGGGAGGGAGAGAATTGAGAACCGGACCGAGTGTATTTTTGCGTTCAGACGGAAGATGGGAGGCGCGGTATCAGAAGGGCAGAGATGAAAACGGTAAGGTGATTTACGGCTTCGTTTACGGAAAAACACAGGAAGAAGCCGAGCGTAAGCGTGCCGAAGCGCTTCGCGGAATAAATCCGGAAGCCGATAAAAGCGTTTCAGTGCTTGCGTCTGTAAATCCCAATGCCGGAATTCCTGTTATAGAAACCCCGCACAAACGACGTACAAGATTCAAATACGACAAGCTGACAGAGCCGCTCGATGAAGAAGCAGTCGGCGTTCTGGACGGGATTTTCTTCGCATACGACGATACATGCGCCATAGCTTTTTATCTCAGTCTTCATATGGGGCTTTCATTATCTGAGTGCGCGGCCCTGCGTTTCGGGGATATTGATCTGAAAGGGGCTTGGGTTCAGGTGAAACACTCTTTATCATCCGACGAAACCTCCGTTTTCCTTTCGGACACCCCAAGGCGAGATATTCCGATCCCGTACGCTGTTATGGATTTTCTGAAGCGCAAGCGGGTAAACGAATATCCCGAACAAAATTTCGTTTTTACAAATTCGACAAAAACGGTACCTCATTCCAAAGCGGTGGCAGCGGCTTTCCGACGCCTTACAAAAAATGAAGCGCCTTTAAAGGGTATCGCTCCCACTTCTTTGCGCTGTACCTTTGTGCGAAGGTGTCTGCAGACTAATTTAAACATTGAGACGGTCGCGGCGCTTACCGGTATCGAAAAGGAACAGATTTATAAATATTTCCGTATGTACATTAAAGCCGATATGTCAGCGATACACAGGGTTGAGATGCTTGGAAAAATTAAAAACGGTCATAGGCAGCTTAATCTGCTGATACTCGGCGCCGGAAGTCACGGAAGGGGTGTTAAGGAGATCGCCGATAGGCTCGGTGTTTTTCAGAAGATCAGATTTCTTGACGACAGTGTCCTGAACCCTGAGGTGATAGGGAAATGCGGGGATTGTTACCTTTTCACTCAGGAATATCCCTGTGCATTTGTAGCGATCGGAGACAACTCCGTGCGTAAGCGTTACGCGGAGATGCTCGAGGATTTAGGCTTTATGCTCCCCACTCTTATCCACCCGGACGCCACGGTGTCTCAAGGCGCGGAAATAGGCGAAGGGAGTATAATTATGGCTCAGGCGACGGTTAATAAATCGAAAATCGGAAAGTGCTGTATTGTGGAAAGCAACGCTATCGTGAGCTATGGAGCTGAGACAGGGAGTTATTGCCATATTGATTGCGGTGCTATGATAATGAAGAACACCGGAGTTCCGGAAATGACGACCGTGAACAGCGGCGATATTTACCGCTCGGATACGGCGTATAAAGCGCTGTAAAAATAACAAATAATTTTAAAATGAGAGATTAACGAAGCGTCTTATGGATGCGCGGAGAGTGAATAAAAATTTGAAAGGTAAGTTTATGGATTTTAAATCGTTTGAAAATAAAATATACCTGTCGTCTCCGACTATGCATGGAGACGAGCTTAAATATATGACTGAAGCATTTGAAACGAATTGGATGTCTACTGTCGGTAAAAATATCAGCGAGATCGAGAGGATCACCTGTGAAAAGCTTGGCTGCGGGAACGCGGTCGCCCTCTCGTGCGGTACCGCGGCGCTTCATCTTGCGGTCAAGCTGGCGGGAGTAAAGCCCGGGGATAAGGTCTTTTGCAGCGATATGACTTTTGCGGCGACTCTTAATCCTGTCGTATACGAGGGGGGAGAGCCGGTTTTTATAGATACAGAATACGATACATGGAATATGGATCCGAAGGCGCTGGAAAAAGCGTTTGAAATTTACCCCGAAGTAAGGGTAGTTGTTTTCGTCAATCTATACGGCACACCCGGGAAGCTTGACGAGCTGATATCTGTATGCAGAAACCACGGAGCGGTTATGATCGAGGATGCCGCGGAATCGCTTGGGGCTTCCTATAAGGGAAGGCAAACGGGTACGTTCGGAGCGTTCAATGCCATTTCATTCAATGGAAACAAAATTATTACCGGTTCGGCCGGAGGCATGCTGCTCACAGACGATGCCTATGCGGCAAAAAAAGCAAGAAAATGGTCGACACAGAGTCGTGAGAACGCGCCGTGGTATCAGCATGAGGAGGTCGGATACAATTACCGTATGAGCAATGTCGTCGCCGGAGTTGTCAGAGGACAGTACCCGTATCTTGAAGAGCATATAGCCCGTAAAAAAGAGATATATGAGAGATACAAGGAGGGGCTTAAGGGGCTTCCGGTGTTGATGAACCCGTATGAGGAAAATATCGCGGAACCGAATTACTGGCTGTCGTGCCTTATTATCGATAAGGAGGCCATGTGCAGGCAGGTGAGAAGCGATAGAGACGTCCTGTATGTCAGTGAGCCCGGGAAAACCTGTCCTACGGAAATACTGGAAACACTCGCGAGGTATAATGTGGAAGGGCGTCCGATCTGGAAGCCTATGCACATGCAGCCCATATATCGGATGAATCAGTTTATTACCGCAAGCGGCGAACGTCTGAGAAAAGACGACTGTGAATATACGGACGTCGGAGCGGATATTTTCCGCCGTGGGCTTTGTCTGCCGAGCGATATTAAAATGACGGAAAAGGAACAGAAAAAAATTATAGAGATCATCAGGTCGTGTTTTGAATAAAAACGAATAAATAAAACAATATATACTATCAGGAGGGTTTATGTACGCAAAATTTTTTAAGCGTTTTTTGGATATAATACTTTCTCTTACCGCTTTGATCCTTCTTTTACCGTTGCTTTTGATACTCATGGTCACAGGAGCCGTGGTTCTCAAAGGAAATCCTTTATTTGTGCAGCCGCGTCCGGGCAAAACAGACAAAAACGGCAAAGAGCGGATATTTTATCTGCTGAAATTGCGCACCATGAGTAATGCCCGCGGGGAGGACGGAGAGCTGCTTCCGGATGATCAGCGTTTGGGTGCATACGGGAAATGGCTCAGAAGCACATCCGCGGACGAGCTTCCGTCTTTGATAAACATTTTAAAAGGGGATATTTCCATTGTGGGACCAAGACCGCAGCTTGTCAGAGATATGGTCTTTATGACGCCGCAGCAGAGAAGGCGCCATAGCGTAAGACCGGGGCTGACGGGACTGGCGCAGGTGAACGGCAGAAACAACATTACCTGGGAACAGAAATTCGAATTGGATCTGAAGTACATAGACGATGGAATTACATTCATAGGTGATCTGAAAATAATATTAAAAACGGTTATAAAGGTGTTTAAGCGTTCGGATACAGTGCGTAAGGGTACTGTTTCAGACATGGATTTCGGCGACTGGCTCGTGAAAGAGGGCAAAGTTGAAATGGCGGAATACGATAGAAAACAGGCCGAAGCGAAAGAATTGCTGAGAATATAAACGGGATAAAAATATGGCGGGTACGATGATTTTCAAAACGATATATTTACCGAACAATCAGGGGCATGGCAATGCCAGAAGGGTCTCGCTTGAGAACTGCTCATATGACCTTGTGGCGTTAATGGATTCGGACGATATTTCCCTGCCTTTCAGATTTGAAAAACAGCTGGATAAATTCGCAAGCGACCCTGAGCTTCAGATTGTAGGAGGGCAGATCACCGAGTTTATCGGATCACCGGAAAATATTATCGGAAAACGCAAAGTGCCCGAGCAGGATGCCGATATCAAAAAATACATGAAAAAACGCTGTCCTATGAATCAGGTGTCGGTAATGCTGAGAAAAGGGTTTGTACAGCGGGTAGGAGGATATCTTGATTGGTATTGTGAGGAGGACTACTATTTATGGATAAGGATGGCGTTGGCAAACGGAAAATTCGCGAATGTACCGGATACGTTAGTGAATGTCAGGATCGGGGATGAAATGAGCGCCCGGCGTGGCGGCTGGAAATATTTCAGCAGCGAAGCAAGACTTCAGAAATACATGCTTAGAAAAAAAATAATCGCTTTCCCGAGGTATCTGTACAATGTTGCGATTCGGTTCGGAGGGGAGGTTATTGTTCCGGATAAAATGCGGACAGGACTTTTCAAGCTTTTGCGTCCCTCGGTTACCGAAAAAGAAAAACAAGCGGAAAATGTATTAAATGCGAATAAAAAGTGCAAAAATATAGTGAAACGGTATCCGCCGTTTTCGGTAGCCATGTGTGTATACGCCGGCGACAACGCCGAGTGGTTTGACACCGCGCTCGAAAGCGTAACCGAGCAGACTGTTCAGCCGGATGAGATTACATTGGTTGTGGACGGACCGATACCGGATGCGATTAAAAACGTCATAGAAAAATACCAAAAAATATGCGGATCTTAGACCTGACATAACGGTTAAAATTTCAATCATAATTACAGGCTGTTTCGGGTATTATAATAGATAAAAGCGGAAAAAGTAAATTAAAAGCAGATTTTTCTGTAAGGAAGGCGGTAAAAACTGATGTCGGGGAAAAAATATAAGATCGGTTACACTGCCGGAGTATTTGATATGTTCCATATCGGACATCTGAATATACTGAAAGGAGCTAAGGAGCAGTGCGAATATCTTATAGTCGGGGTCACAACGGACGCGCTTTGCCTCAGCCGTAAGAATAAAAAGCCTATTATTTGTCAGAAAGACAGAACAGAGATAATAAGGGCGATCAGATATGTTGATGAGGTAGTGCTTCAAAGTAATATGGACAAGCTGAAAGCCGTAAAAAAATATAACGCGGACGTGGTGTTTGTAGGCTCGGATTGGAAAGGAACGCCGACCTGGCGCGAATATGAAAAAGAATTTTCGGGGGTCGGTTGTGACGTGGTTTATCTTGAACACACGGACGGGATATCCTCAACGATTTTAAGAGAGAGAATGCATAATGAGCTTTATATATAAAAGTAAAAGCGGATGAAATTTTGGTTTAAAAAATCAGCGGTTTTTAAAAGGACAAACCATGAATAAAACACAGACTATACGCGACGTTCAGATGAAAATACTCGTAATAATGAAATATATAGATAAATTATGTCGGGAAAACGGGATAGTTTACTACATAATGGGCGGCACCGCTCTTGGCGCCGTGCGTCATGGAGGCTTTATCCCGTGGGACGACGATCTTGATATTTTTATGAAGCCGGCGGATTATTACAAATTCAAGGCAATATTTGAAGAAAACAAAGGCGACGGCTTTGTGCTGCAGGAATGGAAAACGACGCCGAAGTATCTTGAGTACGCTAAGGTACGCATGAACGGTACGACTTTTATTGAGGAAAATTTCAAGGACAGAAGAGACATGCACCACGGTATATATGTGGATATTATGATTTTGCATAAGGTTCCGGATAAAATATTGACTCAGCGGTTTGTATATTTCTGTTCAAAATTTGTAACGCTGTATGCGTTGTCGCAAAGAAACTGGAAACCGAAAAATAAAATCCAGGTATCGCTGCTAAAGAGCCTGAGGCTTATACCGAGCGGGCTTTTGAACGAGCTCTGCTATAAATACATCTATAAGTACGATGATATTAAGAGCAATTATAAATACTGCTACTGGATCACTCCGGCTAAATTCAGAAACGGACTGTTTGACAAATCATTTTTCGAGTCTCCTGTAGATGTTCCTTTTGAGGACACAAGGCTGCTTGCTTCGGAAAAGATCAGGGAATATCTTGAGTACCGTTACGGCGACTACATGAAATTACCTTCAAAAGAATCCCGAAAGGCGGCGGTGCATGCTTGGATATACGATACCGAAAGGGATTACAGCGAGTATATGGAGAATATATAATGTCAAGCTTTGAGGTTTTATGCGTAACGATGGGGCAGCATGATTTTTCAAAAATCAAGGAGATGAATATACGTTCAGATGTGGTTTTTGCAAATCAGGCAGATTACACAGCTTTTAACGAGCTTGAATTCAACGGTCACATGGCGAAAATGATATCGACCCAAACCCGGGGAGTCGGGATAAACCGTAATCTTACGCTTATGTACGCGAGCGCAGACATATGTTTATTTGCGGACGATGATGTGATTTATAACGATAATTATCCGGAGGTCGTTATCCGTGAATTTGACGAGCATCCGGACGCGGATATATTTATTTTTCATTTTGATACAAATTCCGAAAGAAAGCAGATAAAATACGGAAAAACAAAAAAATGCGGAAAATTTTCGCGTATGCCTTGGGGTGGGATAAGGATAGCTTTCCGGCTTTCCTCGGTAAAAAAGGCGAATGTCTATTTTACGACTCTTTTCGGGGGAGGATGTATATTTCCGAGCGGCGAGGACAGTATGTGGCTAAAAGATATAAAACGTAAGGGGCTTACTTTTTATGTGTCGAAAGAAACGATAGGCAGAGTTTCGTTTGACGGCTCGAGCTGGTTTACCGGATATGATGAAAAATTCTTCTTTGGGAAAGGCGCGTTTTGTTATGCTATGCATGCCGCAGGCTTTGACATATGGAAATTATATTATTTGTGGCGTTACAGAAAATACGGGAGCATGCGATTTAAGGACAAATTGAAGTGGATGAACTACGGCAGAAAAGGGTATCGGAGGATGATATCATATGACGGATTTAATAAAAAAACAGAGGCTGAGCTCGGGAAACGCGACTGAAAATAAGTTACGGATCCTGAGGCCTTCATACCTGACAAACGTAAGCTTTATGTTTTTTCTGTATTGGGCGGTTCTGGTAGCATGGCAGAATATAAGCAGGGCAGAGGCAAGAAGCTCGGTTGATGTTATTATAAAAACGGGGCTGCTGATATTATTTGTGGGTTTTTATCTGTTCAACGCCAAATATATTTATAAAAAAATATTATGGGTGATTTTGTTTTCGATATCATTGATGATAACCTTGTTCAGCGAGCCTGATTTTCCTTTCAGTATATTGATCGCGTACGTATATCCGATATTGATACTCACCATGGTATACGGTTTCGGTGATAAATATGAGATCGACCGTGATCAGCTGACAGCCTTTTGCAACTGTGTTATAATCGTTTTGATGTTCGCGGCGGTCTACGCCGCAGTGTTCAATACGGAGCATTTTACCTCTGCCCTGTCCTTTACTTCCGCCTACGGAAACGAGCTTGCCTCATTTTTTTTAAGCAGTCATGAGTACGGAATGTATCTTGTTTACGGTATTGCGGCGTGCTTCATCTGCTTAAGATACAAAGAGCGCAGGCTCTCGAAAAGGATACTGTACTATATCGCGATAGTTGTTTTTCTGATAAATCTTGTCCTGACTTTTTCAAGAACCTCTATGCTTGCCGCCGTTCTGTTATTTGCGGTCTGTATATTATTTCTGAAAAATAAAAAGCTGTGGTTTTACTCTGTTTTACTTATGATAACCGGTATTATCGTCATTATTTCCGTACCGGCGCTGTGGAATTTTGTTTACAGAGTTATATTAAAGGAAAACAATCTTGCCGGGAGAGGTGAGCTTAACGCCATCGCCGTAGATTATTTTATAGAGGGAACATGGTTTCAGAAGCTTTTCGGGCATGGCGTCTATGAATCCCGAACTTATTTTGAGAATATGACTACTCACGGAAGCGTTCATAATGCTTATTTGCAGGTGCTCGTTTATTACGGGCTTATAGGATCGCTTAGCCTGACAGTGTTTCTGATATCACAGTTTTACGCTTGTATCAGGGAGATAAAGAAAGACAGGTTTATCGGCGTGATATCACTTGGTATATTGGTTTCTGCCGCGGCGGTGATGTTCACGAACACCCCAATTATTTTCACCTCTCCGATAGATTCATATTTTTTGACTATATTTGCCGTAATTGTTCCAAAATATGTAAGAAACGCGATAAATTCAGGCAGATTCATAAAAATACAGGAGACCATCCCTTATGAGCAGAGCGGGCTTAAAATATGATATAGACTTTGTAATTCTATGGGTCGACGGAAACGATACAGAATGGCAGAAAAAGCGCGGCGGCTTCCGTGCGGAAAAGGACGCTGACCTATCCGCGAAAAGATACCGGGATTGGGATAATTTGAAGTATTGGTTCCGTGGTGTTTCAAAATTTACCCCTTGGGTCAGAAGGATCCATTTTGTGAGTGACGGGCAGCTTCCCGGTTGGCTGAACGTGAGCGACGGTCGTATTAATACAGTTAACCACAGCGATTTTATCCCCAAGGAATATCTGCCTGTTTTTAATTCCAACGCCATAGAAATAGGAATTCACAATATTCCCGGACTTTCGGATAAATTTGTGCTGTTCAACGACGACTTTTTTATTATAAAAGAAATCTCTCCGGAGTATTTTTTTATAAACGGTATGCCGGTTGATATGGCGGGATTGACCGCGAGCAGCGAACGAATCACGCAGACCGGTAAAATATGGTGTAATAATTATAATGTTTTAAACAGATATTTTAATAAAAACAAGGTTATAGCTTCAAACTTAGGAGCGTGGCTTGATCCGTTTTACGGAAAGACATTTTTAAGAACCGTTGTAAATATTACGCGCAAGGAGTTTGACGGTATTGTAATACCGCATCTTTCTACCCCATATCTGAAAAGCGACTTTGAAAAGGTCTGGCGTGTTATTCCGAAGGAATTGTCTCAAACGCAGAGCAGCAGATTCAGAAGCGACGGAGATCTGAGTCATTTTTTGTTCCGGTTTTGGAGACTCTGCGAGGGGAAATTTGTCCCCAAACGCTCAAAAGGCAGATATTTTTCCGCTGAAAATATGGAATCCATTAAACGGATCGAAAACGCGATAACAACGCGGAGGTATCCTGAAATATGCATAAACGATTGCTGGGATGGAGAGGGCTTTGAGGAAGCGAAGAAAAGGGTAGCGGATGCGTTTGAAACCATCCTTCCCGAAAAATGCGAATTTGAAAAGTAAAGCCTGACGGGACACAGAAAAGTCATACAGGATAACGCTATGAAGCTAAAAAATTTAAAAAACAGCACCTTGACGCTGATGATCGTAATAGTGATAGTAAAACTGATAGGCATGTCAAGAGACATAGTTCTTGCCAACTATTTCGGTACCTCAAATATAAGCGACGCGTATCTGATCGCGGTTTCCGTTCCGACAATGCTGTTTTATTTTATTGGACATTCGCTTTCTACAGCGTACTTACCGATGTACAATAAGGTGAAGGCTGCCGATGGAGAGCAGTACGCGCAAAAATTTTCAAACAACATTCTGAACGTATCGTTTTTGCTTAGTACGTTAATAGTCGCGCTGCTTATCATCGCTCCCGGCGCTGTAGTTAAAATTTTCGCCACCGGCTTTGATCAGGAGACGAACGCTCTCGCCTCAAGATTTATCAGGCTCAGCTCGGCGAGCCTTTATTTTATGTCGGTGGTAAGTGTATTTACGGGATATTTGCATTCTAACAAGAATTTCCTTGCTCCCGCGGCGATCTCAGTCCCGAGAAACGTCGTTATCGTCATATCCATAGTACTTGCCGCGACGCTGAATATTGATTGGATGGGCTGGGGGCTGCTTTGGGCGTATATTTTTGAATTTCTTTTTCTTTTACCGTTTGTAATGAAGTACGGATACCGTTACAGGCCGGTACTCGATCTGAAGGATGAAAACCTCCATCAGACATTATACATCATTCTGCCTATTTTATTTGGAATGTGTGTGGGTCAGATAAACAAAATAATAGACAGGTCCGTGGCTTCAACTGTCATTGACGGAGGTCTTTCTGCTCTTTCCTACGCTTCGATCATAAACAGCGCCGTTCAGGGGATTCTTGTAACCGGTATAATAACGGTATTATTCGCGAGCTGCGTTGAGCTTGTCGCCTTGGGAAAGCACGACGCTGTCAAAGCAAAGCTTTCGTCCGCAATAAACATGCTGCTGTTTCTGTTGATACCGGCGTCGGTAGGAGTTATTATTCTGGCGGAACCGATTGTCAAAACAATTTTGTTCAGAGGCAATTTTGACGACAATTCAATGATACTTACAACCGGAGCCTTACGCTGTTACACGGCGGGGCTGGTTTTCCTTGCCATAAGAGATACGCTAATAAAAGTATTCTATGCCTATAAAAATACCAAGACGACGACGATAATTTCCGTTTTCGCCATCCTGATAAACATAGTACTGAATATAGTGTTATCCGGAATCTGGGGGATAAACGGACTCGCGACGGCTACCAGCATATCGGCGGCCTTCAACAGCGTGAGCTTATACATCCTGCTAAGGAGAAAAATCGGCGATTTCGGACTGAAAGATACGGCTTCGGTCATCATCAAATCTGTCATATGCTCAATAGCTATGGCAGCCGTTCTGATATTCTTTACCGCGCCTGTTATGGAATTCATCAGTAACGATTTTATCGGTCTGCTCATAATGGCGGCTGCAGGAATGTTAACTTATTTTATTGTCGGGGTACTGTTAAGAGTAAAACCAATGATAAATGTAATATCAAGGCTTACGGCAAAATGATCGTTTTCACTAATTATCGTTAACTTTATGCTGAATTTTTTGTTAGCTTAAATATAACTTTCTATTGACAAATAATAGAAAATATGCTATACTTTGAATCGGAGTTTGATGACTCCGATTTTTAAGTTCGTCGGTTAGCCATAGCTAACCGGATGGGATAGTAATGCGGTATTGATCACAAATCGGGCTATCTTTATTTTTAAGCACTTTAGTTAGCTATAGCTAACCTGCGGCCGGCTATAAGAATCTGTCTGATTACTGTGCGAACCGGATCAAAATTTATTTTAAGGAAGGGAATGGTCACATATGACGTCGGCGGAACTGAGATATCTGATTTCGATAAGCGAGCTTAGCGTCGGTGAAAACGGCGTAAAGCTGACGGCTATAGCGGTTAAAATGAAGGTTTCCAAGGTCAGCGTTTTTCGCGCGGCGGAAAGGCTTGAGAAGGGCGGCTACGTGCGGCGGGATGAAAAGAACCGTGTCGTAATGACCGGATACGGCTATGAACAGCTGTCGCAATACCGGCTTATGATCGGATGGCTTGGCGATCACCTCGAATATCATTGCGGAGTGCCGGGAGACGTCGCGTACCGGGACGCCATCGGCGCGGCCTGCGCCATGAGCGATCAGAGCCGTCACGGACTGACGGAATTTATCAAATCCCAAAAGGCTTTGATCCGAACGAAGGAATAATATCGTTTCTTTGTTCAAATAAATCCGAAAACGGAAAGGAATGATGATATCTTGATAGATAAGGCGTTGCTGCGCTTGCTTGGCACAAATAAAAAATACATATATTACGCGGTCTCACTGATGATCCTCGGACTGCTGGCGAATCTTGCCGTAACGGCAAGCCTGTGCTATGCCATACGGCTGCTTATCGGGGGAGCTAAGGCGATCTCATATCTGTTGCCGGCGTTATGTGCCGCGGCGGGTGTGGGGGTAAGATATATCGCTTCAAGGCTTACTGCCGATATAAAGGATAAGCTTGGACGCAAGGTAAAAAAGGATTTAAGGCAGAGAGCTTATGACAAGATAGTGAGACTCGGAGTCCGAAGCACGGACGGAATGAGTATGGCAGGTCTTACACAGGTATCAATGGAAGGGGTAGAGCAGCTTGATCTTTATTATTCCTCATACCTGCCGCAGTTCTTTTACGCGATGACGGCTCCGATCATTCTGTTTTGCGTAACCGTTTGGCTTGACTTTCGTGTCGCCCTTGTGCTTCTTGCCTGTGTCCCCCTGATCCCTGTTTCTATTATCGCGGTATCAAAATATGCTAGGAAAATTTTTGCGAAGTATTGGGGTAAATACACTTCAATGGGCGACAGCTTTCTTGACAGCGTTCAGGGTCTTAAGGAGCTGAAAATATTCAGGGCCGATGAGGCGCAGCATAAAAAAATGAACGAGAGCGCTGAGGAATTCAGAAAGATCACAATGAAGGTGCTGGTCATGCAGCTTGCCAGCACCACCATAATGGATCTGGTCGCGTACGGAGGGGCGGGACTCGGCGTTGCGTTGACGATTTTGGGAGTCATAAATAGGGGACTGCCTCCCGCTGCGGCGTTGTTTCTTGTTTTGGTAGCTGTGGACTTTTTCCTTCCGCTCCGCGCGTTTGGTTCCGCCTTTCATGTGGCGATGAACGGGGCAAGCGCCGGAAAAAAGATAATTTCTCTGCTTGACCTACCTGATCCCGAATGGGGAGAGGAAAATGTTACGGGTACGGAGATCTGTATAAAAGGGGTAACGTTTTCTTACGACGGAAAGCGCGATGTGCTTAGAAATGTTAATATGACCTTCCCGGAAAAGGGAATAACGGCAGTAGTGGGGGAGAGCGGATGCGGAAAATCCACGGTAGTCAATCTGCTGTCCGGCGCTTACCGACAAAAGGAAGGCAGCATAACAGTCGGAGGGAAAGCGCTGGGGGCGGTGTCCAGGGAATCCTACTATTCAAGGCTTTCCATAGTCAGCTATAATACTTATATTTTCAATGAAACGGTCCGGGATAATTTTATGCTTGCGGACAAGAACGCGACAAGCGAAAAAATATATTCTGCGCTTGAGAAGGTCAATCTTGCGGATTTTATACGGGAAAACGGAGGACTTGATAAGGTGATAACCGAGGACGCAAGCAATATTTCCGGCGGACAGAAGCAGAGACTGGCTCTCGCGGTAAACCTTGTGGCGGATAAAGATATATATGTTTTTGATGAGGCGACAAGCAATATAGACATAGAAAGCGAGGCAATTATCATGAGAAATATCGGGACGCTGTCAAAGGAGAGGAGCGTTATTCTGATTTCACACCGCCTTGCCAACGTACTGGGAGCCGACCGGATATATTACATGGAAAACGGAGAGGTAAAGGAGACGGGCACACATGACGAGCTGATAAGCGCATGCGGCGGATACGCTAAGCTTTACGTGACTCAGAAAAAGCTTGAAGAGGGGTACGCGGAGGTGAGCGCATGAAAAAAGATAAAAAGCTCCGCAGAAGCGGAGCGGTCATTATGGCAAAGCTTATTCTCCTGCTCGGGAGTCTTGCATATATTATGATTCTTGCCGTGATCAACGGGTCGTTGGGATTTATATGCGCGATGGGAGTGACCTTGCTCGGCGCCATCGGTATAGCCAAGGCTCTCGGCGAGACGATCGCAGTGTCTTACGGACTGATCATCGCGCTTGCGGTCGTTTGCGGTGTGCTTCGCGGGCTGCTCCGGTATTTAGAGCAGTACGGAAATCACTATATCGCGTTCCGGCTTTTGGCCGTGCTGCGTGATAAGATATTCGGAGCGCTCAGAATACTCTGTCCGGCTAAGCTCGAGAGCAAGCAAAAGGGCAGCATAATTGCGATGATCACGTCTGATATCGAGACGCTCGAGGTATTCTATGCGCATACCGTTTCACCTGTATGCATCGCGTTTATAGTTTCGCTCTCGGTATTCCTGTTTGTGGGTTTTGTTTCCAGCTGGTATCTGGCTTTGACGGCTCTTGCCGGATTTCTTGTTATCGGAATTGTTCTTCCGATCATCTCGTCCGGAAGGCTTAAAGCTTCGGGAGTGAAATACCGCGGAGAGTTTGCTTCTTTTAACGCCTATTTCCTTGACAGTATAAAGGGTATAAGGGATATCGTGCTGAACAATGCCGGAAAGCGGCGTGAAGATGAGGTCAACCGCCGCTCGGACATTCTCCTTATGGAAACAAAAAATATTAAGAAAAATACGTCCCGCGCCGCGGCATTGACTGAGCTTTGCGTATCTGTCTTTATTCTTCTGACCTTAACCGTCGGCATCATTCTTGTAACAGGCGGCATGCTGTCGGTGGGCAGAATGATCATTGGTGTCGTCGCGGTTTTCGGTTCCTTCGGGCCGGTAATCGCTATATCCGCGCTTCCCGGCAATCTTACCCAGACCTTTGCGAGCGGAGACAGAGTGCTTGATCTTTTATCGGAAGAGCCTGCCGTTACTCCCGTGATAAACGGTGAGAAGATCGACTATAAAAAGCTTGAAGTCAGAGACCTGTCATTTTCCTATTACGGGCGGACGGAGGTTCTTTCCGATATCTGCATGCATGCCGAAAAGGGGGAGATCATCGGCATTATCGGCGAGAGCGGGTGCGGTAAATCAACCTTTCTTAAGCTTCTTCTCCGTTTTTGGAGAAAGGAAAAGGGTGAGATAGCCTATAACGGTCTCGATATTGACATGGTGGATACGGACAGTCTGCTGGATAACGTTACGATGGTCAGTCAGAGCACCTATCTTTTTGATGAAACGATAGAAGACAATCTCCGGATCGCGAAACCGGACGCGTCTCGGCAGGAGATCGAGGACGCGTGCCGTATGGCGTCGGTCCATGATTTCATTAAAACGCTTCCGGACGGCTATAAAACCGAGGTCGGCGCGCTCGGAGACAATCTTTCGGCAGGCGAAAAGCAGAGAATAGGACTTGCCCGCGCGTTTCTGCGTGCAAGTCCTCTGATCCTGCTTGACGAACCTACAAGCAACGTTGACAGCATCAACGAAGGTATCATTCTTAAGGCTCTAAAGGAGCAGAAGAATAAAAAGAGCATTATTCTTGTATCGCACCGTGAGTCTACGATGGCGATAGCGGATAGGATATATAAAGTGAAAAACGGGAAAATGACGGAGGTAAATAAGGTATGAAGCGGGAAAATATGACTGACGAGGAAAAGCTCGCGATTAGCGGGCTGATCGTGGACGCAAGTGTAACGGACAGGGAGGAGGCGGCGATCGAAGAGCCGCAGGCCCCCGAGGAAAAGGACGGCAAAATATTTCGTAAATATAAAATAAAGGATATAGTGTTTCTTGCGATAATAACGGCGATGACGCTGATAACCGGGGCGGTCATGCCGCTGCTTGTACATATACCGGTGTTCGGCATCATACAGCTTGGGCTTGGTATACAATTTTCGCTGTTTCCCGTGATCGGTATGATGAAGGTAAGAAAGCCGGGCGCACTTATGCTGATATCGTTATTCAGCGGAGCGCTGCTCGTGTTTATGTTTCCGCCGATGTTTTTCTGTTTGTTTATCTGTGCGGTGATAGCCGAAGCCCTAACGGTCGCGATCTTCCGCGGGTATGATAAGGACAGAGCCTGTGTTTTCGCGGGAACGCTGTACATGCCCCTGACTCTTCCGTTTCTTTCGGTATACTATAACGTTATGTATGATTGGACAGACGGAGCAAACGAGGCGGTCGCTCAGTTTACCCAAGCAGAGCCGTTCGTCGCGGTCGGCATTTCGCTTGCCGTCGTTGCGATATGCTTTATCGGCGCAAATCTCGGCAGGATAATAACCAACGAGCTTAAAAAGGCGGGAAAGCTGAAGCAATGAGATTTTTTGGATGGAGTAAAAAAATATATCCGCTTATCGCGGTTTTATCGAGCGTGTTTATAATTATATTCGGAATCGTAACGGCTCGGACCATCAACTGTACATATTATCTTATCGGACTTTTCGTCTGGCTTATACTCTTCGGCTGCGGAAGGGCGTGCCTGAAGGTCATACCTATGTTTGTGATCGTCGGCGGGATTTTTGCCTTGCTGGCGTATGCTTCGTCGGGAGGAGACCGCGTGTCCGCGCTTTCAATGGCAAACCGTTTCGGAGCGCTGTTTCTGGCGCTTGTGCCCGGAATGAGCGTGGAGCCGGTCGCGATGACAAGATGCCTTTCTTCTATAAAAGCTCCGCGGGGCATAACTCTCGGTATGCTTATTGTTATGTCGTTTATGCCGGTACTCAGATCGGAAACAGGGCGTGTCAGGGAAGCGATGAAAACGCGGGGAGCCGGGAGCGTTTTTAACCTAAGGATTTTTTATAGGGCATTTCTTATACCTCTTGTAACGAGGCTTGTGGATATTTCAGACACTCTGTCTTTATCTATTGAAACGCGTGGTTTTACACTTGGAAAAACAAAGTATACCGTATATAAAAAAGAGCATATTTGTATTTCCGATGCGCTGTTTGTGATAGGACTTATATTGGGAGCGGTTTTGGCGGTAGTTACGTGACAGCTCCTTTGCACCTCAAAAAAACTGAAATTTGTATATTTAAGCGGATTTTGCGCCGCCTTTGGCGGCATTGGGATAGCGTGAAAGATCAATCTGATCGCATCAAAATGCAGATAGTTTCACGCCCAAATTTTCTAAAAAGCTAAACGCTTTTTGCTTCGCAAAGCGAAGCCCGAAAATTTTTCATGTCTGTTTTGCGCTGCCTTGGGCAGCATGGGGGATTAGCGTGAAAGATCAATCTGATCGCAACAAAATGCAGATAGTTTCACGCCCAAATTTTCTAAAAAGCTAAACGCTTTTTGCTTCGCAAAGCGAAGCCCGAAAATTTTTCATGCCTATTTTGTGCT
>CALYAD010000068.1 GCA_944393415.1 uncultured Clostridia bacterium | reverse complement strand
CCTTGCTTTCTTGTATGTTGTTTTTGGTAATTCAATTATACAACAAAGCAAGCGGTTGTTCAATACCTTTCGGTAAAGAACAACCGCTTTTTTGCTCTTTGGAGGGCTCTTATTGCGACAGCCCCATTTATTGTCCGGAACCCAATTTTAAAAATAGGCTTTCCGAGAAAAAACTTCATTTGGAAGTTTCCACGATTATTTTTTTATTTCTTTTTTCCGTTTACGAGCGACAGCGCGGTGTTGACCTCATCGTCGGAAATTTTATATGAGCCTCCGGAGTATCTTGCCCCGTTGTACAGATCGAAAAGCTCGGACTCATTTGTTTCTTCCTCAAGCTTAAGGTCGCTTCTGACTTCGTTAGGTGTGAAAAATAACTGAAGCTTATAGCCGGATTTTATCAGCTTCATCATGTACTTGATGTAGATAAAGCGGATTTTATCGGAGTTTTCAGTCAGGTCTCTCCATTTTAAAGAGCCTTTGATCTGCTGAAACCTTTTGAAAATATTAATATCGTCGAGATCGAAAATAAACGATTTTTCGTCCTTACGCTTTTTATAACGGTCAAGATTTATACCGAATACTTTCAGTATACGTTTTGATACTCTTGAGATTCCGGCCGCTACCTTACGCATGGCGTAAAGGAATTTATCGATAACGGCCCGTCTTAGAGTTTTTGGTATGAGTTTTCTTATAGAGTTAGCGGTAATGATGCCGAGTACGACTGTAATTATGTAAGTCAGCTGCTGCAGATATCGGACAGTTTCGCTTGTCTGCGCCGGTGCGCGGAGCCACATAGAGATCTCGAGCATGATAAACGTAGCCGACATATATGCGCAGGTATATGCTACTCTTGTTTTATCAAAACGGTGTTTCAATCCTTCAAATCTCCTAACATAATAACTGTAACGTTGTTGCCGAACCTATGGAAATTATCAACCACTGTATCAAGCGTATCGTTCATATAGGTGGTAAGCAGAAAGACCTCAGAATCACAAAGTCCGCCGAGGATATCGCTCTGAAGCAGCGCGGCAAAGGATATGCCCTCGCTCATACGCATTTTAGCCATGTAACATAGTATTTCCTCGTAGTTTATCGCGCCTTGCGTCATGGGAAAGCGCAGAGAAGTTTCGCCCGAAATGAGGTTGCAGTTAGCCGCGAAGCCTGCGCGGTAGCCAAAGTTAAAGGCCTCGCGAAGCAGAGCGGCTGCGTATGAAAGACCGCGTTCCATAAGCTTTTCATATATTGTATAGTGCATTGACACCTCTGTATCCGTCTGGAAATTCAGATAGATCATAAAATTCCGGTTGGAGCAGAAGTCGCGGTTGTTTACGCGAATGCCGTCAATATTGGTTTTACCGCTTCGCGCTGTAGCCTTGAAGTTGATGCTGTTGAACGGGTCTCCGAAACGGTATTCTCTTATGCCGCTTACCGAAAACGGGTCGCGTATAAGCCACTGACGGGAGAAGGCGTCTCCCTGCATAGAGCTTGAGGGGATAGGCAGCTCGTCTATGCCGGTCAGCTTGGGATATACGTAGACCTCTGCGGGAGCGGAAAGTCTGCGTTCTTTTTTTGAGTATAGTATAGTTATGGTATCCAGCGTGTAATAACCGCGCTTGAGCAGCTTTATTGTATGACGGCGGCGTATTTGCTGGAATGGGAGAATGATTATAAACCTGGAGCGCGTGTACTGCATGTTCCGGTTACGGTCTATCTCATAATTGTCATATTGTAGTTCGTTGTATATGTAATATTCTATATCTATGAAGAAAAACGGTAGAAGGCTTCTGTTATAGATCGTTTCGATCAGCTGAAGCTCATCGCCCTCGTAGGAGCCTTTTTCGGAAAAGGTGCGGCTGTAGGTAATGCGGCTTATGAGTCTTTTTCTCAGAAAAGCGTATATTATGTACAGTATTACGAGTATGGCGACGATCGTAACGGCTATCATAATATTTTTATATATAGCCGACTCGAAGAGGTTTTCCCCTGAGCCGGTGTTTACCGTTCCCCCCGCAAGATAACGACAGAATGTCATCATGCTTATGACCATCACTTTCGTTCAGTAAATAAAGGAATCGCTCCTCGGAAATATTGTAAAACGGAGCGTGATCGGTGATAGGATTTAGACAATATCAAATATCAGGATTTTATCTGCCGGACCATCCGAGTGAGGTTTCTGTGGGTACCGGAACCTGTTCTGCGATCTCGTTAATTACGCCGAGCGCCGCATTGGCCTTGATCTTGGCGGAGCTTGTAAGCATGATACGGTGGGTAAGGACCGGAACGACCGCTTTCTTAACATCGTCCGGCATAACGTAGTCGCGGTTATCGATAGCCGCGTAGCCCTTTGCCACCTTCATAAGTGCCTGGGCGCCGCGTGGACTGACTCCGAGTACAACAGACTCAAAATGACGTGTCGCCTCCACGAGAGACACGATATAGCTCATTATGTCTTTATGTACAAATACTTTCGGGAGCGCTTCCTGGCAGGCGATTATATCCTCCGCCGTGGCGACCGGCTTCAGCGTCTCAAGAGGACTGGATACGCTGAATCTTTCGAGGATGCTGACCCCTTCTTCATGCGTGGGGTAATCCATGTTCATTTTTATTAGGAAACGGTCCAGCTGAGCCTCGGGCAGGGGAAAAACTCCCATGTTTTCTACAGGGTTCTGAGTCGCTATAACCATAAAAGGCTGGGAAAGCTTATATGTTTTACCGTCGATGGTAGTCTGCATTTCTTCCATACATTCCAGAAGTCCGGACTGGGTCTTCGGGGTAGCGCGGTTGATCTCGTCGGCTATTACGAGATTTGAAAATATCGGTCCGGGGACGAATTCAAATTCCGAGGTCTTCATGTTGAAGAAGTTGATTCCGGTTATATCGGAGGGAAGAAGGTCCGGGGTAAACTGCACGCGCTTACTGGTGCAGTCGATGGAAGCCGCAAGGGATTTGACGAGTAAGGTCTTTCCTGTGCCGGGGACGTCCTCGACGAGCATGTGTCCCTGACAGAAAAGGGAAATAAGCAACAGGTCAATAACATTGCTTTTACCTACTATGACCATCTGGATGTTGCCTTTGATTTTTTCATAAATCGGGTAAATACTGTTAGCCATCTGTTAACCAACCTTTCTTTTCGGCACTTTGCCAAAATAACAGTGTCTTTTATTGTGCATGTCTTACAATGATGTACTGTCTATATATTAGATTATAATGTATTCTAACTGATTTGTAAATACATAATTTAACTCGGAACTAAATATTTACATTTAAGAAACAATTGCGTATACGCACGGCGTTTTGTTCTTATCGGTTCATGTTACTATATCTCCGACGCCGTTTAGTATGAACTTAGGACGGTAAGGGTATTTTTCAACGCCCTCACGGCTGGTAACGCCCGAAAGAACAAGAACGGTATCCATTTCACTTTCGATTCCCGCTACAATGTCGGTATCCATACGGTCTCCGATTATTATCGCGTCGTCGAGGTCGCAGCCTATAGTCTTCAGCGCGTGGCGCATTATCAAAGGATTGGGCTTACCAACGAAGTACGCGTTTTTGCCGGTAGCCATTTCTATAGGGGAGATGAGCGCACGGCAGGCGGGGGCTATGCCTCCTTCTATGGGACCGGTAATATCGGAATTGGTTCCGATTAGCTTTGCGCCTTTGAGCACCAGCTTTACGGCAAGCTGTATCTTTTCAAAATTCAGGGAATGAGTTTCTCCGAAAACAACGTAGTCCGGGTTGTAATCATTCATCGAAAAACCCGCTTCATACAGGGCGTTAACAAGTCCCGGCTCTCCGATAACGTATGCGCTGCCTCCGGGGCACTGCTGCTTCAGAAATGTTGCGGTCGCGAGCGCGCTCGTGTAGAAATGAGACGGATCGATATCAAGACCGAGACGCTGCAGCTTTAAGGCAAGCTCGCGCGGTGAGCGCTCAGAGCTGTTTGTCAGAAACAAAAACTCCTTATTGTTCTCCTGAAGCCAGTTTACAAACTCGAGCACTCCCGGAAGTAAAAGATTACCGTGATAAATGACTCCGTCCATATCGGATATGAAAGCCTTTTTTGAACGGATATAATCAAGCTCCTTGTCCATTTTGGAATTCCTTTCTTTTTTTTACAGACAATACCTGCATTTTGAATATTTTGATCGCCGGATATGAATAAAATTAACAAAAAAATGTTGACATTTAGGTTATTGTGTTATATAATTAAATTAATATTTACCTGCAATATTCCGGATTATTCCGGTAAACTATGAATATTTTATCATAGCTTTGCAAGTTTGTCAAGCCGTTTGCGCAAATAACAGGCGCGCCTTTAGATTTAACTTATTTTGGGTTATTTAAAATAGCTATGATGCACCGAACCGTTTCAGCTGACAGCGGCGGTATGAAAAGAAAGGGAGTATACGGCATGCCAAATTACTTAGCCGTTTTTCAAAATAACATGCTTGCGACGGCACAGAACAGATATGTCGCGAAAGAACTGATGGAGCTTAGCGATAAAACGGAAGAATACGGTATCGTACTGTCCGGAAGGGACTGTCAGGAAATAGCCGAATTCCGCGCCGCGGCTCTTGCGGAAAACGAAAGAATAGAGGTCGGCGTAGGCGCCGTAAAACGTATAATAGAGGAATTTTGTGATAGCGGATATGTAAATCAAAACAATTTCAAGGAAACTGTGGAAGGGCTTTTAGAGTGCTTTTATACTATCAAGAGCGAGACCGACGATAAGGTAAGTGACGACGAAGCGATTGAGTTTTTAAAATATCTTTTTGAGACGGAGGCCGGTGGGGATATAAACAAGCTTTATGATTCGGAAGCGTTTGATATATTCATTAACGGTCAGGGCAACGGGAGGTCCGTGCGGACCGAAAAGAATGGGAAAGACAGAGAACAGGAGTTGTAAATATCATTTCCGTCTCATATATAAGTTACAGGTACTGCTTTGGGATGACGCGGCTTGTATTTATCATTAGTTTCGTCAGTTTAGTATTATCGTGCCGTGCCATAGCGCAAAGGAAAGGAAAGGCGATCAATGAACGAGATACAACAGTTCGGAATGCGTCCGGACGAAAAAATATTCGACGGAGTGAGAATAAATTATTCTGAATACGCTCTGTCGCTTATCAGAGAGGCAACAAAAAGCGGATATATTGACGACGCGGAGGAGGCGGAACTAAAAAACAAGATCTTCAACGGACTCGCAATGGTCATAGACGAATACACAGAGGGGAAAAGCACGTCGGTTTCAAACGAAAAGGCCAATGATCTGCTTTCGTCGTATCTTTATAATATCGACGCGTACCTCATCTCGCTTAAGGATCCCATGAAGGCTTTCTGCGAGCTCAGGGATAAAACAGTTACATATCTTTATGACGAAGGCGGGGTCGCGCTAAAGCATGTAATGACTGACTGCACCGCGCTGCTTTTTATGAATAAGAAAAACAGACTGCCCGGAGGCTCAGAGCTGTATAACCGAGCGCTTGACGAGGACATCAGGGCTTTTACAAGGGCGTATAACATACGCTTCGGAGCGCACAGAAACCCTGTGGTTCCCAGATACAAGACCGCGCTGTCTCCGAGGAGCTCGGGCGTAGTCAGAATAAAAAAATATCTGACGAATCTGTTGGCTGAAAATCTATTCTGCCGGTGCTATGACAGCGACGAGGTGAAGACTGTCATTGCCTTTGAGGTTCTGAGGGCGCAGGATATGGAAAGCGCCGTAGGCAATTTGTATGTACCGCTTCTCAGGTGCGCGGTAATATGTCAGTTTCTGATGCCGGGAGTACCTCACGTGCTTTTAAGCGAGGACGACGTTATTAATGCCGAAGGACTGCTGGACGAGTACAGTCCTGATGAAATGAAGACCGTGCTGATGGCGGCTTTTACAAGACTCCCGGAGGAAAACAGGGAATATCATAAGAAGGTGTTTGAGAATGAGGTAAGCGGGATTATACACGCTGTCAAATTCAAAACCTTAAGAACCCTGCTGGCGTATCTGCCAAAGAACGCCGGAGGAGCAGCAAATAATTAGCTTTCGAACAAGAAGCGTACCAAAAAACGCCGATCGGGCGAAAGAAAGGGAGGTCATGAAAATGGATAACCTTAACGGAGGGCACGGAGGAAGGCTTCCGGAGGATGAGAGAGAAGAACATGTGTCTGGCGTAAGCGATGAACAGGAAAATAACTCTCAAAACAGCAGCACTCAAGCCGGCGATTCTCTTGGTAATTACCCTAATGATAGCGGAACAGAGAAGAGCATATCGTTTGAGAAGATTCAGGACAAGAATATACCCGGAACTCAACCGGACGATTCCGTGAACCGGAGGACTCAGCAAGAAAATCCGAACACGGGAATTTATGAGATTAATTATCAGTCGCAAAACGAGATAAACCAGCAAAGTACTGTGTACTATAATGTAAATATACCTCCGAGGATAGATATAAAAGAGCAAAAACAGCACGACGCTCCTCAGTCCGTAGAACAGCATGATCAGAGTGAGAATGATTTTAAGGCAAGCTACGGTTATTACGGTAACACCGGTACTCAGAACGGTTATACTCCTTATACAAATTATGGATATCCTTATGCGCCGCCTCAGAAGATCGGCGTTTCAGACTGGTACAAAAGGCCGAGCGTAAAGGTGCCAGAGGGATATAATCCTTACAGAAACGATCTTTCGGTATTTGATGAGGTCAAGGCGGAAAGCAGGGGCGTGTTAAAGGGGCCGATGCCGCTCGAAGGGGAAAACGAACAGGCGTATAACTCCAGACGCTTTTTTGAATGGGGATATTATCGTGACGCCGCGAAAAAGAAAATGACTAAAAGCACAAATTATTTAGGGCTTGTGCTTTTGCTTGAATTTCTTATGTCAATTTCAATATCGCTTGTCGTAGGCATTCTTATGCCGATAGACGGTGAGATATCTCAGGAGCTGTACAATACTATTAACAATATAGCGATGATACTTCAGTTCTGTATGCTTTACCCATTTCTTATCATAACGGCGAATATAGGACAAAGGCATAAAACGAGAACCTTTTTCGCCAAGCCTCAGATATCGGCAATTTCCATTATTAAATGGTCGATTGTCTCTTTGGGACTTGTATATGTAGTATCCTATGTTTTTGATATAATTTTTAATATTATAAGGTCATTGGGGATTTATGTCAGCGAAAGCGTTTCGCTCGTTCCGACAGCGCCGGAGGATATTATTATATACGGACTCGGAGTAGTGATCTGCGCGCCGATATTCGAGGAGATAGTTTTCAGAGGTATATTGCTGACTCACCAGATGAAATACGGCTGCTGGCACGCGGCTATAGTCACCGGACTTCTTTTCGGACTGTTTCATCAGAATCATGAGCAGATGTTTTTCGCGGCAGCCATCGGGATTCTTTTCGCCTTTATTGATATAAAGGCGGGCTCTATAATCCCATCGATAATCGCTCACATGGCAGTTAACGGTTATTCCTTTGTCAATATGGTTTTGCTTTATTTTACAAATTACAACGACCTGGTTTTAAGCAATGACTATAGCGCCGAGCTGACCGGACCGGACGCGGTGTTAGCCGCGATAGGAATTCTTAATCTGCTGGTGTATCTGTTTATGGCTGTGGCGGTCGTTATCATCGTCATCGAATTCGCGGTAAACAGAAACCAATTCAGACTTCCGAAGGGAGACAGCGGACTCACAACAGAGGAAAAAACCGGTGCTTTCTTCCGCTCACCGGCAATGATAATTATAATCATACTTTTGTTTATTATGGTGGCGTTGAACTCATTTGTACCTCCTTTTATATAAGAGCATTTTCTTTTAATACACGTAAGATATATAATACGGGCTGCCTCGCATGTCTGCGGGGCAGCCCGTTTATTTTTAAATATTGAAATGTTATGGAGTTAGTTTATTGATTTTGCGAGCGAGAATCCGGCGTCGGTAAGCACCTTTACCGCCGTGTCGGTATCTTTTATACGAAGCACTATATATGCCTTTTTATCCGTATTGGATATGAAAGCGTACATATATTCTATGTTTATGTTATTCTTCGCAAGCAGGCGCACCATACCGCTCATTGCGCCGGGAGTGTCGGGCAGGACGGCGGCGATTACATCAGTTACGGAGGTAACGCAGCCTATAGAGGCGAGCGCGGCGCGCGCTTTTTCGGTATCGCTGACTATAAGTCTAAGGATACCGAAGTCCTGTGTATCGGCAAGTGACATTGCGCGGATATCGATACCGGCGGTTCCGAGCGCGTCGGTAATGCTTACCATAGTACCGGGTTTATTCTCAATAAACACTGAAATCTGTTTTACAGTCATATTCATTAGCATCCTTTCTTACTTAGGCCGAACGGCATGAGCGTTCTGTTATCAGCCGGTCCGCACCGTGTTTTGCGGTGCGGAAAAGGCGGAGGGGCTTACTTAGGTTCTAAAAAATAATCGGAACCCAATTCTGTGATCATTTCTGAGCGTAACCAAGCTCAAATGCCTTTTTATTAAGCTCAACGAAAGCGGGCTTAACCGAGGTTTCTATGGCGGAAAGCCATTTTTCCTTTTCTATGCCCAGGTAATGCGCAAGTCTTCCCATAAGAACTATATTGACTGCCTTGGAGCTTCCGGCCTGTTCGGCTAAGGTAAGCGCGTCCAGCGCGTCGAGTTTTATCGCTGCGGCTTTTATTTTTTCGAGAATGTCTGAAGGATACTCGGCGTTGCCGGTTATTACCGGCATAGGATCGATTTCCTGGGTATTGACGATTATCTGACCGTTTTTGGCAAGACACGAAAGATAGCGCGCCGCTTCAAGCTTTTCAAAGGAAACTATGTAGTCCGCCTCTCCCTCCGTTATTACGGGGGAATATACCTTCTCGCCGTATCTTACGTAAGTAACGACGGAGCCTCCGCGCTGGCTCATTCCGTGTACCTCGGATACCTTGACGTCGTAGCCCTCGTCAAGCAGAAGCTTACCAAGCAGCTTGCTCGCGAGGAGCGTACCCTGTCCGCCTACTCCGACTATCATTATGCTGGTTGTTTTCATTTGCGTTCCTCGCTTTCTATGGCGCCGAAATGACATAGCTGCTTGCAGACGTCGCAGCCTACGCAAAGCGTGTGATCGATCACGGCTTTTTTGTTTTTGAAGGATATCGCGGGACAGCCGAGAGTCATGCATTTTCTGCATCCGCGGCACTTACCGTTATCCACTGTAACAGGGGATTGCGTCTTTACGTATTTTAAAAGCACACATGGACGTCTTGAAATAATGACGGAGGGCTCCGCGATTTCTGTTTCCTCAAGGACCGCCTTTTCGCATTCCTCGATATTGTAAGGATCAACCACACGCACATGGTTAATACCTATCGCATGGCAGAGAGCCTCGAGATCGACCTTTGCGGCGGGATCGCCTTTAATATTGTAGCCTGTGGTAGGGTTCTGCTGGTGTCCTGTCATTCCGGTAATGGAGTTGTCGAGGATGATGACCGTGGAGTTTGTAGCGTTGTATGAGATATTTACAAGTCCTGTCATTCCGGAGTGCATAAAGGTAGAGTCTCCGATAACGCAGGCGGTTCTGCTCTTTCCGCCGTCAACAAGATTGAAGCCGTGAAGCCCGGATACGGAAGCACCCATGCAAAGAGTCGAGTCCAGAGCGCAAAGCGGAGCCTGTGCGCCGAGCGTATAGCAGCCGATATCTCCCAAAACTGTTATTTTATTTTTTGAGAGCGCGTAGAACATTCCTCTGTGCGGACATCCCGCGCACATCATCGGCGGACGAGCCGGGACAGACTCATTCAGCGTTGGCTTTTCCGGGGATTTTCCGAGTATTATTTCGGAGACGGTTTTCTGACTGTACTCACCGATCGGAGTGAAAAGGGATTTGCCTTCTGCCTCAATTCCGAGGGTGCGGCAATGAGTCTCGATTATTCCGTCAAGCTCTTCGATAACTATAACTCTCCGTACTTTGGAAGCAAAATCAAGTATCAGCTTTCTCGGCAGGGGATTGACGATACCGAGCTTCAGTACGCTTACCGTGTCTCCGAGAGCCTCCTTCACATATTGATAGCAGCTTCCCGAGGTTATAATACCGATATCCTTGCCGCCCCATTCGATTTTATTATACGGGCAGCTTTCAGCAAATTCGGTTATCGCTTCGGTGCGCGCTTCAACTATCGGATGACGTTTTTTAGCGAAGGCGGGCATCATTATGTATTTCTCGCCGTTTTTTACATACGGTTTAACCGGAGCTTCCTTTCTTTCTCCTGTATCGACGACGCTTTGGGAATGAGCGATACGGGTACACATGCGCAAAAGAACAGGGGTGTCGAATTTTTCCGAAAGCTCAAACGCATCTTTAGCAAAGCGGTAGCATTCCTCTGAGTCCGCCGGCTCGAGCATGGGGACCTTAGCCGCTATCGCGTAGTGACGTGAATCCTGTTCGTTCTGAGAGGAGTGCATAGCGGGGTCGTCCGCCACGCAGATCACCAGGCCTCCTGTCACTCCTGTATATGACAGCGTGAAAAGCGGATCGGCCGCCACGTTTAGACCGACATGCTTCATAGCGCACACCGAACGAGCGCCGGCAAGAGAAGCGCCGAAGGCTACTTCCGCCGCCACCTTTTCGTTTGGAGCCCATTCCGAATGGATGTCGTCGTATTTGGACAGGAACTCTGTTATTTCAGTAGAGGGGGTGCCGGGATAGCTGGAAACCACCTTTATTCCGCCTTCGTAGAGTCCCCGCGCTACCGCCTCATTGCCAATTAGCAGTTTTTTCATGATTTTATCCGATTCCTTATAAAGTATTTGATTTAATTAAGTTTCAAAGCTTCCTGTTGTCTATCACTCTTTTTGCCTTTCCTTCTGAACGAGGAAGGGATTTAGGAGAGACGAGTGTAATTTTAGCTGAGATTCCGACGACCGATTTTACTTTTTCGCTTATCTCGTTACGTATATTCTCAAGTGCCGACACTGTATCGGAAAAAGAATTTTCCTCGATTTCCACCTGAACCTCAAGGCTGTCGGTGGAATGTACTCGGTCCACGATAAGCATATAGAAAGGAGAAACTCCTTTTACCGATACGAGGACCGATTCGATCTGGCTTGGAAATACGTTGACGCCGCGTATTACCAGCATATCGTCGGTACGGCCGGTTATTCTTCCCATTCTAACAGTGGTTCTGCCGCAGGCGCATGGCTCGTCGTGGAGAACGCAGATGTCATGGGTGCGGTAACGCAGCATTGGCATACCTTCCTTTGTGATCGTGGTGAATACCAGCTCTCCGGCGGTTCCGTAGGGAAGAGGCTCTTCGGTTACGGGATCGATTATCTCGGGAATTACGTGATCCTCGTTCACATGCATGCCTTTTTTTTCAAGACACTCAAAGGAAACTCCCGGACCTGCTATTTCAGTCAGTCCGTAGATATCGCAGGCGTCGATATCGAGAAGCTCCTCTAACCGCTGTCTCATTTCCTCAGTCCACGGCTCAGCGCCGAAGCAGCCGGATTTGAGACGCAGGTCTTTTTTGGGGTCCAGACCCATGTCGCGGACTGTTTCTCCTATATAAATCGCGTATGACGGTGTGCAGCAAAGCATAGTGGAGCCGAGTTCTTTCATCATCAGGATCTGACGCTGAGTATTTCCGCTTGACATCGGTACGGTCATCGCTCCGATTCTTGTGGCTCCCTGATGAGCTCCGAGACCGCCGGTAAAAAGTCCGTAGCCGTAGCAGACCTGAACTATATCATCCTTTCCGCCGCCCGCCGCCACAATTGCTCTTGCGACCATCTCGGTCCATACCTCGACATCGTTTTCGGTGTAGCCTGAGACTATCGGCTTACCGGTGGTTCCGGAAGAGCCCTGAATGCGGACTATATCGCGTTTCGGTACCGCTAAAAGACCGAACGGGAAGGTATCACGGAGATCGGTTTTATTGGTGAAGGGAAGATACCGAAGATCGTCAACGGTTTTTATATCCTCGGGTTTTATACCCTTGGCATCCATTCTTTCTCTGTAAATGGCGACGTTGTCGTATTCGTGCTTAACTACCCTGCGAAGTCTTTCATTCTGCAGTTCACGGAGAGCGTCTCTCGACATACATTCGTATTCGGGACTGTAAATATTGTGGGTCTTAGGTGCTTTCATTCTTATTTTCCTTTCAATATGTACATTTTAGATCGCAGAAAACAAAAAAGTCCTCTGCTCGCTTTACAGAGGACGGGAATGTACCCGCGGTACCACCTCGATTCGGACATATCTCACGGTATGCCCCTTGACGGTACTGGCATTTACGGTCCGACCGCAAACGAATACCGATTCACTGTAACGGGAGAACCCGGCGTGACCTACAGCCATCCCGTTATAACTGAAGCGGGATAGGTTCAGACAGCTGCTTGCAAAAGGAATTCGTACGCCGCTCTGTTCCGCCTTTCACCGCTCGGCGGCTCTCTGAGACAGAGGCGACGTATTACTGGTTTTTGCTCCGACACATTTAATCAGATTATATCATAATTTTTGCGTTTTGTCAAGTAGGAAATTGTCGGATAAATTTGAGTCGTCGATTTGATCAAAGGATCATGTGCCGATAACTCCGACAAGCTTGTCGCCGGGCTTTATTCTTGCTCCGTTAACGAAATCCGCGGCGCTCATACGCCGCTTGTTTTCCGGAAATACCTCTGTTATCAGAAGCGCGCCGGATCCGCATGCGACGATTATGCCGTTTTTTCCCGCTGCTAACACTTCTCCCGGAATCCCTTCTTTTTCAGGCGGGCCTTCAAGAACGGTGGCTTTGGTTATTTTAAGCGATCTTCCGTTAAACGAGCAGAAAGCGAACGGATACGGTGTTAATGCCCTGATCTGACAGGAAAGCTCGCTTGCTGAGCGGCGGAAATCGATAACTTCATCCTCTCGGCGTATTTTTTCGGCGTAGGATGCTTTTTCATGATCCTGAGAAACAAAAACTGCCCTTCCGCATTCGATCAGCTCGAGTGCCTGTAAAAGACCTTCTGCGCTCAGCTCCGCCAGACGGTCGTGTACGCTTTCCAAAGTATCGGTATCGCTTAACGGAGTTTTCAGGGTCAGAAGCGTATCTCCGGTGTCTACTCCCTTGTCCATTTTCATTATCGTAACCCCGGTCTCACGCTTTCCGTCCATTATAGCTCTTTGCATCGGGGCCGCTCCGCGGTATTCCGGAAGGATAGAGGCGTGCGCGTTGATACAACCGTATTTTGGGAGCTTAAGGACGTAATCCGGAAGTATTTTCCCGTACGCAACGACTATTATTATATCCGGGGACAGCGCGCAAAGGCGCTCGGTGAACACGGGATCGGAGAGCTTTTCCGGCTGGAGCGTCTCGATACCCCGAGAGACGGCGTATTTTTTTACAGGTGAGGCAGACAAAGTATTTCCGCGTCCGGCAGGTTTATCCGCGCGGGTAACGACAGCCACGGGCGCGCGTCCTCGTTCGCACAGCGCGCGCAAAACGATTTGGGAAAATTCCGGAGTGCCCATAAAAACCGATCTCATTTCATTCAAGTCCTTCCATTTCCTCTTTGGTAAGAATTCGTTCGGCGTTGTCAGTGTAGAGAATACCGTCAAGGTGATCGGTCTCATGGCATATGGCGCGCGCAAGCAGATCGCTGCCGGTGAGAGTATAATAATTTCCGTTTCTGTCCATAGCCCTGACCGTTACGGTTTTTGGACGGCAGGTGATTCCCCATCGTCCGGGAATGGAGAGACATCCTTCGATTTCGTGTTGCTTTTCCTCGGAGCGCTCAACTATTACCGGGTTTATCATCTCGTACAGCTTACCGTTTTCGGTCTCAATTATAACTACGCGGCGCAGGACTCCGACCTGAACCGCCGCCAGCCCGCAGCCGTTTGCTTTGTGAAGAGTATCCCGCATATCGTCGAGCAATGTGATTATACGGGGCGATATCATGTCAACCTCGCGGCTGATTTTACGGAGCATGGGGTCGTTGTCTTTAAGTATTTTCAGAATTGCCATATGAATTCAGTCCTTTCTGTTAAACGGTAGAGGGGTTTATGTCTATGGATGCGGTAACGTTTTTCGGCATTGCGGCGCCGAATTGGCTGAGCACTTCTCTGAAAAGCGCGCGGAAGCGTTTTCCGTTGCGGCTTTTAATTACAAGGCGCATACGGAATTTTTCGTTTAACTTATATACCGGAGCCTCAAACGGACCGAAAACCTGTAGTCCGACATCTTTGTAGCCGGTGCCGACCAGCGTTTTGATCTGTTCAAACAGCTTCCCTGAGGCATTTATGGCATCCTCCTCACTGACGGCAGTGACTGATAGTACGGCGATGTCGCAGAACGGAGGGAAAACGAGCGATTTACGGAGCGGTATCTCGGTTTCGTAAAACGCGCGGTAGTCCTGTGTCCCTGAAAGAGCCAAAACCGGATGCTGCGGAGTATAGCACTGTATCAGAGCGCGACCTTCCTCGTCTCCTCGCCCGGCGCGTCCGACCGTCTGACAGATAAGGGAAAAGGTGCGTTCGTTTGCGCGGTAATCGTCCACGTAAAGCGATTGATCTGCGCTGAGGACTCCTACCAGGGTTACCGAAGGGAAATCGTGACCTTTGGTGACCATCTGTGTTCCGAGAAGTATATCTGCTTCCTTACGGCGGAAGCGTCCCAAAATATCGTCGTATGAAAATTTACCGGTTGTGGTATCCGCGTCCATACGAAGAATGTGCGCGTCCGGAAGCAGCTTTTGCAGCTGTTCCTCGGCAAGCTGCGTACCGTACCCCATAAAGCGTACCTTCGGGCTTCCGCATTCCGGGCATTTTTCAGGTACGTCGGAGCGGTAGCCGCAGTAATGACAGCAGAGGTAACCGTTTTCATTGAATCGTGAAAAGTGGTGGGTAAGCGACACGCTGCAGTGCGGACACATAAATACTTTTCCGCATATCGGGCAGCTTACAAAGCTATGGTAGCCTCGGCGGTTTAAAAATAGTATGGACTGTTTTCCACGGTCTATCGTATCTCTCAGCTCATCGATAAGCCTGGCGCTGAACAGTGAGAAATTACCTTCCTTTGCCTCGGTCCTCATATCGATTATTTCTGTTTTGGGGATGCGCGCGCTTCCGAAGCGGCCTTTCAGCTCTGTAAGGGTATAGGCTCCTTTCATGGCTTTGTGATAGCTTTCAAGAGACGGGGTAGCGGAAGCGAGAAGCAGGACCGCGTTATGATAGCCGCAGCGGAAGCCGGCTGCCTCCTTCGCGTGATATCGGGGAGAAGAATCGGATTTGTAGGTATGCTCCTGTTCCTCGTCTATAACGATTAGCCCAAGCCTTTGAAACGGGGCGAAAACCGCGGAGCGTGTTCCTATGCAGACATCCACCTCACCGTTTTTTATCCTTCTCCACGCGTCGAAGCGTTCGCCGGCTGAAAGTCCGGAATGGATCACCGCCGTTCTGTCACCGAACGAGGCTGAAAAAAAAGAAATGGTTTGAGGAGTCAGAGATATTTCCGGTACTAAAAGTATGACCGATCTTCCGCTTTTTATGACTTCCTCCATTACCGCTCGTATAACATGAGTTTTACCGCTTCCGGTAACACCGTGAAGCAGAGCTGCCTTAGGTTTGCCGCAACGTGTCAGTGATATGATAGTATCGGCGGCTTTTTTCTGCTCCTCGTTCAAGGTCAGTGAAGAGGGTTCGCGTCTTCCGATCTGCGACAATCGGTATCGCTCACGTTTTTCGCATGTGATATAGCCTTTTTCGGTAAGCGTCTTCAGCTGAGCGGAGGTGGCTCCGGTCGCCTCGCACAGCTCGCCTTGCTCGGAAATACCTTTTTCGGACAGATATTTTAATATCTCGGCGTGCTTTACGGAACGCAGTTTTCTTTCCTTTGCGAGAATTATTATATCGTCAGCCGTTAAAGGCGTGGAATAAAGCAAAGCGTATTTGATATTCGTTATATCTCTTACGCTTATGCTTGAAGAAATTATTTTTTCCGAAATAAGCGTTGACAAGGCTTTCCCCGCTTTTTTTGCTCCGAATACGGAATAGAGACGTGATTTTGTGCATACCGGGGATTTTGAAATAAAATCGTATACCTGATATTCAGCTGAAAGTTCAGGATAATAATCAGGCAGAGGAAGCAGGCATGTCAGAAATTCTTCAAGCTTTGAGAAAGCCGAGGAAGGGGTTATCGTGCGCACGGCGTCTCCGGTAGTACAAAACGTATGCTCTTTTAAAAACTCAACTGTCCGTAACGCTTCGTCGGATAATGACAACACTGAGGGTAAAACGGCGCTTATCGGCTTATAACGCGAAATATCGGCTTCGTCAGTCTCGCGGACCTGAAAGACGAGCGCGGTCTCGGGGCGGTTTCCGCCGCCGAAGGGAACTGCCGCGAAATCTCCGGCGGAGAGCTTGAGAGCATCCGGTATACGGTAGTCGAACGGCTTGTCGAGATGATATGGGGCGCTGAGTATATATACCGAGGCGAGCCGAAAACGGCACCCGAGCCGAGTGCCGTTTTGAATATTGTTATCTGACATTGTCGCCGGGTTCCCGGATGGAATCGTCAACTATTCTGTATTCGTGCGCGGCAAGGCGTTTAATTGCGACCTTAACGGCTTTGTCATCGCGAAGCTCTCTTTTGATAATCGCGCTTATGGTTTTGTCGGTTTCTTTGTTTGCTATCATTGTTTCGGCTTTGTTGTACTGCTCCACATATTCGTCCGTAACGATTCTCGCGCACTTTGCGACGGCAATGCAAAGCTCGTAGCGGTTGTACTTTCCGTTTTCGGAAAGCTCCTCGATTCCGGGTGTTATCATCATGGTTTTATATCTCCTCGCGGTATTACCAAATTAAATTTATGATCAGAGCTTGTAAAACTCACGGACAAAATCCGAGTTTTGTTTAGTAGACATTGAGTTTACTTCAACTATTTTTCGAATCTTTTCCGCAGCTTCCTCAGCCTTTCCCTTTTCGTTTATAACGATATAATCATAATAGGGGAGGAGCTGAAGCTCCCGGCGTGCGGCTGTAAGTCGTTTATTGATATCCTCGTCAGTATTTGTTCCGCGTCCGCGGAGACGGGAATCGAGCGTGTCGTAGTCCGGAGGAGAAAGCCAGATAAGAATTGCTTCCGGGAATCTTGATTTTATCTGGAGCGCCCCCTGGGTTTCTATCTCCAGAATAACGTTTTTCCCGGAGGAGATAAGCTCTGTGATCGTGCTTATCGGCGTACCGTAGAAATTTCCCACGTATTCCGCGAATTCCGCGAGCTCTCCGTTTGAGATCATATCAATGAATTCCTCGCTTGACACGAAATTATACGTAACTCCGGGGATGTCATCTGAGCGAGGCTGACGTGACGTGGTGGAAATCGATACGGTATAGCTTTCATCCTGCAAAAGAAGCTTTACGATAGTACCCTTGCCGCTTCCCGCAGGTCCGCTGATTACAATAAGTGAACCCTTGCTTGTCATATTGATCCTTTCTCTCGGTTATGCCGATATTAAATAATTTTAACATATTAAAGTTAAAGTCTTATGTCAGAACGGTCTGAGAAAATTTAGAGCTCGGACTCATCACCCGAGGAATCGTCCGCGCCGTTAAAGCGGGCTGAAACGGTCTCGCACTGTAAGGCGGAAAGAATAATGTTTCCGCAGTCGGTTATCAAAACGGAACGGGTTTTTCTGCCGCAGGAAACGTCGATTACGGTACCTGCGGCCTTTCCGTCTATTACGAGGCGCTTGATCGGCGCCGATTCGGGGCTGACCACGGCTATTATCCTGTCTGTACATACAGTATTCCCGAATCCAATATTAACAAATTTCATAGTTGATATTCACCAAATCAAATTCTTTTAGGCGCAGCGGATTTTTTATTCGAGATTCTGAAGCTGCTCTCGGATTTTTTCAAGCATTGTTTTTATCTCAACGACGGTTTTTGTCAGAGCTATATCGGACACCTTTGAGCCGATAGTATTTACCTCGCGGTTTACCTCCTGAAAAATAAAATCGAGTTTTCTTCCCATCGCTTCGTCGGAGTTAATAGCCTGTTTGAACGCAAGAAAATGACTGTCAAGCCGCACCAGCTCTTCGTCGATCGCGGTCTTGTCCGCGAAGAGGGCGCACTCGGTCAAAATTCGCTGCGTGTCGATTGGGTAGTCAAGAGTCTCGAGTGTGTTGCGGAGCTTTTGCTCAAGCCTTGCGCGGTATACCTCCTGGGCGTCGTCGGCGTGTTCCTTTATGAAATCAATGAGTCGGGTGACCTGCTCGGTCTTTTCGCATAGATCGCGTCGCAGATTTTCACCCTCGGACATACGCATCTCTAAAAATGAATCGGTAGCGGCTTTTATTGTAGGCAGGATATCGTTCCAGTCCTTTTCCGTGTCCTCAGGGGGACTTTTAAAAGAAAATATATCCCGGTTTGAGGCGACTCTCATCACGCTGATATCGTCCCTGAGCCCGAATTTTTCCGCTAACGTACGAAGAGCGGCTATATACTGAGAAGCGTAATTTTCGTTTAATAATATCTCGTTTTCCGAAGTTGCGGTCTGGTCTATCCCGACATAAACGCTTATCTTGCCTCTGCTTATTCCCCGGCTCTGTAAATATGATTTTATTTTTTCTTCAAGGTGACCGTATTGAGTAGGGATCTTTATCGTACAATCAAAGAATCTGCTGTTGACGGATTTTAACTCCACAATATAATTTTTTGTTTCGGTGCTTCCGGTCGCTTTACCGTATGCCGTCATGCTGTATGCCATAGAACAGACCATTTCCTCCGTTTGTAGTCACGTTTGGTATTATAAAGGCGGTTAAGACGCGGTAAAAACAGAGGATTGACACTGTTTCTTTCTCCGCTCAGGACGATCCGAAAAAATCGGTCAAATAGCTGTATAACTAATATTCTACACCAAAAATCATAGCGTGTCAAGCTTTTGTTCATAATTGTTTACAATTTTTTCTGCTATGTTTTATTCATTTCAGTAATTTGTCTATTCCCATAGCTCGTCTGAGGCGTGATATATAAATTGTGATTGCCCTTGTTAAAGCTATATCGTACAATATAAATACGATAAGACATATGAAATAAAAGACTGCCAGCAGCCATTTAGTTTCCGGTTGCGGAAGCCCGAAATCGCTTTGAGGGAATATAATTTTGGCGGTAAGCAAACTCAAAACGGTATATGCGGCGGAAAATATCAGTATTTTGATAACCCAAGAGAGAAAAATTCCGGCCTTTTCCGCTACCGATTTTAAAATAGGATAGTAACCGAAGAAAACGGCAAAATACAGGGCGGGCGTACGGGCCGCGCCGGGAAGAACAAGAAACGATAAAACGGCGGAAACCGAGTATATCAAAAACGAGTATCTGTATCCGAACTCAATTACACCGAGTATAACGCAAAGCGAGGCGATTGCCGCCGCGGTAAGGTCTATGATCTCTATAAAGCCCCCAATAAACAATACGACGGAGGATACGGCCGTCAGAACCGAACAGAAGGCGATCTTCTTGGCTGTATTCATATCAACAATCGATCCCGTCGCAGCATCCCTCGCAGCATCCTTCAGCGCACCCCTCGCCGCAGCCTTCGCATATCCCTTCCCAACATGATGAACCATGGGTATCTTTGTATCCGTTTTTTTTGATTTTTTTAATACTGCTTCCCTTATACGAGGAAACTGTTTTCTTCATGGAATCAAGGGCCTCCTTATATTCCGTATTTGAGGGCTCATATGCACAGGCAGCCTCAAAATACATGTTTGCGTCAAGAAACCATCCCTTTTGAGACATAAGGCAGCCGTACAGGAAATTCCATTCGCCCTTACGATCCGGTCCGTCGATTATCTCCAGACGCAAATCCGCCTCCGTTAAATTATTTTCGTTTATCAAAACACGGATTTCGTCAAATTGCTCTGAAAGCGTTTTTTTCCCGATAACCGCCCTGCGTATTGCGATATCGTAGGCTCTTTTGACGTCTTCCGATGTTTCTTGGGTTCCTTGTTTTTTGATTTCGGGATCAGAGCTTTCTGTTTTGTCAGTTAAAACGCGATACGCTTCTTCTATCTCGTCCTCTGAGGCGTTGTGATCTATACCGAGAATATCATAGGGACTGCGTTCCGGTGCCATATATCTGCTTCCTTTCGCTTAAGTTAATGGCGTATCGAACACGGTTTAGATTTTTATTCAGCAGCCTCCCGAACCGTCGCAGCAGCAATGCAGACAGCAATCCGTGCATATAAAAGCCGTGCAGAAATCGTCGCAGAAGCCTCTTCCGCTGGTTCTTCCCTGACGGTAGCCTCGGGTATACGCTTCCGCTGTATTTCTCATGGCGTCGTATGCCTGCCTGTACTCCGCATTTGCCGGATCGAGTCTGCACGCGGTCTCAAAATATTTATTTGCGTCTAAAAACCAGCCTTTTTGAGCCATAAGGCATCCTTTAAGAAAATTCCATTCCGCTCCTCGGTCGGAAGCGTTTATAGCCTCCAGCTTTATATCGGCTTCGGAATAATTCTGTTCGTTGATAAGCCGGCGGATCTCAATGAACTGAGAGGCGGAGTATGAGCTTCCCCCTCCCGCGTATGCGTTTGTCGCTCCGCGTGTCACATACTCGTATGCCTCGTTAATTTCCTTCATTTTCTCCTCGGCGAGTTTTTTCATATTATCGTCGGGAAAATTATCCGGATGATATTTTTTTACAAGCTCTCTGTATGCTTTTTTGATCTCGTCCTCAGTTGCGTAACGGCTCACGCCGAGTATATCATACGGATCCCGTTCCATCGCTTTGGCTGTTCCTTTCGGCTTTATCTGTTGTTTGTTTTTGTGTTTTCTGAATTTTAGCGCATGTATTTGACAGGCCGAGCTCAAGTATATTCTTGAGTATTGCTCCTATATCCTCGTAAGTTACCGGTAAACCTGCAAGGCAGTTTTCAGCGAGCTCGTTTTCTCTGTAAAGAGAGGCTGTCAACAGGTCTGTTGGAATGGAAGTATAGCCCGCGGAAATGAGAGGATTGTAAGCACCCTGTCTTTTGTCTTTATCAAAGTCGTCCATAAGATCTATAAGGTAAATCCATCTTCCGAGATGGAAGCCGAGAAGCCGGCATTGCTCTGCTGTTTCAGAGCTGTCAAGACCGTGAGAAAAAATTTCCCCAAGAAGTTCTCCGAAGATCTCGGCGTTTTGCTCGGCGGATTTGGAGTCTTCTTTTTCGAGACGGGTCAATTTATCAAGATATTTCTTGACTTTCTCTGAGAGCACTTCAAAGCCGAAGCCCGGCTGCTTTCTTTTCGCGCGCTTGATATAGCTCCTGTAGAAGGGAAGGGAAAGCCGTACGATGCCCCGCCTTAAAAATCCGTTGTCCTGAAGGTCGTCAAGAAGCTTGTTGTAAATAAGTATTGCCGAGGCTCCGGCGGAGTAATCGAGAGAAGAGTTTCCCTCGGCTATCGGGCGTTTTCGGAACGGATGCAGAAAGCATCTTCCGGGTTTTATCTTAAAGCCCTCGCCTAAGACATATGAGCGCAAAAGCGCAAGGAAAACGAAATCATAGCTGAGGTTAAGCGATGAAGCATATCCAAGCTGTTTTTTCATCGTTTTGCACAGTCCGCAGTACACGCTTTTGTACAGTCTGTATTCCCGCACTTTTAATTCATTTTCATATACACGAATATAGCCGAACAAAAGGTATCCTCCAAGCTTTCAGGCTGTGACCATATTTATATTAATAGTACACGATTATGTTTAATTCTGAATAACCAACCGATAAACTTTTTGTAAATAATGCCATCCGCTTAAGAGAAGGTGATAAAACGACGAAAATCCGACATTACGACAGCACGCCTCTATGCTTTTCTAAGGCCTTAAGCAGCAGAGAACCGAGAAGCGCGCAGGAGATCAGTTCTCCCACAGCGATAGTAAGCATCATAAAAGGTACGGAAGCCAGATTTCCGTCAGTCGTGCCGAGGGCGATAACAAAGGGTATTATAACAGTGTTTGATACCACAGTTGGAATAAAGGACAGATATTTATGTTTTTTGAAAAGTGTGGCGAAAAGGGAGCCGATCAATGTGGCAAGCGTTCCGAATATAATGTCAAGAATATTGCCTGAAAAGAAAAAATTGAATATCAGACAGCCGACCGTTACTCCAGGTACAGCACAAAAGCTGATTGCCGGAAGAACACATAGAGCCTCGGATATTCTTATCTGAACAGCGCCCTTTGCCAGTCCGAGCAGGTCGGAAAGACAGGTAAGGGCAACGTATAATGCCGCGATAACGGCGGCTCGGGTGAGGAAAAGAGTTTTGCTTTTCATTGTTTTATTCTCCGTAGTTTTGTTTTAGGTGAGGATGGTCACGAACTCACCGTAAAATATTATAATGATTTTTTATCTTTTGTCAAGTCCCCGTGAAACTAACCAAAAGGTCGGCTTTACTACGGCGGTCGAAAACATGATACGGCGCTTGACAAAGAATGAAAGGTATGATATACTTATAGAAGTTAAAAGTGATGTGGCGGGGCTTTAGCAAAAAGTCGGATTTGCTGACTGACCGCCATCAAGCTTATCCGGACTTAGAACCGGCAAATTTTATTTTGGAACGGATTTGATCATATGAAAGATTCCGATTTTTCACCTAAAAATGAGACGTTACCTGAGGATGATTATTCGTTTGGGAATGTTAAGAATATGACACGGGAGCAGCTATCGGTGCTGTGCGAAAAATTAAGAAACGCCATACTCGGTTCGGTAAGCAGGAACGGCGGACATCTTGCCTCGAATCTCGGAGTGGTTGAGCTTACGGTCGCGCTGCACAGAGTATTTGATTTTCCCGAGGATAAAATTATATTTGACGTGGGGCATCAGAGCTATGTTCACAAGCTTCTTTCCGGAAGAGAAAAGGGCTTTGCCGCTCTCAGAAATCTCGGGGGAGTATCAGGCTTCCAGCTCAGAAGCGAAAGCGGATACGATTTTTTCGGCGGAGGGCACAGCGGAACCTCTGTATCTGCCGCGCTCGGATTTGCGGAGGCTGAAAAGCTTGACGGAGGCAGAAGATACGCGATTGCCGTGGTAGGTGACGGTTCCTTTACCAACGGCATGATATATGAGGCCATGAACAACGCTTCGAAGGATGGTCTCAGACTGATTATAGTAATAAACGACAACGACATGTCCATATCCAAAAATGTGGGAGGAATGTCAAGATACTTCGGGCGCTTGCGCACAAGCGTCGGCTATTACCGCTTCAAACGGAACTTTAAAAGCAGGGTGTCAAACCTGCGATTTGTAGGCAAGCCCATAGCCGCGGTATCGAAAGGTGTAAAAAACGCTATTAAAACCGTGGTATTCAAGGAAAATTTCTTTGAGAATTTAGGTATAGACTATATTGGTCCGGTCGACGGTCATGATATAGCGCGTCTTGAGGCGGTGTTCAGGGAAGCGCGTTTGCTTGAGAGCCCTGTCGTGGTACACGTCTGCACGAAAAAAGGAAAGGGCTATAAACCGGCGGAAAACAACCCGGCGGCATATCATTCCGTTTCGGAATTTGATATAAAGGCCGGCATCGTACGCTTGGAATCAAACGAGATTGGAGAAACTTTTTCCGAGCGCTTCGGCAGGACTCTGACAAAGCTTGCCGAGGACGATAAGGATATCGTTGCAATAACTGCCGCGATGTGCGAGGGAACAGGGCTCGATAAATTTAAACGGCGTTTCCCGGAGCGATTTTTTGACGTGGGAATTGCGGAGGAACACGCGGCTACGTTTGCCGCAGGGCTTGCCGCCTCGGGTAAAAAACCGGTTTTAGCCGTATACTCAAGCTTTTTGCAGCGAGCGTACGATCAGATCATTCATGATATTTCAGCGCAGTCGCTGCATGTTGTACTGGCGGTGGATCGCGCGGGATTTGTTCCGGGAGACGGAATAACTCATCAGGGAATATTTGACTGCGCGTTTCTCATGCAGGTTCCGGGAATGACGATATACACCCCGGAAACCCTTGATGACGCTGAAAAAATGATAATAGAAGCAGTGTCTTTGCAGGGACCTGTCGCGGTAAGATATCCGCGCGGAGGAGAGTGTAAATACCCGCGCGAATCGTTTAAGGAAAAAAGAGATTTCAGATACGCCGAATACGGATCAGGAAAACGCGTAACGTTCATAACATACGGAAGAACGGTTAAATGCGTTTACGATGCCTCGCAGCTTCTTAAAAACAGACTGTGTGTGAGGCTTGTTTGCTTAAAAAAGGTCAAGCCTTTGGATTACACGGCGCTTTATGAGGTGTGTCGGGACAGCTCGCTGATAGTTTTCTGTGAAGAGCAGATAAAAAGCGGCGGTGTATCGGAAAAAGTTATTTCTGAGCTTGCTGCAATGGGACTGCGGCTCCCAAGAATGGAAACGATAGCCGTAAACGAATCCTTTCCTCCGCATGCTTCTCTTGAGGATATGTATAAAATTTACTGCTTGGACGGTCGATCCCTTGCAAATAACGTCGAATCGATAACGCGCTGTTAGCAAAATATATCTATTATCTCGTTGAAAAGAACAATATAGGTGTGATCGTTTAAGTGCGAAGCAATACGGTCTTATAGAGATACGGCACGAATTTTAATCGATGACTTTTACTGATTTTTTAAAAAGATGAGAAAGGAACTGATATCTTTATGAGAATCGCAATAATCGGCTATAGCGGAAGCGGTAAATCAACTCTTGCCTCACGTCTTGGAGAAAAATATGGGGTTGAGGTATTGTATCTGGATAAAGTGCATTGGCTTCCCGGGTGGACTGAACGGGATCGCCGGGAGGAGCTGAGTATCACACAGGAGTTTCTTGATAAAAACTCCTCATGGGTGATTGACGGAAATTATAGTAAGTCGTTTTACGAGCGCCGAATGGAGGAGGCGGATTCTATAATTTTCATGAATTTCAACCGTTTCAGCTGCCTAAAGAGAATACTTAAACGATTTAAAAATAATAAAGGGAAAACCAGAGATTCAATGACCGAAGGGTGTAATGAAAAGATAGACGCAGAGTTTTTGAAATGGATACTATGGGACGGACGTACAAAGAAGCATAAAAACCGATTTAAAGATACGGTTAACAGGTATAAAAACAAGGTAACAGTAATAAGAAACGGCAGAGAACTTACAAAATATTATAATGAACACGGACTTAAGTACTAAGCTGTTACCATATTAAAACGGAAGGCTTGCCGATATGAAAAAAAATAAAACAAATAAAAACCAGATGTGGGTAGTCTTGCTTATCTATATCTTTGCGGGATTTGCCTTAGCTCCGTTGGTTAAAAATTTATTTGATTTGATAAAACCCGGAGATAACGGCTACGCATTCAGGTTTGTTATAATGTATGCAATTCCCCTTCTTATTTCTGTTTTTCTTCATACCATTATACATGAAAGCGGGCACTTGGTTTTCGGGCTGCTTAGCGGTTATAAATGCGTCTCTTTCAGAATATTCAGCTTTATGTGGTGCGGTCAGGACGGAAAAATAGTTTTAAAGAGAGTCAGAATACCGGGAACAGCGGGACAATGTCTGATGTCTCCTCCGGAGATGAGGGATGGGAAAATACCGTTTAAACTGTACAATCTCGGCGGGTCAATCATGAACGTGGTCTTTTCGCTTGCGGCCGCCGGTCTGACGCTTCTGTTACCGGAAGGTATTTTTGCGGATATTTTATTTATCTTCTCAGTGATAGGGATCGCGCTGGCGCTGATAAACGCCATTCCCTTGACTGTCTCGGATCTGAATAACGACGGCAAAAACGCGCTTTCTCTCGGTAAAAGCAAAGAGGCGCTGCGAGCGTTTTATATAGTATTAAAAATCAATGAATATACGACAAAGGGCTTTATGTATAAGGATATGCCGGATGAGCTTTTTATTCTGCCATCTGAGCAGGGACTTAAAAACCCGATGTCCGCTCAACTCGTAATTCTTGTATTAGGCAGAATAATGGAAAACGGTAATTATGAAAACGCCGCGGAGATTATGGATTGGTTTATGGAAACGGACAATGCCCTGCCTAAGATCAACATCAAGGTTCTTAAGCTCGACAGGCTTTACTGTGAGATAGTCTGCAAAAGACGACCGGAGTATATAGACGCGCTTTACTCAAAGAAGCAGCAGATGTTTATCAAAGCGATGGGAGGTATATCCCCGGCGGTTATTCATGCCGTTTACGCGTATACGCTGCTGATAACAGGAGACAGGAATGATGCTGAGAAGCTCAAGGAAAGGTTTCTGAAAAAATCAGCCAAATACCCGTATAAAGGCGATATAATCAGAGCGCTTGATATGATGAGGTACGCCGATATTATTTCCGGCGGTCCGTACAGCGCCAAGGAGAACTGATTTATATTTCCTGAGAAATAAGATTAAGATGCCGCCCGCCTCTCAGGCCGAGGGCGCCGCTCAGTTTTTCGGTGGGATATACGATCACACACTGAAAACGTTGAATGATGGGGCTTAGCCCCTTATTGAATTATCAGAGAGGGATGACGACCGAAATGAAAACACTCTATATGATAGGCGGTACGATGGGAGCGGGGAAAACAACGGTCTGCCGCGCCTTAAAAAGCATTCTTGATTTTTCCGTTTTCCTTGATGGGGATTGGTGCTGGGACATGAACCCGTTTACGGTAAACACCGAGACAAAGCGGGTGGTAATGGATAACATTGTGTATGTCATTAATAATTTTATACACTGCTCGGCATACAAAAATATTATATTTTGTTGGGTTATGCACGAGCAGGCTATAATTGACGAGCTTTTGTCTCGGTTTGATATCTCGGGCTGTGAGGTAAAATGTATTTCTTTAATATTGAGCGAGGATAGTCTTAAGAAAAGACTTAAAAAGGATATTGACGCGAAAATGAGAAAGCCTGATATATTGGAAAAAAGCGTGAGCAGGCTTCCACTATATAAACAGCTCAATACCCAGAAGCTTGATGTAAGCGAAATTTCTCCGTTTCAGGCGGCTGAGATCATATCACGAATGAAACTGTAACTTGACTGTAAGCATGACTTTCTCAAGAGGTGCGTTAATCTATATTGGGAGCGGTAAATTAAATGCTTCCCGGCGGCGCTGACATTTAAAATAATGATTTATACCCGCCTGAGGTACAGGTTACGGAGGACTAAGAAATGAAGGTATTTGATAATAAATTCGGTATGTTCATACATTGGGGCTTTTATGCCCGGCTCGGTCTGCATGAGCAGGCGTTTGCAAGGTACGATATGGAGCGCGAGGTATACGAAAAATACGCGGATACCTTTAATCCGACGGAATATGACCCGGAAAAATGGGTGCTGCTCGCAAAGGACGCGGGTATGAAATATATCTGCTTTACGGCGAAGCATCACGACGGGTTTTGTATGTGGGACACGAAATACAGCGATTACAGTATAATGCACACCCCTTACGGGCGCGACACTCTTAAAATGCTTGCCGACGCGTGTCATAAGCACGGTATGCTGCTGTCGATTTATTATTCAAACCCCGACTGGCATTATGAGTACGGATACAACCCGGCGTCATCGCATCAATGGAAAGCGGTAAGAGACCGGGAACCGGATACACATAAGCTGAGAGAGTATATAAAAAATCAGGTCACGGAGCTGCTGACATGCTACGGACCTATATACAGTATGTTCTGGGATATACCGCCGAGAATTGACGATAAAAGCATAAACGAGCTGGTAAGAAAGCTTCAGCCCGGAATCCTTATTAACGACCGGGGGTTTGATAAAGGCGATTTTTCCACACCGGAGCGGGAGTATGAGAAAATTTCCGGCGCAAGATTTGAGAAAATGACCGAGGCAAACAATTCAGTGGGGGAGCAGAGCTGGGGTTACCGCGAAAACGAGGATTTTTACTCTATGCGGCATCTTTTGTCGGCAATAGACAGGATAATGGCGATGGGCGGAAGCTATCTGCTGAACGTCGGTCCTACGGGAAAAGGGGAGATCGCTCCGGAATATGAAAAAAGAGTGAGACGAATCGGGGATTGGTACAACAGTATGAAAGGCTGTCTTGAAAGCGCCGAGCCGGACGATTTTGATTACGGGGTAATGTGCAACGAGTATATCGCAACTCGGAAAAACGGCAGGACTTATTTCCATTTTTACAATAATCTGATTTCCGACGCGGTATCGCTGAGCAGATATCCGTCGCTTCCGGTAAGGGTCACGCTGATGAATACCGGGGCGGAGCTAAGCTATGATGTAACCCCGCTGCCGTCATTTTATAACGGTAAAACGGGAATAGCGGAAACGAAATATCTGCACATTTACGGTATACCGGTGGATGAGCTTTCAGCCGAACCGATTGTGCTTGAAATTCAATGGCAGAAATAAAGTGCGGAATCCGAAAATATATAAATTTCATAATTTTACCCGACGAAGACGGCAGGGATTCAAATGAAAGACAATATTGGAAGTACGGTGTTACGGTATAGCGCTGGTCGCGCAGCAACCCGGATGGCGGTACACTGTGCTGTCATGGGGCTGTATTGCGCTTATAGGTGCGCTGATGTGTATTTTTGCTTATAAAAAATTTAACAGATATGCGCGTAAAGCCGGGAATGTAAAAGAGAGCATTCTGTCTGATGGGAAAGCCGGAAATAATTACTCTAAACAGATAAATGAGCCGTGATAATTTCTTGTGAAAAAGAGGGGGAAGAAAAGCTATGTTTTTATTGGGACAGGTTTATATATTCCCGCGCGATCTCGTCCAAGAGACATCCTGTACATACCGTCCTCACCCGGAATGGAGGCGTTTCCGCTGAGCAATTCCTGTAAAGGACCGGATGTTACGATAACTTTGGTGTCTCCGCGATTTACGGCACATATAAGATCGCCGCGTCTATAAGCAATTAAAGAGTCGTCTGAATGGAGAATACTGAATTTTCCCTCGGCAAGCTCACTTAAATCCGCTCTCAGCTTACCGAGCTTTCGGAACCAGTCAAGCATACCCTGATCCTCATGTCCCCATGGGAAGGGCTTGCGGTTAAACGGATCGCGCCCGCCCTCCATTCCGACCTCATCTCCGTAATAAATACACGGAACGCCGGGAAAAGTATAGAGAAGGACAGCGGCGAGCCTAAGAAGCTCTCTGCCTCGTAAGCGCGCCTCCGGATCCATTTTATGAACCGATAGCTGACGATTTGTCATTCCGGTGCAGCCGTCCTGTGCAAGAAGATTCAGTATTCTTTCGGTGTCATGCGTTCCGAGAAGGTTCATCTGAACGTCAGAGACACATTTAGGATAGTGAAGATACAGTGATATCGCGGTCTCGGAGAGCTTATCGGCGTCGCCGGATATCAGATAATCGATAATGGCGTTTCGCAGAGGATAGTTCATAACGCTGTCAAGCTGTGAGCCTTGAAAATAACGACGTCTGAGTCCGTATGCGATTTTGACCGAGGCGTCCTCCCATACCTCTCCGATTATAACAGAGTCTTTTTTTTCTGTTTTTGCCGCTTTGCGCAGGGCGTTAAGAAATTCGTCTGATAGTTCATCCGCAACATCTAACCTCCAGCCATCAACTCCCTTTTTCAGATAATGGCGTATTACGCCTTTTTCACCGCAAATAAAGTTTCTGAAGGACTCGCTTTGCTTGTTTATTGCAGGCAGTATCTTTACTCCCCACCAGCAGCTGTAATTATCCGGAAAGCATATAAAGTCGTACCATTCGTAGTATTTGGACGCTTTGCCCTGATATGCGCCGAGTCCGGTGTATCTGCCGTATTTGTTGAAATAAACGCTGTCGTCGCCGGTATGATTGAATACTCCGTCGAGAATAAGACGCATACCGCGTTTTTTTAGGGCCGAGATGAGTTTATCAAGAGCGGCTTCGCCTCCGAACATACGGTCTACCGAAAAGTAGTCCCCGGTGTCGTACTTGTGGTTTGAAGCTGCCTCAAAGATAGGGTTAAGGTACAATGTGCTTACCCCGAGCGACTGCAGATAATCAAGCTTTTCAATGATTCCGTAAAGTGAGCCCCCGAAAAAAACATTGTTTTTTAGCGGATCGCCGGGCTTTTCCGCAAATTCGGGAACGCCGTTTTCCCAATCGGGATTTAGTATCGCTCCGGGCTTTACGGAAACGGAATGGTTTTCGCTTTTAGCAAAACGATCGGTAAATATCTGATATATTATACCTCCCTTTAACCATTTCGGAGTGGTAAAATCTGAGGAATATACGGTAATCGGAAGCCTCTCTGAGCCGTCAGGAAAAACAAATGCCGCCTTACCGTCAGAGGTTCTGAAGCTGCAGCACAAAAAATACAGACCGATCTCAGGCGGATGTATCGTGCTTTCGTAGATATCGAATCCGTTTTTAAGCGTTATCCAGCTGCAAACCACACGCGAGCTTTCGCTTTCAGAGAAAAGATTAACGGAAAAATCATAGTTTCCGGTCTTTCTGGATACCCAGAAACGGAATTTAAGCTCAAAGCCTGAGGGCAGAGCGGAGCAGACGGAAGGTTTCCAGTCAAGGTCGCCATCCCGCGGGCGGCTGAATATTTCTAATTTGAAAAGGGAAGCGTTGATTTTATCGTGATGTAATGACATTTTATCTGCCATACCTCCGGTAGGCTAAGCTTTGAGGTTAAAAAATATATGATTTCGGGAACTCTTTTATGAGAAACGTGCTGCTTCATTTTTCAGGCAAAAGAGTAACTTATAATTTTCCTTTTTTGTAAAAAGAAATCGCGAGGGGTTTTCATTTCCGCCTCCGGCTTAATTATCCGGTTTATTATATATTCTTTCCGGAAAAGCTTTTGAAGGGTTAAGGGAAACTTTTTTACTCGAATTGTCAAGTCAAGTGCAAAGATTTTTTGAAAAAAAACTTCTTCAGGAGACCTCCAGCCCAGAGATTTACGTGGGCGCCTGTTCAAAAGAGAAGCGATGGTATGCACAAACGTGGAAATACTATGCGGTACGGAACGCCGCATTGGGGAATCCGTGCACAACAGTTCCCGTTGTGCCGGCGACGATTCTCCACCGTAAGACGTCCCACCGGGACGATTTACGCCACTCCTACGCTCTTTTTAGGGAAAATTTTGTCCTCCATTAGAGGATGTCAGGGGCTTTGCCCCTTAACCCCACCGCCTTTTGAAAAAGGCGGGCGAAAACTTTTTGTGTATTATTTTTGGTGAATTGACTTTTTCTACACGCTGAGGGAAACTTTTTTAAAAAAGTTTCCCTTCTGCTTTTACCGGGGATGAGCAGAAATAATTCGCTCAGTCCCTTGGCGCGACTTTAAAACACGGGTTTTATATGCCAGATATTATCCGCGTACTCTTTTATAGCGCGGTCTGCGGCGAAGAAGCCGGCTTTGGCGATATTATGCAGCGCCTTTTTATTCCATTTTTCGCTGTCGGCGTAATCCTCCAACATGGTCCGGTGTACATTTATATACGAATCAAAGTCCGCGAGACACATATAGGGGTCGGATACGCCGTATCCGATTATCAGATAATGCATAATGTCGGCAAAAGAGATGCCGTTAAAGCCTACGGCAAGTCTGTCTACCGCTCGGCGAAGCCTTGTGTCGGTACGGTAATAGTCCGCTGAATGATATCCGCGTTTCCAAAGCTCCTCGACTTCCTTGTCATTTAATCCGAAAATATATATATTTTCATCGCCGAGCAGCTCATGCATTTCAACGTTTGCGCCGTCAAGCGTACCGCAGGTGAGCGCCCCGTTAATCATGAACTTCATGTTTCCGGTCCCCGACGCTTCTTTTCCGGCAAGAGATATCTGTTCGCTTATCTCGGCGGCGGGAATCAGGATTTCCGCCATGGATACGTTATAGTCTTCCATAAATATAACCCGCAGCTTTTCCCGTATTTTCGGATTTTTTTCGATTTCGGCGGATATGGCCCATATCAGCTTTATGATATTCTTCGCCATATCATAACCGGGAGCCGCCTTGGCTCCGAAAATAAAGGTTTGCGGAATCATTTCAAGATCCGGGTCCTCAAGGAGATCGTTATAAAGACTTATGATGCGCAGGGCGTTCAGAAGCTGACGCTTATATTCATGCAGACGTTTGACCTGTACGTCGAATACGGTATCGGGATCAAGCGATATACCGGTCCGCTTTCTCGCGAATTCGGCGAAGCGCTGCTTGTTTTCGTATTTAATCCTTCTCAGTCTTTCAAGCACTGACTTATCATCCTGAAATTTAAGAAAATCGGAAAGTCTTTCCGGCTCCTTGCGATAATCGGGACCAATACAGTCGTCAAGCAAAGAGGAAAGACCGGGATTTGAATAGCAGAGCCATCGTCTGTGAGTAATACCGTTTGTGACATTGATGAATTTTCCGGGATCTTTCTTATAGAAATCGTGAAACACGTCATTTTTCAGTATTTCGCTGTGAAGTCTTGAAACGCCGTTGACAGTATGCGATCCGACGATGGAGAGATTAGCCATGCGGATGTTGTTGTCGGCGATTACAGCCATTCTTGCGATTCTGTCCCAGTCCCCGGGATAAAGATTCCAGAGATCCGCACAAAAACGGCGGTTAATCTCGGTAATTATCGTATAGATTCGCGGGAGCTTCAGCGTAAAGAAATCCTTGTTCCACTGCTCGAGAGCCTCCGGCATTACCGTGTGATTTGTATATGAGAAAACCCTTATTACAGTATTCCACGCATTTTCCCAGGAATAGGAGTAAACATCCATCAGGATACGCATAAGCTCGGGAATACAGAGGGCGGGATGAGTATCGTTAAGATGGATTGCAACCTTATCGGCAAAGTTATGCAGTGTTCCGTAAGCGGCAAGATGATCGGAGATTATCGACTGCAGGGAAGCGGAGCAGAGGAAATACTGCTGGGTAAGCCTGAGGAGCTTTCCTTCGACGTGATTATCCGAAGGATATAGCACCTTCGATATTATTTCGGTGTTAGTGTTGTCCTCCATTGCCTTGACATATTGCCCTTGAGAAAACAGCGCCATATTGAAATTTGTCACGTTATGCGCTTTCCAGAGGCGCAGGTAATTACATGCCTTGGTGTCCGCGCCGGATATCATCATATCATATGGAACGGCGCGTACCTCCTCACAGTTTTCATAGGAAATATCGCATTTTCCGTCATGCCAGTTTTCAATTACTTTACCGCCCAGGCGTACCGTATATGCTTTGTCAGACCTTGGCACCAACCACGCTTCTCCTTCCGGAAGCCAGACGTCGGGCAGCTCTACCTGTGTCCCGTCGACAATCTTCTGTCGGAACAGACCATATTCATAGCAGATGGAAAATCCGGTCGCGGAATAACCGAGAGTGGTAAGCGAATCCATAAAGCAGGCGGCGAGACGTCCGAGCCCGCCGTTACCGAGCCCCGCGTCGCTTTCTCTTTCGTAAATATTGTTCAGATCAAAGCCGTAATCCTTAAGCAGAGAGGAAAACACTTTGTCCAGACCGAGATTGCACAGATTGTTTTTAAGAGAGCGACCTATAAGGAACTCCATACACATGTAGTAGACTCTTTTTGAGTGTGTCTGCTTGACGCGGTTGTGCTGATCGGCCCGTTTTCGCATCAGAATATCCTTAACTGTAAGTACGACGCTGCGGTACATCTGCTCTTCGTTCGCTTCCGAGGGAGAGATTCCGTAATAACGCTTCAGCTTAGATTCTATCGTGGCTTTAAGCTCCGTGCTGTCATAGCTATAGTCGTTATCGGAAGCGTTTATAGTGTTGTTATTTGAATTATCTTGCATTTGAATATGACCTTTCTTTTGTGCCGTCCGGCATAAGATTATCTATATTGGCTGTAATAAGCTATCTTTCAAGGCTGAGAACATCGCGGTAAAGCTCGGTGTATCTATAGGCTGAAACGTTCCAGGAGAAGTCAATTTTCATTATTTTGTCTGCGAGCTCATTCCATTTATCCCTAAAATCACGGTAAAGCCCTACTGCCTTGCGAAGGGTGTAAAGCATATCATGAGCGTTGTATCTTGAAAATGTGAAGCCGTTTCCGTCTCCGGTCACGTCGTTGTAGTATTTAACCGTATCATATAATCCTCCGGTTTCTCTTACTACAGGTACAGTGCCGTATCTTGACGCTATCATCTGCGCAAGCCCGCAGGGCTCGGTCTTTGAAGGCATGAGGAAAATATCGGAGGACGCGTATATTTTCTTTGACAGCGCCTTGTCATAAGCGATTATCGAACGTACCTTTGACGGGTGCTTTTCCTCAAGCCGCCTGAAGAAGCTTTCGAATCCGGGATCTCCGGTTCCCAGCAGAACGAATTGTACGTCGTCACAGAGAAATTCGTCTATGACAGCCGTAACCAAATCAAGACCTTTCTGAGACGTTAGCCGCGTTATCATGGATATCATTGGGGTGTTTACGTTTTCGGCAAGCCCGAGCTCATGCTGCAGGGCGAGCTTGTTTTTAGCTTTTCCTTCCGGTGAACTGTATCGGTGTACAATTGTCTGATCGGTTTCCGGGTTGTAGTAATCCTGGTCTATTCCGTTAATGATTCCGACGGTTTTAAACGAGTATTGATTGATAATATGCTGAAGCCCGAAGGCAAACGAGGGGGAACGTATCTCCTTGGCGTATGTCGGACTTACCGTGGTCAGACGGTCACAGCAGACTATAGCGCCTTTTGTAAGGTTTATGCAGCCGTTGTAATCTACAATAGAGGCGAGCTGTGATGGGAGATCAAAAACGTCTCCGAGTATCGCGTGATCGAATATTCCCTGAAATTCTATGTTATGAATTGAATGGACGACACGGATAGGACGGTATCTTTGATCGCCATGTCGGTATATCTGCTTAAGATATATACCGGATAGCGCGGCCTGCCAGTCGTTTGTGTGCAATATGTCAGGGAAAAAATCTATTCTCGGAAGCATGTCAAGAACAGCCTTGCAAAAGAACGCGAATCTCTCGCCGTCGTCATAGCTTCCGTACAGGGATTGACGATTAAAATAATATTCGTTATCTATTAAATAAAAGGTTATGCCGTTAGATACCGCGGTAAACAGCCCGCAGTACTGATTTCGCCACGCAAGCTTTACCGTGAAATCGCAGAGATACGTTATATCAGAGGAATTTTTGTGTTTGATCGAGCTGTAGCAAGGTATGACGACTCTTGCGTCCACTCCGTTCCTAACGAGCGCTGAGGGAAGAGAGCCGATTACGTCGGCTAACCCTCCTGTCGACGCGAACGGCAGAGCTTCAGAGGCTGCGAATAACACCTTCATATTTTTAGGCATACTATTTCGGTCCTTTCTTATCATTGAGCGTTAAGTTTAATATTGTTCTTGTCGTGAACTGTGATTATTCTGTCTGGCTGATACAGGGCGTCGGATTATATAAAGCGTAGAGGCGGAGTATTTCCGGACCAGGGGGCGTATGACTCAGATGATCCTTCCTTTTTCAATGTATATCGGCATACTCTGGTGTCCTGAAAGTACCCGGTTCTCGTGTATTACTACATTTTTATCGGTGACGACACAGTTAATGAAGGCGTCGTTTCCGACAAATGTATCCTGAAACAGTATCGAGTTTTTTATCACGGCGCCCTTTGAAACGCGTACGCCTCTGAACAAAATAGAGTTATCCACGGTACCCTCGATAACACAACCGTCCGCTATCAGGGAATTGGATATCGGAGGTTCGCCCAGATATTTTGTCGGAGGTGAATTACGTACCTTGGTGAATACCGGACGGTCCGGTATCTCGAACAGCGAACGGCGAATGCTCGGGTCGTCTAAAAGGGACATACTGATATTATAATAATCGTTGAACGAGGTGATAACTGAACTGTATCCCGTATAGTGATAGACCTGCATTTTCAGATGTCCGATATGTCTGGAGAACAGGTCGCGGGTCAGGCTGACGTATCCGTGAGCGATAGCGTCGTTTATCATAGAGATCAGCAGATCACGCTTAACCACCCATATGTTCAGGTTTACGTCGTTCTTTCCGTGCAGGTCAATGGGATATGGTATAAAATCCGTTATGTTGTTGTTTGAGTCGGAACGAACCACGACGTTTCTGTCGGGAGAGCCTTCGCCGCTGTCGATATTTTTTACTACGATTGTTATATCGGCGTTTGCGTCTGTGTGGTACTTTATAAGTTCGGCGACGTCGAGGTTGCAGATAACGTCGCAGTCTGAAAGAATTACCAGATCCTCAGTGATGTGTGAAATGGAATGAATAACGCTTTTTAGCGCCTCAAGTCGGGTATTGTACAGATTATTTGTTACGTTGGCATACGCCGTAATATACGGAGGAAGTATCTTTATTCCTCCGGTACGGCGGGCAAGATCCCAGTTTTTACCGTTACCTATGTGATCCATAAGCGAATGGTAGTTATAGTGGGCTATCACATCTATATTTGTTATTCCCGAATTTACCATGTTGGAAAGCGCAAAGTCAATAAGGCGATACCGGCAGGCAAATGGTATCGACGCCATGGTGCGTTTCCTGGTAAGCTCTGTTATATTCTTATCGTGAATATTGGAGAAAATTATACCGGCTGCATTCATATTATTGACCGTTTTCGTCCGGATTTACGGACGCTTATCCTTTCGTATTTTATTCATTTAGATAGCTTGATTTTTTAATGCGGTCATACGTTTTCGGCAAGAGATGTCTCGTTTATCATTGCTCCGACAGGGATATGATGACCGGTATTAATACGAAGCTCGCTTCCTATAACGGTTATGTCGGCTCCGCTTTCCCTGGGCGCGCCGATTCGCACCCCGGAGGACACTACGGTGGTGTCGTCAATTATGGAGTATTCCACCGAGGCTCCGGATTCTATTACTACTCCGGGAAGCAGTATACTGTCCTTAACGGTCGCGTTTGGCGCAATTTTAACGGAATGGAACAGCACGGAATTTTTTACTGTTCCGTATATCTCGCATCCCTCTGTTATAATGGAATTTGATATATAAGCGCTTTTACCAACAAAATGAGGCGGGAGCGGATTGTTTCGGAAAAATATACGCCAGTCCTTATCGTGAAGATTAAAGACGGGTTTTTCTCCCAGAAGATCCATGTTGGCTTCCCAAAGACTTTGTATCGTTCCGACATCCTTCCAGTATCCGGTGAAGCTGTAAGCGAACATTCTTTCTCCGGCTTTAAGCATAGAGGGTATAATATTTTTTCCGAAATCATTAGAGGAATCCGGGTCGGCTTCATCTGCTATGAGATAGTCAAAGAGCGTTTTTTTATTAAATATATAGATGCCCATGGAAGCGTTGGTGCTTTTTGGTTCGGCGGGCTTTTCCTCAAATTCGTATATAGAGCCGTCGGGATTTGTGTTCATAATACCGAAGCGGCTTGCCTGCTCGAGAGGAACGTCGATAACGGCAATAGTGCAGTCTGCGTTTTTGCTCTTATGGTATTCGAGCATTGCGTTATAATCCATTTTGTATATATGGTCTCCGGAGAGTACCAGAACATAGTCGGGATCGTAACGCTCAATAAAGTTTATATTCTGGTATATGGCGTTTGCCGTACCCTTATACCACGCGGCACCCTTATGTCCCTGATACGGAGGGAGTACGCGCACGCCTCCGTATACGCGGTCGAGATCCCAGGGCTCGCCGTTCCCGATATACTCGTTGAGTACAAGAGGCTGATACTGTGTCAGGACGCCGACAGTATCGATACCGGAATTTATACAGTTTGAAAGAGGGAAGTCAATTATGCGGTATTTACCGCCGAACGGAACTGCCGGCTTTGCCGTTTTTTCGGTTAGCGTATACAAACGGCTGCCCTGACCGCCTGCCAGCAGCATGGCGACGCATTCTTTTTTCTTTAACATGGAAAAACCTCCGGTTTTATATTTTTTTGCTTATAAATTTTTCAGCCTTATCTCAGCTTTGCCACCCGGCTCGTAGTATGCGGCGCTGAGCGCGGGCAGAGAAAATTTTGTTTTTCCGTTTTTTACCGACAGCTCGGGTCTGACGGACGCAAAATCGTCCGAGTGCTTGTCCCCGGAAAAGAAAACGCATTTCCATTTTTTCTCGGGACAGTCCTGCAGCGTTATTGGATAATCGGAAACCTCGGCTCCCGAGAAGTTGAAAACACAAAGAAGCTTTTTCCCGGCGCTTCCTAATCTCATATATGCGAGAAGATTTTTTTCCGATTCGTCGGCAAGGACCCAGCGGAAGCCGTCCCAGGTAAAGTCGTCATACCAAAGAGCATCGTTTGAGAGATAAAAATGGTTCAGCTCCGAGGTGTATTTTTGGAGCGCTCGATGCGTATCGAAGCTCAGCATGAACCATTCAAGCTGATTCTGATAATCCCATTCCCTGAACTGACCGTATTCGCTTCCCATGAAAAGCATTTTTTTGCCTGGATGCGCCATCATGTGCGCGAGGAACAGCCTGATGCCCTTGAATTTCTCATCATACGATCCGAACATTTTATCGATCAGTGAACGCTTTCCGTGTACCACCTCGTCGTGAGAAACAGGTAGGATAAAATTTTCGCTGAAAGCGTACATCATAGAAAAATTCAGCTTGGAATGATTGTATTTTCGGAAAAATGGATCGGTTGAAACATAATCGAACATGTCGTTTGCCCATCCCATGTTCCATTTGAAATTGAAGCCGAGTCCGCCGTCGTCCGGAGGATAAGTCACTTTAGCCCACGCTGTTGATTCTTCGGCAATCATCATGATATCGGGATGTCGTGACAGTATTACCGAGTTCAGCTTCCTGAAAAACGCGATAGCTTCAAGGTTTTCGTTTCCGCCGTTTATATTTGGTATCCACTCTCCCGGTTTTCTTTCATAATCCAAGTAGAGCATGGAGGCGACGGCGTCTATTCGAAGCCCGTCAATGTGGTACTTCTCAATCCAGAAAAGAGCGCTGGAGATAAGAAAACTTTGGACCTCGTTTCTCGCGACATCAAAATAACGCGTTCCCCAGCCCTCATTTTCCACGCGGTCGCTACCCTGGTATTCATACAGACGTGTTCCGTCGAATTCGTATAAACCGTGTTCATCCTTAGGAAAATGAGCGGGTACCCAGTCGAGTATGACACCCACGCCGTTTTTGTGCATGGCGTCGATAAAATACATGAAGTCCTCGGGGGTTCCGAAACGCGCTGTCGGAGCGAAATAAGAACAGACCTGGTAGCCCCAAGAACCGTCGTACGGATATTCTGTTACAGGCATAAGCTCGACATGCGTGTATCCCATCTCCTTCACATAGGGGATAAGAAGGTCAGCTATTTCACGGTAATTCAAATAAGCGTCTCCTGAGGTATTTGGGCGTCCGTCTCTCGTTCTCCATGAACCGAGATGAACTTCATATATATTTATTGGACATGAGAAGCGCGTTTTATCGTCGATCCGCATGCTTTTCTTACGGTGCGTAAACCAAGCGCCGTCTCCCCAGGCGTATTCCGGAAGCCGATAAACTATGGACGCTGTTTTTGAGAGGGTCTCGGATGAAAACGCATAGGGATCAGCTTTCAGAACAGTTTTTCCGTTATGAGTAACGGCGTATTTGTACTTTTGCCCTTCGAAGACTGTTTTTCGAGGAAGCTTTGCTTCCCATACGCCCATATCCGTTACTCTTGTCATAGGTGACGCTGAGGAATCCCAGGCGTTAAAATCTCCGCATACGGAGACCTTTTCCGCGTTAGGAGCCCAAACACGGAATACCGCGTAATGCGCGGTGAAATGCAGACCTAAATATTTAAAGGCAAAATAGTTGGTGCCTTGATGAAAAAGATATGCGGGGAGATCGTTTTGCTTCTTTACCGGGGGCATATACGGTGGTCTCCTTTCTGAAAATAAATGCGGTAGAGAATTTTATATTAATATTTAATATTTACATTTATATTATACATCGTCATGTAATACAAGTCAAGAGGCAATTAGTAATTTTTACTCATTTTATCATAATTTAATAACGTCATTTAGTATTATTTACAAATCCGAATGATTTTTAGTTTTCAATAGCTCATATCTTCTTTTAGTTGCCTCACCGCCTCGGAGATGTCTTACCGACTTATTGTTGTCAAGTATTTCTCTTACGGCGCTGTAAAGCGCCGGATTTCGGTTTTGAAGCTTTTCGGTAACGTCTTTATGTACCGTTGACTTGGAGATACCGAAAAAATTTGCCGTATCGCGTACTGTCGAGCCTGTTTCGATAATGTGCTTTGCTAACATTTCGCTTCTGTCATCTGTGAAGCCGTTTCCGGAATAAAAATATTTTGGCATAAATAAGCCCCCGTTATGTATTAATATTGATTACTTATTTATACATATTAATTTTGTAACGTCTTTGCTAAAGCCAATATATGCAAAAAACACAGGGATTATTTATAAATTATAAACCTTTTGAAAATAAAATATATGCGAAAGTTACGAGAAAGGTTTTTAAAAGAAAAAAGGGAAGCTTTTCGAAAAAAGTTTCCCTATAATAGTTCTATCACTCTACTGATTTAAGAGAGCCTGACATATCTATTTTATCCAGTCTGCGCGCCATGAAAATATTGATCAGAAATGCGAAAACGACAGTCATCGCGAAGGCTATCAGAAAGCTCCAAACCGATATACGGTTCTCAAAATGTACAGAGCTGACCTGTATCTGCTGCATTACAAAGCTGTGAAGGAGCTTACCGAGCGGAAGTCCGACGACAGCTCCGATAAACGTCAGCGCTATAATTTCACGGAAAATATAATCGGAGACTTCCTTCTTATAAAAGCCGAGAACCTTAATAGTGGCTATCTCACGGACACGCTCGGCAATATTTATATTGCTGAGATTGTAAAGTACGACAAACGCGAGCGCTGCTGCGCATATAACGACGAATACCACAATATACTCTATACTGTCTAAGGAGGAGCTTACGCGGTCGGTAAGATCGGAAGTTGATGTGACGCTTGTCACTCCGCTTATTCCGCTGATTCTTGCGGCAAGATCGCCGGAATTTTCGTTTTGCGTCGCTTTAAGAAAAACGGCGTTTGTTGAAGCGGCGCTTCCGGTCGCTTTCTCGCAGTCGCTTTCAGTGAGAATTATATAGTTATAAAAAAAGTTATCGAAAATACCGGAAACATTAAAAACTGTCTCCCGTGTCTCACCGAAGTTTACAGTAATGTTATCTCCCACGGAAATACCGAGAATTTCAGCTGCTCCGGCGCTGATAACGGCGTTTCCGTTTTCAGGGTACTGTATGGCCTCGTTTCCGTTGTGAAGATCGACGAAATCGGTAAAGCGGGGATCGGAGCTTGAGAGAAGGTAAGTGTCCAGTCTTTCCTGATCGTTAGTTAAATTGACCGAGGTCTGGTAAACGCCAAGTCCGCTTTCAATACCGTCAAGAGAGATCAGATTATCGTAAACGCTGTCGGTGTCGCCTTCAATGCTTACGTTATAATCATAAAGCATGATCTCATCAAACTGGAAGGCGACTATGTTTTTTATGGAATCTCTGATGCCGAAGCCCGTAACCAGCAGCGCGGTGCAGCCGCCTATTCCGATTATCATCATGAAAAGACGGTTTTTATAACGGAATATGTTGCGCGCGGACACCTTGTGAAGAAAGCTGAAACGCTTCCACAGAAAGCCTATGCGCTCAAGAAATATTTTTTTGCCTGTTTTGGGAGCCTTGGGTCTTATCAGCTCGGCAGGAACTGAGCGCAGCTCCGCTCGGCACGCCAAATAAGCCGTGCCGCAGGCACATCCTATAGCGGCTAAAAAGCAGAGCGCAAACAGCAGCGGATCGAATACATACTCAAGCTCAGCGAAATTATACATAATGTTGTAGACGTTCCAGATTATTCTCGGCACAAAATAGCTTCCGAGCATGTATCCTCCGAGCCATCCGGCGCATGCCGCGAGCCCCGAATATATCAGAAATTTGCTCTGTATCGTGAAATTTCCGTAGCCAAGAGATTTGAATACGCCGATCTGAACACGGTTTTCATCGACCATACGCGCCATTGTCGTCATGCAGACCAGTATGGCAACAAGCATGAAAAGAAGGGGAAAAACTACAGAAATTGCTGAAACGATACCGCTGTCATTTTCAAAGCAGGCGTATCCTACGTTTGTGTCGCGCCCGAGTACGTACAGCGAGGGAACGGACAGGGAGTCGAGCTCGGAGCGAGCCTCGTCGATTGCCGCTTGTCCCTCGGCGATAGCGGTTTCCGCGTCCAGGATTTTTTTCTCACCGTCCGCGATAAGTTTCGCCGCGTCGTCAAGCTGCTTTTGATACTCTGCCTTCTGCTCCTCGGTCAGAAATGACTCATATTGTTCAAATAAAGCTTTGTAATTCTCATATTCGGCTTTTGAGTCCTCAAGCTTAAGCTTTTCCGCCTCAAGCTCAGCTGCGGCTTCGTCAAGCTCAGCCTGGTTGCTGTTTATTTCCGAGAGCGCCTCATTGTAGATGGAATCATAGCGCTCTTGACCGCGTTCATTTAAAATGCTTTCAATTTTTTGCGAAATTACGGCGGCCTCTTCGTCGTATTCGTTTTCGAAAGCCTTTCCGTTTATGGGCGCATCGACAAATATCTCATGGTACGCCTCGCTGTTGAATCCCCCCTCAGGCAGATATATAAATCCGGATATTCTTCCGGTGCCGACCGAGGTGCTCCCGCGCTCAAAGTTTATATAATAGGGAGAGCGGACGTGTCCGACGACCTTATATTCAGTATATTTTAAAGTGTCCTTGGCGTTATCGGTGTTTGAATCGGCTACCTTTATAACTGAACCTATCGGAGCGGCTCCCGAAATATTTGCGTCAACAACGCACTCGTTATCCGCCGAGGGGAGATTTCCGTCTACAACTCGGGGAATATTTATTCCGTCGGTGATCGAGTGAGCCTTAAATACAAGCTCGCCGCCTTCACTCAGACCGAGAAAATCCACATTGTACGCGCCTTTAGCGGTCATACCATCGACGCCGTCAAAAGCTTTTACATCGTCCTCCGTAAAGCCGAGAGTCGAGAGCAGACGGAAATCAAACAAATTCTGTTCAGTCAGAAATTTGTCTGTTGTGGCGGTCATTGACGGCTCAGTGAGTCTGAGTCCGGCGAAAAATCCGACTCCGAGAGCCGTTATAATTAAAATTGCCAGAAATCTGCCGATACTGTTTTTTATCTCCCGCACGGTGGTTTTGAAAAACGCTCTTACCATTCTATATCCTCCACCGGAACGGGATTTTCGTTCAGTGCTACGGACGAAACCGTACCGTTCTTTACTCTTATGACTCTGTCGGCCATGGCTGTAAGTGCGGAGTTGTGAGTTATGATCACTACCGTCATCCCGGTGTTTCTGCACATATCCTGAAGCAGCTTCAGGACAGCTTTACCGGTAGCGTAATCGAGCGCGCCGGTAGGCTCGTCGCAAAGGAGCAGCTTGGGACGTTTCGCGAAGGCTCTCGCGATAGCCACCCTCTGCTGTTCGCCGCCGGAAAGCTGAGAAGGGAAGTTCGCGCTTCTGTCGGAAAGTCCGACGAGCGCGAGCGCCTCGGAGGCAGGCATCGGATCCTTGCAGATCTGTGCCGCGAGCTCAACGTTTTCAAGCGCGGTAAGATTTTGTATCAGGTTATAGAACTGAAATACAAACCCTATCTCGCTGCGGCGGTAGGCGGTAAGCTGGCGTTTGTTGTACGCGGAAATTTCCTTGTTTTCCAGCCAGACATGTCCGCTTGTCAGAGTGTCCATTCCGCCGAGTATGTTCAGAAGAGTGGTTTTTCCCGCTCCGCTGGGACCGACGATAACGCAGAGCTCTCCTTTTTTTATCTCGAATGTCGTATTGCAAAGCGCTTTGATTTCGACGCTTCCGGTTTTATATATTTTGGTGACGTCCTCAAACACGACGAACTGATCCATAAAGCCTTACCTGCCTTTCCTGTGATAAATTGAGATGTATTTAAAGTCCTGTTATTTTGATATTTACGGCGCAGCCGTTACCCGTCCATTCCTTTAGGAGCGTGCATCTTCCGTGAGGCGTGAAAAATTCCTTATCGTCGCTTATGTTACTTATTGTCGGTTCTGTGTCCGATGTAACGTAACATCGGGCTCCGTATGGTCTTGCGTATATAACCCTGTAACGAGCATCTTTTAATTCGGAGTTGAAACTCATTAAAATGCCGGTGTTATCAAAAACATAGTCTGCGTTGAAACGGTAACGGCTTTTTTCCGGAGCGCCTCCGTTTTTGAGCTCAGAAAGGAAGCCGGAAGCCCTTATAACCGTTTTGCCTTCGGAATTCGCGGTTTCGATACGGTCATAAAATCCTGCCGGCAGATATTTTACACCTTCCTCGTGTGTCGTATACTCAGGTACAAGCCAGGGAATCTGTGTCTCCGGGGCGGCTTCAAGCTCTCCGACGGAGGCGGGAAACGGCAGGTATGCCGCCGCCTGCTTCATCGTACCGGCGGAAATCAGCGGAAGCTGAATAAGCCTGCCGTTGTTGACAAAGCTGTAAAGTGTCCTTACCTTGTCATTTTCATTGACATAATTAACTATGTATGGATTCCCGAACGGATGAGCATTTGGTATGGATAGAGAATCAAGCTCGGTATCCGCGTAGCCTGCGGCTTCAAAGTTCGCGAGTGTGGTAAGGAGGTGATTGCACATGTCGAGGTTGACCTCGAGCAGACGGTGTATTTGTCGGTAATTGTTCGTGGTCCTTCCGTCAAGCCAGAGGTTGAAGGATCTGCGGTCACGGTCATACCAGAAATCAAGGGTTTTCCGAAGGATGGCGCGGCTGTAGGCTAATGCGACGGGGATATCCTCCTTTTCGGCGATTCCGAGCCGCATGGCGGTTGATATTATCTCAAGAAACGCGCAGTCGCCGTGTACCGAAAGACTTCTCCCGTAAATTACTCCGTCGCCTCTCTCGTTGGCGCAGGCAATAGCGAGACGAAAAGCGTTTTTCAGATTATTTAAAGCAAAATCGGGAGTTTTACGGTTTATGTAATAAAGGGTGTCGGAAAGCTCCGCGCAAATCATGAATGTATAGCGGTCGAATCTGCCGTAAGGCGGATTTTCGTCCATCCATCCGTCGTCGGAAAATCCCTGCATAACGGAAAACAGCTTTTCTTTTATTTTATCGCAATATCCGCCGTTTTCAAAACCCAGAAGCTCTCTCATTCCGGCGCATGCCATGGCCACCTGATAATAATTTGTGGGATAGCCCTTCAGAGTTACGGTCTCAGGGTCAAGAAAATCGTCATAACGGCTTTTTTCCTCAATTGCCGAAACTTCATCCTCGGACAAAAGACCGAGAAGCCCGGAAGCTCTGAGCGTGCACATGCCATGCAACAGAGAGCTTTTACCCCATGTGCGTACTTTATCGTTTTTTATCAGATCACAGGCAAAATGCAGACGCATTACAGCTTCGTCAAATCGCTTGTCTCCCGTCTTTTTGTAGTATACGCAAAGATGGGCGACGTCGTTGAAAAACGCGCCTTTTACGAATTTTTCCGGCTCATCAAACAGTCTGACGTCCATGTATTCGGCGTTTTCGCCTTCTTTAAAGCATTTATCCGTGTAGAATTCGAGAAGATCGAAAACCACTGTGTTAACAGTTTCGCGTATCGTCATTTTTCTATACCGTCCTTTTTGTTTTAATTATACATTGCATAAATCTCTTTGGAGTTATCAACTTGTGAATTATCGGAAAATATTTAAATAATAAATAAATGCGGGGTTTAGCGTGAAAGTTACGCTCATTGAGCGGATCAGATACTTATACGGTTTTGCTTTATTTTTATCTATTGAATATTTTTTTAGATACTTGACAAAGTATAAAAAGCTTGGTATAATTTAATAAAAAAGCATATATTTACCGTCGCGGCAATTTTGATCTCACGGTGTGAAGAATGATAAGCCGCTCCGCGGTATTCAAGCGAAAGGAACGGTCAAAGCTATGTTTGACGGATTAATAAAGGTTGCCGTAGCCTCCCCGGAGTTAAAGGTTGCCGATTGTCAGGGAAACGCGGATATTATTGTTAGAGATATTAAAATAGCGGAGGAAATGGGGATAAAGCTTTTGGTTTTTCCGGAGCTGTGTATCTCATCATATTCGCTTTCCGATCTTTTCAGACAGAAGGTGGTTCTTGACGGAAGCCTAAGGGCCTTGGAGAAGATAAAAAACGCAACGGTTTCCTCTGATATGCTGGTTTTTGTAGGACTTCCGTTTTACTTTGACGGCGCGCTGTATAACTGCGCGGCGGCTGTTTCAAACGGCAGTATTCTCGGTTTGGTTCCGAAGACAAATATACCCGGCTATTCGGAATTTTACGAGTCACGCCATTTTTCTCCGGCGCCGAAGGATATAAGCGAGATCGTTTTGTTCGGCGAGCGGATTCCTTTTGGGGCCAAGCTTCTGTTCAGATCGGCAGAGATACCGGAGTTTGTGGTCGGTGCGGAGATATGTGAGGATCTGTGGGTTCCCGCCTCTCCGTCCGAGGGGCTCGCGCTTGCGGGGGCGACGGTTATAGTAAATCTCTCCGCCTCGAACGAGGTAATAGGCAAGCCGGAATACAGGAGATCGCTTGTCTCCATTCAGTCCGCGAAGCTGTGCTGCGCATACCTGTATGCTGACTGCTCGGACGGGGAATCGTCGACCGATCTTGTTTTTTCCGGTCATTCCCTGATATGCGAAAACGGTACGGTTCTTGCTGAAAGCAGGCTTTTCAAGCCTCAGATCACTGTTACTGAGATTGATCTTCAGAGACTGACACACGACAGAATGAGAAATAATACCTTCAGCGGAGGTGAAAGCTGCAGAAGCGTGTATTTTCATCAAAAGAGCGAAAAGACCGTTCTGACCAGATATATAGCTCCCTTGCCGTTTGTTCCGTCTGACGAGTCGGCACGTAAGGAAAGGTGCGAGACTATCCTTGAGATGCAGTCCAGTGCCTTGAAAAAGCGTATTAAGCATATTAACTGCAAAAATATTGTCGTCGGAATTTCCGGAGGACTTGATTCCTGCCTTGCTTTGCTCGTCATGGTCAAGGCTATGGACTCTCTCGGGCGCTCCAGAAAGGATATAACGGCTGTGACAATGCCTTGCTTCGGAACTACAGGAAGGACCAAAGGCAATGCGGAAAAATTATGCTCGGCACTGGGCGTTACCTTCAGGGAGGTCAATATCCGAAAGGCCGTGCTGCAGCATTTCGAGGATATCGGTCAGGATCCGGAGAGATATGACGTAACATATGAGAATTGTCAGGCGAGAGAGCGCACACAGGTGCTTATGGATATCGCGAATATGAGCGGAGGTATAGTAGTAGGTACGGGCGATCTTTCGGAGCTTGCGCTTGGGTGGGCGACATATAACGGCGACCATATGTCTATGTACGGAGTTAATGCGTCTGTTCCCAAGACGCTTGTCCGGTATCTTGTAAGATATTACGCGGACGCAAGCGCGGATGAGGAGCTTCGCTCGACACTCTATGATATTCTCGGAACTCCGGTAAGCCCCGAGCTTATTCCTCCTAAGAACGGTGAAATTTCACAGGCTACGGAGGATATAGTAGGACCATATGAGCTTCACGACTTTTTCCTGTATTATTTCATACGTTACGGATTTACCCCCGCAAAAATATTAAGACTTGCCTGCTACGCTCATGGAGGCAGCTATACGGAGGAGACTATCAGGCACTGGCTCTCTGTGTTTACCCGGAGGTTTATATCCCAGCAGTTTAAGCGTTCATGTCTGCCTGACGGTCCGAAGATCGGTACCATTGCTCTGTCTCCGAGAGGAGATTGGCGTATGCCCAGCGACGCGAGCGCGGAGCTGTGGAAGCTGTGAAAAAACGCTTTAAAATATTGATTTGTTGATTTTATGAAAGGGACGGTAAATGATATGAAGAAGAAGCTGATTATCATTGCGGTGTTGTTATTTGTTATGTCTAATATAATGTTCAACTTTGCGTCATGCTCGGAGGCAAAGACGTTGACCGCCGAGGTGCTTCCGGTAAAAGGCGGAAGAAGCGGGATCGTAACTATCGTTCACGACGACGGCGATCTTCCGTCGGCAAGATTTATGCTGAAGGAATTTGAGGAGAAGGGGCTCTGCGGTACTTTCGCAATGATCGCGGACAAGGTCGTAAGCAAGGATGGCGTTCCTACCGCCAACGCCGCGGAATGGCAGTCAATAGTCAGAACCGGCTACTTTGACATTGCCAATCATACTCAAAGTCACACTTGGTACGGCTTTGGCGACGAAGGGGAGAGCGGAACTTATATAAAAAAGGACGGCACTGTAATTGAATATGAATACGAGCCCGGACACATGACCGATGAAATAGTAGGCGCGGCTGAACGTATGAGAGAGATCTTCAGCGATCAGAAAATCCTATGCTATGTTATCCCGGGATTTACCAATGCTCAAGGGTATGAGGGCAGAACGCCGGAGGCTATAAAAATAATAGAAGATAATTTCATTTCACAGCGAAACACGGGAGGAGCCGGGGATTTTGACGGAACAAAAGTTGATTGTCTGAACAATATAAGCGATATTGATTTCAGCAGTCTCAACTGTATGATGGTCAACGCCTCCGACGACTACAGAACGCGCTGGTTTGAATATGTCGATAATATCATAGAGTATCAGGGATGGGGCATATACTGCTTCCATAATATATGGGAGACGGAGGTGCCCTCAGGCCATAACGTCGCGCAGAGCAAGGCGTCCGAGCTTTTTGAATACATAGCCGATAAGTCGGATAGCGGGGAGCTTTGGTGCGCAACTCTTACCGAAGGGACTTTATATACCAAGGAATACAATAATGCGAGCCTTGATATGACGGTTTCCGGAAAACAGATAGAGCTGACTCTGAAGGATCGTCTTAACGACGAAATTTACGACATGCCTCTCACTGTCAGGGTTGATGTCTTCAAGAATTGGGATAAAGCGGTTTTTGAATATGACGGTAAAACGGAAACGGTCAATGTTCGTATCGCCGAGGATGGCAGTCGGTACATACTTGTCGATATGGTCCCGGATCGAGGTACGGCAGTGATCAAAGAGGGATAGGTAAAGCGGCGCATTTTGAGATATGTCCCGCGCGTAAAGCCGCGACTCAAAGGCGAAGTCGGGTGTCTGACTTGACAAATTGGTGAAAATGTGCTATAATTAATCCGTTAACTAAATTATTTTTATCATGGCATGATCAGGGTATTAATAATATGGTATTAAAAAACAGGAGGAAACTATATTGGCTAAAAGAAATAATGCTTATACGACAGAAGAAATACTCGGTCTTGCCGATATCTGCATAAGAAACGGAAAGATAGATCCGGAGCTGTATAATGTTTACAACGTAAAAAGAGGACTCAGGGATCTTGATGGAAAAGGAGTGGTCACGGGACTTACCGAAATATCCACTATCGTATCCTCAAAAATTGAAAACGGTGAGGAGGTATCCTGCGACGGAGAACTTTATTACAGAGGAATAGATATAAACGATATAGTTGGCGGTTTTGAAAAGGATGGGCGTTTCGGATTTGAGGAAACGGTATATCTGCTTTTGTTCGGTGACCTCCCGACATCGGATGAGCTCTCTGACTTTTGCTCTTTGCTGTCCTCATACCGGACGCTTCCCACTAACTTTATCAGGGACGTTATAATGAAGGCCTCTAATAAGGATATCATGAATTCAATGGCTAAAAGCATACTGACGCTTTACTCGTATGACTCAAACGCCAACGATGTTTCGATACCTAACGTGCTGCGGCAGTGTATACAGCTTATTTCCAGCTTTCCGCTCCTGGCCGTGTACGCATATCAGGCATATATGCATTACGGTCACGGACGCAGTCTGATCATGCATCTTCCGAACTATAAGCTTTCGACCTCTGAGAATATCCTGAGACTGTTAAGACCGGATAAAAAGTTTTCGGAGCTTGAAGCCAAGATACTTGATCTCGCGCTCGTTCTGCACGCGGAGCACGGAGGAGGGAACAATTCCACCTTTACCAATCGTGTGGTCACTTCTTCCGGAACGGATACATATTCAGCTATGGCCGCGGCGCTTTGTTCTCTCAAGGGACCCAAGCACGGCGGAGCGAATATCATGGTTAAAAGAATGTTCGACGATATTAAGAAGAATATTCACGATTGGAAGGATAAGGACGCGATACGCGCGTATCTGATAAGGATGCTGGATAAGGAAGTTTTTGACCACTCCGGGCTTATATACGGTATGGGACACGCGGTGTATTCTATTTCAGACCCGAGAGCCAATATTCTTAAGACCTATACAGAACGTCTTTCTATGGAAAAGGGCAGACAAAAGGAGCTTGAGCTTTATAATACCGTCGCTGAGACCGCGGTGGAGGTCATAGGCAGCAAGAGAAGAATATATAAAGGCGTAAGTCCAAACATAGATTTTTACAGCGGGCTTGTCTACGATATGCTCGGACTTCCCGAGGAGCTGTTTACTCCGCTGTTTGCGGTAGCAAGAGTTGCGGGATGGAGCGCGCACAGGATAGAGGAGCTTATAAACGCGAGTAAAATCATACGTCCGGCATATACCTCAGTATCCGAAATCAGGAAATATATACCTATTAGCGAGAGATAAACAGAACAGGCTGTCTTAAAATGATATGCACCTCCAAAAGTGTCTGACTTTTGGGGTGCATATCAAAAAAGGACAGCCCCTTTTTTATTTTTTTTTTAGCTATTGAATGCTTTTTTAAAGCTAAGCCTCATCAAGCAGCTTCATATAATCCTTGCGGCGTATCAGCTTAGAGTAAAGTATACGATTTTTAACCTCCGCGCTTATTCCGGATATATAGTCGTCGTCAACGTTTTTATCAAAGATGGTCAGCTTTCCGGTCTTAGCGTTGAATTCCGCTTTTTCACTTTTCCAGCTGAGATCAGAGAAAAAGACCAGCCCCTCGCAGTCGGAGAGCGCGTCGCGTCCGGCAAGCAGACGGCTGTCGTAGGAGATTCCGAACAGATTAAGAATGGTAGGCAAAACGTCAATTCCGCATACCGGCTTATCTATTACTACCGGCTTATTCATGGCGCTGTTCCAAATAAACAATAAACCTTTTTCACGTTTAATTGTACTGTCTACGCTTTTTCCATACAGCTCTGCGAGCGGGTCGCTTCCCGAGTTGCCCTGCCATGTGGGAGAGAGACCGTATGGATAATGGTCGTTGGAAAGCGCTATTACGGTATCGTCAAGCTTACCGGCTTTTTCAAGCTCGTAAATAAGCGTGGTAAGCGCTGACTCAAGCTCATATTGACAGGCGATATAAGCCTTCACACGCTCGGAATAATCAAGATTTTCAGTTATATTTTTATTTTTGCGCGCCATCGTGTTTTCGGAAAACGAATAATTATTATGGCCGCTTACGCTCATATAGTAACAGAAAAACGGTTTGTCTGAGTTTATATATTCGCCAATCGTCGCAGCTATCATTTCGTTGTCGGATCTTGGCCACCCGGTAGACAGACGCTCGGAAATATCAAAGGCCTTATCCGGGTCTTGGGTTACTGAGCCTCCGCAGCCATACCAATCCATGCCCATTTTCGGGTGTGTAACGTTCCTGGAATAGTAGGTGTAGCTGTTGTTGTGAAAGCCTTGAGCCGTATATCCGTTTTTTGAAAAAAGACCGGGCATGGAATAACGGAGATTTTCCTCGCAGGCAAGCTGCATGCACATTCCTTTTTCTCCGCTGTCACGCTTTGGAATCTGACTCAATAAAAGGCTGTATTCACCACCGATCGTTGACTCGCCGAACGACGGCTGATAATAATCATGGAAAACAAAGCCGGAATTCGTCAGACGATATAGAGTCGGAGTGATCTCCGGAGAGACCGCGTAAGGAGAGAGAGCCTCGGCGCAGATGAATATAAGGTTTTTCCCTTTGAAGTAACCGGTATACTCGTTCTTTTTTGTCGGTTTTACAGAGGCGATATACGAATGGATCGATCTGATGGTTTTATTTGTTTCCTTTGTATAAAGCTTATCAAAATCATAGCTTTCGGTCTGGTAAATATTTGTTTGTGTCGTTGTTTGCGTGTTTGTCTTGTTTTCCTGTGATTTTATATCGATCACAGTATCATCAGAACCGAAAATGGCATAATACAAATCAAGCCTTAAGGAGGTAAGCAGACCGAATCTTGGGACCGCTTCGTTGAAATCATAGGCGTCTGTATAATAGTCATAATCTGTCGCGGCGATTGTTTTTGCTTTGCTGTTTGAGCGTATCGCACCGACTGCGGAAAAGTGAAAAACAAAAATAAGAATAAAAATTATACTTCTTGTAAATATTTTATGCTTTGGATGAAAAGTCAGTTTTTTTCCGGGTATAATAAAAAGCAGTGTTGCTCCCACTGCAAGCAATATAGGCAGGATACCGCTTGCGATAGTGGATATTATAGTTCCGCCATAGCTTCCCGCGACATCTCCGGCCATTCCGGTAACGGTTTGGATAGGATAGTAATATCCGAAGGATCTTTTCAAAAGAATTTCCGCTATATAAGCTACTGTAAGTACTGACAGCATAACGCACCCGATCGCGTGACTTATTCTATGGGTCAGGGTCAACGATAAAAGAAAGCTCACGGCCATTCCTGCGGAAAGAGAAAAAAGCAGAATAACGTTTATTTTACCGGAACTCTCTGTAAAATATAATAATATGCACTCATATACAAAGATTATTAATGAAATTATCAGCGGAGTATATAAATAGTTTAAACGCTTTTTGACTTGCATATTTATCAGGTCCTTTCACTATTCGAATAAACGACTAAAATTTATTAATAGTATATACTTTTGTATGCAATCTATATCTATAAACAACAAATTACAAAATTTTTCATAGTACTTGATTTTCTGAGTCTGATGTGATATCATAATACATATAAAAGACGTCGAATTACCGTGTTGTTGAAAACGTGATATTTATCACATCAGGCAGAGCGGAATTCTCGTTTGGCTTAATAGACGATAGATCACGGAGGCTTTATGTCTTTTTGCGCGATATTTGGAGGCATCGGTTTGAAAGTAAATTATCAGACAAGCCTTAATGAATCGCGCTAAGCGAAAGTTCGGCGTAAGAAAGGAATGGTCATAAAAATGTCAAGATTATTAAAAAACTGGATATTTACTCTGTGTATAACTATCGTTCTTGTCGGATTCGGGATTCTGATGCTGATAAAAGGCGATGATCTTATGAAATATCTGATCGCGGTAGCGCTTTCGGTATATATAGTTCTGGTTCTTGCCGATAATGTTCTTCATTACAGAGGGACTATACAGCTCGTTGCGCTTGCGGAACTCATAATAATACTTGCTCTGATGGTTGGAATGCTTTTTGACGGTCTCGCCTTTCTTCCGGTTGACGGAGTAAACGTAACTATCGGATTTGTAATGTGGATCAGAGCGGTTGTGGAAATTATCCATGGATATCTGATAAAAAGCGGTGAAAATAAGCAGTCCTTTACCTTCCCGAGACTGCTTGCGTATATAGCTTTCCTTTCGCTCGGCGTGGCGCTTATGACATCTAACTTTATAACCGATACCGCAATACGCGTTATAGTCGGAGTGGGATCCGAGCTTGCCGCGATAGTGTTCGGTTACGTTACCTATAAAAACCGCCGCGCCGTTCAGAATGCTCACGGCTGGCTTCTGAAACGTAAAAAAGCTTCCGATACCGCTTCACCCGATGATAACGGTGTCTCGTCGACCACCGCGGCTCCCGCTTCCGGAGGCGATAAAGCCGATAACTCCGTAATTACGGATAACGGCGGTATATCGGGATGATTCGTTATGTAGTGGGACATTATGCCGATCTGGTTTAATAAACGCTTGTTTTATCTCTTCTCTAAGTCCGAACGTCCGGTTGAAGACCGGGCGTTCTTCAGCGTGGAGAAAAAACCAATACGCCAAAAATAATACAAAAAAAGTTTTCGCCCGCCTTTTTCAAAAGGCGGTGGGGTCAAGGGGCAAAGCCCCTGTCGTCCTCTGCGGAGGACGAAATTGTGCATATTGCTATATGCTTACTGGTTTTTCGACAGCCTGGGAACGTCCGGTTGAAGACCGGGCGTTCCTGTACTTATATATGAGGAAATAAAAGTGTTATATAAATATTTACAATTTGTGCAGATTATCGGTTTGACAAAGGCTGTTATAAATGATATAATATTATCTAATTAATATTATAAAATATTGATACATATTTATACCCGATCTGTAAAGCCCGGGGAGCTTGCACACAGCGGCTCTGATTTTAAATATTTACATCTATTGGGACCGTTCGAACGGCATGGAGATTAGCGTGAAATAAATATTCCGTCGTCTCAGAATGCAGTTTATTTCACGCATAAATTTTTTTATAAAGCGGAAAAAATTTTTCATGCCTAAAAACGATTTAAACGGTTTTTTAGCCGCCTGTGGCGGCATGGGAGATTAAAATGGCAGTATATAATGAACATACCGAGGTCATCGAATGCCCGGTGCTTCCGTTAAGAGGGGCGGTGTCTTTTCCCGGAGTACCTCTGAGCGTTGAAATAGAGAGAAAAATCTCGCTTAAGGCTTTTGATGAGGCCTGTAAAAATAATTTACCGATACTTTTACTTACACAGAAAAAAATCATAGATCCGGCTCCGTCAGCAGAGGACTTTTTTGACGTCGGCACAGTATGCCGCGTAAAGCAATATGTCAGACTGGCAAACGGCAATGTGCGCCTCATCGCCGACGGGATCGCCAGAGCCGAGGTGCTTTCTCTGACAAAGTCCCGCTCAAAAGAAGGCGCTTGGCATTCCAAATGCGTTTTGAAGCGAATATTGTGCGAGGAAAACACGGAGATAAAGGCGGTGCGCGCGGAGGCCGAAATCGCGCTGGAGGAGTACGCCTCCGTAGTATCAGATCTCTCTCCGAAGCTATTGGCGGAGCTGGTGTCCGTAAACGATATCGGAGAGTACGCAGATATCGTGGCGGCAAATCTTTTTGTTGATTACGAAGCAAAAATGAAGGTCTTAAAGGAAACAGACCCCGAGCAGCGCCTGATCGGCGTTATTGCCACTATCAAGGAATATACGGAAATCGCAAAACTTCAGAGCAGTATAAATAAAAAAGTCAGAAGCCGCATGGACAGGAATCAAAAAGAGTATTATCTCAGCGAGCAGCTTAAGGTAATACGCTCAGAGATGGGCGAGGACGCCGAGTCTGATCCTGATATCGACGTATATAAAGAAAAAATATCCGCGGCGGAGCTTCCTGAAGAAGTTCAGTCAAAGTTAATGAAGGAGGCTTCAAAGCTTTCGCGAATGCCTCAGAATTCCGCCGAATACGGCGTCATATGTAACTATCTTGATACCTGTCTTGAGCTTCCGTGGAATAAGAAGACTAAGGACAGGGTGGATCTGACGGCGGCAGAAAGGATACTTGAACGGGATCATGAGGGGTTGGAAAAGGTAAAAGAGCGCATATTGGAGTATCTTGCCGTCCGAAAACTCGCTCCGAAGCTCAGGAATCAGATAATATGCCTGGCTGGACCTCCCGGTACCGGAAAAACCTCTGTAGCCCGTTCCGTGGCGGAGGCTATGAAAAGAAAATATGTGCGGGTGTCGCTGGGCGGTATAAGAGATGAAGCTGACATAAGAGGTCATAGAAAAACATATATAGGCTCTATGCCGGGGCGCATAATCGAGGGTATTCGCAGAGCCGGTACAAAGAACCCTGTAATGCTGCTTGACGAAATAGACAAGCTTACACACGATGCTCACGGAGACCCGTCGTCGGCGTTGATGGAGGTGCTTGATTCCGAACAGAACAAAGAATTCAGGGATCACTTCATCGAATTACCGTTTGATCTGTCGGACGTGTTGTTTATAGCCACGGCAAACAATCTTGATACCATCCCCGCGCCGCTTCGTGACCGAATGGAGATAATAACGCTTAAAAGCTACTCGCTCAATGAGAAGCTGTCGATAGCAAAAAAGCATCTTATACCGAAACAGCTCGAAAAACACGGACTTTCAAAAAAGAATTTCAAGATAACGAATCCTGCTCTTACGGAGCTTATAAACGGCTACACACATGAAGCGGGAGTGCGTAATCTTGAAAGAGAGATAGCCTCGTTATGCCGTAAGGCGGCAAAGAGGCTCGTTGAGGATCCGAGCTGCGAGAAGGTTGAAATTAATGTTAATGAGCTTGCCGAGTTTTTGGGTCCCAAAAAAGTTATTCCGGAAACGATAGACGATACGGACGAGGTCGGCGTGGTAAACGGTCTGGCGTACACAGAGCTTGGAGGAGCGCTTTTGAAGGTAGAGGTAGCTGCGATGCCGGGAAGCGGAAAGCTCGAGCTGACCGGCTCGCTTGGCAATGTAATGAAGGAGTCGGCTAAGACGGCTTTGACTTATATCAGATCTCATAGCTCCGAATGGGACATTCCGAGCGACTTCTATAAGAAAAAGGATATACATGTTCACTTTCCGGAGGGCGCGGTGCCGAAGGACGGTCCGTCTGCGGGAGTGACCGTGGTGACTGCCTTGGTCAGCGAGCTTTCGGGAAGACCTGTAAAGAACACCGTTGCCATGACAGGTGAGGTGACGTTAAGAGGTAAGGTTCTGCCGATAGGCGGACTGAAGGAAAAAACGATGGCGGCGTACAAGGCGGGAGTAAAGACTGTTCTGTATCCTAAGGATAATGAAAAGGAGCTGTCGGAGGTCGATAAAACCGTACGCGAAAAGCTTGAGTTTATTCCCTGCGCAAACGTATCGGATGTACTCGGATACGCGCTGATCTCCAAATAAATTTCGGTACATCTGAAAGGTACTAAAATAGTATGACAGTAAAAAATGCCGAACTAAAGATAAGTGCCGGGTTACCGTCTCAGTTCCCTTCGGACGGTATGGCGCAGATAGCTTTTTCCGGTCGCTCGAATGTCGGGAAAAGCACCCTGATCAACGTAATAATGGGCAGAAAATCTCTTGCCAGAGTCAGTTCAACTCCCGGAAAGACCATTACGGTCAATTTTTATGAGATCAACCGTGAGTTTTATCTGGTGGATATGCCGGGATATGGATATGCAAGGAGGAGTCCGGAGCAAAAAAAGCAGTGGTCAAAACTTACTGACGGATATTACACTGCCGACGGCTCCCACGGTACGCTAAAGGCGGTGGCGCAGCTGATAGATCTGAAAACCGGACCAAGCGCTGACGATATTACTATGATGGAATGGCTGAGCGAATCGGAGCTTGATTGGTTTATAGTGGCTACAAAGACGGACAAGCTTAATAATACGGAAAGAAAAAAAGCCTTGGATAATCTCGGTGAAATGGTTGACGGAGTGGATATAATCCCGTTTTCAGGGCTTACCGGAGAAGGCAAGGAAAATATACTTAAAAGAATATTGCTTGCCGTAAAATCAAAAAAATAAGCTTGAGACGCGGTTACTTGGCGGAAGGGCTTAACAAATTTTTTGACGATTTAAAACCAATGTGAAAGAAATATTTGATCGCATCAGAATGCGGCTGGCTTCACGCATAAATTTTCTAAAAAGCTGAACGCTTTTTGTTTTGCGGAGCAAAACACGAAAATTTTTTATAATCTATTTAAACCGCCTCTGGCGGCATGGGGGATTAATATGACGGATTTTGTAATGGATAGTTGCTCCGTAAACGAAAAGGGGCATTTGACACTTCAGGGACTCGACACGGTAGAGCTCGCTAAGGAATACGGTACGCCTCTTATGCTGATGGATGAAAATAAGATCAGAAGCATTTGCCGTTTATATAAAAGCTCGATGGCGGAAAGCTTCGGGCAGGACTCGGTTCCTCTTTTTGCGTCAAAGGCGCTTTCTTTTAAAGGAATATACAGAATAATGGCGGAGGAGGGGCTTGGGTGTGACGCGGTATCTCCGGGAGAACTGTATACTATAAACGCTTCCGGCTTTGACATGGGGAAAGTGGTATTTCACGGAAATAACAAGACCGATGAGGATATCAGATACGCGCTTGAGCTTGGAGTCGGTCGATTTGTCGTCGATAATACGGAAGAGCTGGAGGCTGTTAACCGAATAGCGTCCGAGCTTGGGAAAAGGCAGAAGGTACTGTTAAGGATCACTCCGGGTATTGATCCGCATACTCATAAGGCGGTCGCTACCGGACGTGTCGATTCAAAGTTCGGCAGCGCTATCGCGACCGGTATGGCGGAAAGCATAACAAGGGCCGCGCTTGAGTGTAAAGGCGTGGAGCTGACAGGATTTCATTGTCATATCGGAAGTCAGATATTTGAAATACAGCCTTTTGTGGACGCCGCGTCGATAATGATGGAGTATATATCTGATATCAAATCGAAGACCGGTTTTATCGCCTCCGAGCTTAATCTCGGAGGAGGCTTCGGAGTAAGATACGTAAAGGAGCATCCGCATTTTGACTATGCGGGAGCAATAGCGGAGCTTGCTTGCGCTATGAAGAAGATAGCCGAGGGTCACGGAATTCCGCTTCCGGCCGTAATGATGGAGCCGGGACGCTCAATTGTAGCCGCCGCGGGACTCACTCTGTATACTGTCGGATCGGTAAAGGAAATACCGGATATGAAAAATTACGTTTCGATTGACGGAGGTATGACTGACAATCCGCGTTACGCGCTGTATCAGTCCCAGTATGAGGCGGTTGTCGCCAATAGGGCTGCTGAAAAAGCTGAATATGTTTGTTCTATCGCGGGCAGGTGCTGCGAAAGCGGTGATCTGATTGCGGAAAACATTCGTCTGCGCAAGCCGGTAAAGGGAGATATACTGGCGGTGCTTGTCACAGGGGCGTATAACTATTCCATGGCGTCGAATTACAACAGGATACCCAGGCCTCCGATCGTTATGATTAAAGACGGAAAGCCATATGTGGCAGTGAGACGGGAGAGCTTTGAGGATCTGGTAAGAAACGATATGTGACTCGCCGCTTGAATTGAGGATAAATAATTGATTTTTCAGATACTTGGTAACGATGGGCTCAGCTTACGGGAAAGGCTTCTGCAGCTGCTCTTGCTGCCTGTCATAATTCTGTTCAGCCTAAGCATACATGAGTTTGCGCATGGGTATGTAAGCTTTTTGCAGGGAGATCCAACAGCAAAGAATTCGGGAAGGCTCACACTTAATCCAATAAAGCATCTTGACCCATTCGGTACTCTTCTTATGCTTTTTTGCGGGTTTGGGTGGGCAAAGCCGGTATCAGTTGATCCCAGATATTATAAGAACCCTAAAAAAGGTATGGCGTTCACGGCACTGGCCGGGCCTGCTGCAAATCTTTTGATAGGCCTGTTCGCGCTTGTATGGTTTACAGTGCTTTTCTGGCTTGAAGAGACCGGGCTTATATCTGTATTGCCGGTTTTGAGCAATATACCGGAGCGCGTATATACTTTTTTAAATTACACCTTTTACATTGTATTTTATTACAATTTATTGCTTGCGGTTTTTAATCTATTTCCCGTTCCTCCGCTTGACGGTTCAAGAATTATGCTTGCCTTTCTTCCGGACAGGACGTATTTCGGGATAATGCGTTACGAAAGAATAATAATGCTCATACTGTTTTTCCTCCTTTGGAGCGGAGCGTTTACCGGTGTGTTTGAAAACGTCGTGGATATGATCATTGTGGGAGTAAGTACTCCGGTATTGAAAATTCTTGAGTTCGTACACAGTTTAATATTATAAAAGGAAAGATGAACAATACTGATGGAAAAGCTGAGTTTCAACATAGAAAGCTTTGAGGGACCGCTTGATCTCCTCCTGTCCTTGATAAAGAAAAACGAGATGAGTATCTTCGATATTCAGATACACGTCATATTCCGTCAGTATATGGAATATCTCGAAATGATGGAAAAGCTTGATATCGATATAGCCGGAGAATTTATTACGATGGCTGCGGAGCTTATGCTGATAAAAAGCCAGATGCTTTTGCCCCGTACCGCGGAGGAGGAATCGCCGGTAAAGCGGCTGCAGATAGCGGTAATGGAATATGCAAAGGCAAAGCACGCCGCAGGGTATCTCAGGGAAAAATGGCTGGAAAACTCCGGTGTCGCGTACCGCGAGCCCGCGGAGCCGGAGAGAGGGCTTCCGCTTCATTACGAGATAAAGGTGCTTGAAAGAGCGTTTCGGCGTATGCTTGCCAGGAGCAGTATAATGAAGGAGCTTCAGCGAAAGCCGGAGCAGACGCTGGAAAATCTTCTTAAACACAAGGTCACGCCGATCCCTGTAAAGGTGATTGCCGTAATGAGAAGGCTGTATAAATACGGGGAAGCGGATTTTGAAACTATATTAATGGACAACGAGACACGTTCCGATCTGATAGCCACATTCGCTGCGGTACTGGAGCTGGTAAAGTTTCAAAGGGTTTTTCTTGGCGGAGACTATGATAATCCTACATTAAAGCTCAATATGGAGCATGGTATCGTTAGCGCCGAGGACAGAACGGACGCTTCTGACAGTGAGGTTACGGATGTTGGATAATAAAGAGGAAATAAGCGGGCAGTCTGCTGTCGATACCGATAAGACGGATACGACTGAAGTAATAACAGATAACAACACTGTATCAGAGCAGTCTGGTAGTACCGTTTTACCGGAAAATGAATCGGGTGAAGAAAAAGCGGAAAAGGTTGGACGCGCGGCGCTCAAGGATAAGAAAAAAGAAACCGACGCTCAGAATAGTGACAGTGCGCCTGAAAAGATGTCTAAGGAAAAGGCAATGCGTATACTTGAGGCGATAATGTTTGCCAACGGAGACGAGGTGTACTATGATCAGTTTGCCAAAATTATCGGATATCCGCTAAAGGAAGCGATAAAGATAGTTGACGCTTATGAAAAAATGTATAACACGGAACATTTTCCGCGCGGGATCCGTCTTGTCAGATATGATAAATGCTGCCAACTGACCACATGTCCGGATCTCGGTGAATATGTGACGCAGATGATAGGAATCCGCGGCGAGCCTCAGCTCAGCGCCGCCGCAATGGAGACTCTTGCCATTATAGCGTACAACCAGCCGGTGACACGTGCGTATGTCGAGCAGGTAAGGCGCGTGGACAGTACAAGGCCTATAACCGTTTTGCTTGACCGCGAGCTGATTGAGGAGCGCGGGAGGCTCGACGTTATCGGACGTCCGAGACTGTTCGGTACGACGCAGAATTTTCTTAAAACATTCGGTATATCGTCGCTGGCGGAGCTTCCGTCGCTCGATCTCTTTAATATTGATACCGATAATTCATGATCTTACAGTTAAAAGAGAGGAGGAACGTCGGGTGTGACAGGGATCATAATACTTGTCGGCATAATTGTGTTAATAAGCCTGCTTCTCCTTTCCTATATTAAGCTTTACCTGATCTACGGTCAAAACGGGATAACGGTAAGCGCGGGTATATGGTTTATACGTTTCAGGATCGCGGGCGGAGAAAAAAAGAAAATAAATAAAAAGGCATTTAAGATTAACAAATTCCGGGCAAAATGCAAAAGAACGCTTAAAAAGTACGAAAAGAAGCATAAAAAAAAGAATGCTGAACCGGCGGCAGAGAAAAAGAAGGATAAAAATAAAAAAAGCTCTCTTATCCCGTCCTCCCCTAAGGAGCTTATACAGCTGCTGCGGGAAATTTTAGGAGTGATCATAAAACGGTTCCCAAAATATCTGCATATAAAATGTAAGACCATATTGCTGAGCGTGGGAGGCAAGGACGCTCATGACGTTGCGATAAAGTACGGCGAAACCGTTCAAGCGCTTCAGTATCTCATATCATTTCTCGGAGAGGCTACAAATTTAACTAAAACACATAATTCTGAGATAGCCGTTTACCCTGATTTTGCCTCGGGGAAATGGGACGCGAGGGTAAATATAGAGGTAAAGATCAGAATATTGAGTATATTAAAGCTCGGCGCATATCTTATAGCGGGATTTCTTAGGTTTAAAAAGCAAAGCAAAGGCAGGACGCTAAAATCCTCTGATATTGCTGAGAAAAACGTCTGAGATAAAAAATGTAAATATAAGAAAGGAACGGTCAGAAAATGTCGGGTAACAGGATAAACGAGATAATCAGCACCTCTCTTGAAAAGATAAAAGAGCTTTCCGATTCCGATACAGTGATTGGCGAGCAGATTAAAACTGACAGCGGCACGGTAATAATACCGGTGTCAAAGGTATCTATCGGTTTTGTTTCGGGGGGAATCGATTTCGGAACAAAAAAGGAAGATGAAAAAAAGAACGGATCAAACGATTCCTTAGGAGGAGGAGGGGGGACAGGACTTACTATCACTCCGATAGGCTTTCTGGTAGTAAAGCCGGACGGCGATGTAAGTATGCTGAACGTAACGTCTCCAACTATCGTCCGTAACGACAGTACTGTGGCTGCTGTTGGCGATATACTTGAAAAATCGCCTGATATAATAAAACGTTTAAAAGAAGTTTTGGCTAAGGATAAAAAGCCTGTAGAGGCAGTATTTAACGAAGAAAAAGAATAACTGACTCTCTCCCGTCATATTAATTCTATATATTGATATGTATCGGGAGAGCAGTAAATGAAAAAGATAATAAAAATAGTATCGCTTGTACTTGTGTTCGCGGTAATTACAGCAGTTTTGGCAGAGTTTAATTTTTCCGATCCGCCCGGCACCTCAAAAGATGCCGATGGAGATCTTTCAGACGGAAATATAGTAAAGACCGATTATTCTACGTTCGCGGTTAACTCCGCTTTAATAGGAACCGGCAGCGTAAGCGTATCCGCGAGGAGCTGTATTCTTTGTACCTCCGACGGTATGGTGATATATGAGAAGCAGGCCGATGTCCCTCTTCCCATGGCAAGTATCACAAAAGTCATGAGCGTTATAGTCGCGCTTGAAAAAATAGAGGATCTGAAGGATACTGTCGTCGTTTCCCCGCTTGCCGTCGGTATAGAGGGAAGCTCGGTATATCTGAGAGAAGGCGAAAGGGTTGATTTTGAAACGCTGCTATACAGCGCTATGCTTGAGAGCGCGAACGACGCCACCACGGCTTTGGCTATAGCTGTTTCGGGAACCGAGGAGGCCTTTGTCGCGGAAATGAACAGAAAAGCGGATGAGCTTGGAATGAGCAACACGGAATTTCAGAATCCTCACGGACTAAGCGAGGACGGGCATTATACCACGGCAAGGGATTACGCGCGTCTTATGGCGTACGCTTTGGAGAATGATACCTTCAGGCAGATAATATCAACAAGAAAAAAGGTAGTCGCCGCGGATGACGGGTCCTTTACAAGAGTACTGACTAATCATAACAGACTGCTGATAACATATAAAGGAATGCTCGGCGGAAAGACCGGATACACAAGGGCCAGCGGCAGAACGCTTGTAACTGCCGCCCAGCGTAACGAAACCACGCTTATATGCGTTACGATCGACGCCTCGAATGACTGGAACGATCATACAAGCCTTTATGACCTCGGTTTTCAGACAGTGCGAACAGAAGTCCTTACCCCGGAAAATTGCGGAACCGAGCTTCCGGTAGCGGCCGGCAGTAAGGAAAGCGTTACTCTTACGATAAAAGAGGATTTTCCTATAACGATACCCATAAATTCAGAGGTAACGGTAGATTATGTTCAACCTCATATGAGATTTGCCCCTGTAAAAAAGGGAGAAAGCTTCGGTTACGCGGTATATTATATTGACGGTAAAAAAGCGGGGGAGATACCTCTTTACGCGGACGAGGACATACTTGGAGCAGAGCCGGAAATAAAAAGCGGTATAATAGATAAAATAAAAGGATTTTTCCGTAAGGAAGGAAATTAAAATCGTATGGATGAGACTCGGATACATAAGTATTTATCTGACTCGGGAATAATGTCAAGAAGAGCGGCTGAAGAAGCTGTCAGGCGCGGTGAGATCAAAGTAAACGGTGCGGATGCGGTAATCGGACAGAAAATCATCCCGGGAAAGGACAGGGTCGAGTATAAAGGAAAAGAGATAATAGCCGATAACTCACATGTATATATAATGCTTAATAAGCCTGTCGGTTATGTCACTACTCTGAGTGATGAAAAGGGCAGACCGTGTGTGCGTGATCTGACGGAAGATGTCGGTGTCAGGGTTTATCCGGTGGGACGCTTGGATATAGACAGCGAAGGACTTCTTTTGCTTACAAATGACGGAGAGCTTGCGAACCGTCTTACGCATCCGAAGCACGGAATCGCTAAATATTATAATGTGACGGTTAAAGGTCAGGTGACAATGGAGGAACGCAGAAAGCTCGCGTCCGCGTTGGTGATCGACGGATATAAGATACGTCCGGTTCAGAATACGGTGGTAACAATGAAGCCGGATTATACGACGCTTAAGATGGAGCTGTATGAGGGAAGAAACCGGCAGATACGAAAAATGTGCGAGATGTGCGGTCTTGAGGTAATTAAGCTGAGGCGTGTAGCGATAGGAAACATTTCCATAGGAAATCTCAAATTGGGAAGCTGGAGATATCTTACAAAGGCTCAGACGGATTATCTTAAAACCGTGTGCAAAATGAAATAGTTTAATATCAAAGGAAAGGAAGCTTTGGGGCGCTTAAAAGCCATGGTTTAGAGTATAATGCTTAAGATAGTTCCTATGACAAAACCGCAGGAGCAGGAGCGGGTTTGCCTTTTATGCGGGATTGAATATGATAAAACTCAGTTCGCGTACGGGGCGTATGAGGACGAGGCGGTAGTCGGGGCGGCGCAGTTTTGTGTTAAGGATGGCGTAGGGTATATAAACGATCTGCGCTGTCGAAAAGAAGGAGATGAGCTTCTTCCGCTTGCCATGCTTCTCGGAAGAGCGGTCTTGAATTTCCTTGATCTTCACGGTGTAAAGGAAGCGTATTTTGAGAAAAGCGGGGAGTTTTATGACAACGCCGCGAAAGTAATAGGCTTTAAATTAAAAGATGAGAAGTATCACGTATATCTTGAAGGTATGTTTACCTCTCATATTCACTGATAAACAAATTAAATAAAAAAACCGCTTCAGAGCGTATATGCAAAAGCTTGATATTAATAAAGCGCTGATCCGGTCTACGAAAGGAATGGTAAAAAATGAAGATATTACTTACAGGCGGAGCGGGTTACATCGGCTCTCATACCGCGATCGAGCTGATTGAAAGAGGATATGAGGCAGTAATTGCGGACAATCTTGTAAACAGCAGTGTAAAAGTATTGGATCGTATAGAAAAAATATGCGGTAAAAAACCGGTCTTTTATCAGATAAACTGCTGCGATAAAAAGGCTCTTGATCAATTGTTTTGCGAAAATAAGCCTGACGCGGTAATACATTTCGCCGGACTTAAGGCAGTAGGCGAATCGTGCGCAAAGCCGATCGAATATTATCAGAACAATCTGGATTCTACGCTTGTACTGCTTGACGTCATGAGAAAGCACGGAGTTAAAAATATAATTTTCAGTTCATCCGCGACAGTTTACGGAGCGCCGGATACCGTACCGATAAAGGAAAGCGCCGCGGTTGGCAGATGTACGAATCCATACGGATGGACAAAGTATTTCAATGAGGTTATACTGACGGACGCGGCGAAAGCTGATCCGGAGCTTTCCGTTGTTCTTCTGCGTTACTTCAATCCGGTCGGAGCTCATAAGAGCGGGCTTATAGGTGAGTCGCCAAGCGGTATACCGAACAATCTTATGCCGTATATTTCACAGGTAGCTGTCGGTAAGCTTAAGCAGCTGTCGGTTTACGGAAACGACTATCCGACCAAGGATGGCACCGGAGTGCGCGATTACATACATGTAGTCGACCTTGCGGTAGGGCACGCCTGCGCTCTGGAATATGTGGTTAAACACAAGGGAACTGAAGTATTCAATCTTGGCACAAGCGTTGGTTACAGTGTTCTTGATATGGTACACGCCTTTGAGGAAGCCAATGGCGTAAGTGTCCCTTACCGTATAGCTGACAGACGTCCCGGAGATATTGCGGAGTGTTACGCCGACGCGTCTAAGGCTAAGGAAATTCTGGGGTGGACCGCGAAATATGATCTGACCGATATGTGCCGCGATTCCTGGAACTGGCAGAAAAACAATCCTAATGGCTATAACGACTGAAATAGTAGCTCAGATAATCAAATAAAATAAAAAAACACGGCAAATAAGCAGTCTTTTAAAACAAAGAACTGAAGACCGTGTTTTTATTTTATGTTGATGATTTTTATTTTACGAGTTGATATATTTGTCAACAATGGAATTCATTTTGTCCATCTGCTGTTCCATACTTTCAACAAGCTTGAACTGATTTCTTGCGCGGTCGAGATTATGACCTTCGTGATGAATGCGGAAATAGGTATCTCCGTTCAGGTAATCGGTAAGAAATCTGATACCGGTTTCAAAGGTTATGATATACGCGCCGATCGGGAAAGCGCGAATTTCGTCCTCGGTAAGCGCTCCATTTACTCCCTTTATAAATCCGTCCGTATAGGCGTCAAACATATCAAGGCGCACAAATACTTTATCAAGATCCGTTTCGTCCTCAACCGCGCTTGATGCACCAAATCGTATCGAGTCGCCGAAATCATAAAGCGCGCTTCCCGGCATTACCGTATCGAGATCCAATATACAGATACCTTCTCCGGTGTCTTTATCAATAAGCAGGTTGTTTAGCTTAGTATCATTGTGAGTGACTCGGAGCGGAAATTTTCCGGACGCGATCCCGTCTGTTATATACGAGCATTTATCAGCACGGTCGAGCACGAAATTAATCTCACGCTGAATGGAGTTTTTACGTCCCGCAATATCGTCGTTCAGCGCTTTTTTGAAGTCCTGCAGTCTGCTGACGGTATTATGAAAGTTCACTATGGTTTCATGCAGCAGTGAAGCGTCAAAATCCGCAAGCTGTCTTTGAAAATTACCGAACGCAAATCCGGATTTTCCGAATACCTCCGGTGTATCTGCTGAATTAAGGGAAAGTACGTTGTCTATATAACGGTAAACTCTCCAGTATCCGTCCTCTTTTGTATTGTAACCGTACTTGCCGTCAGTCGTTTTGAGAAACTCGAGTGTTCCCCTCGAAGGGTCCTTGCCTTCTTGTATAAGCTTTTTTCTTATATGCAAAGTGACATTAAAGATGTTTTCCATCAGATTTTCGGGATTTTTAAAAATATCTGTATTTATCTTCTGAAAAACAAACTCAGGATCCGGCAGCTTTGGCGAGCTTTTAACGAAATATGTATTGTTGATGTGACCTATTGTACATTCGGTAAAATTCAGATTATCGCTGTTTATACCGAATGCGGAAGCAATCCTGTTTATATTCATTATATGAATATCCTTTCAGTTTTCTGTTATTTTCTTAAGATCAAATAAGCTGAAGCTAATGAACCTGAGTTATTTCCAAAGCGGAACTGAGTATTCGCCCGCCGATATCATTTCCTTTAAACCGTTTACTACCTTATCCTTGTCATCTTTATACGTAACGCCGTACCAGCGGGCGTCAGTACGATATACCCTGATATCCGCGTTTCCGCTGTCCTTGATTTCGCTTACGGAAAACGGAAGGTAATATTCCGAGGTATCGGAAGGGGAGGAGGCAAGAAATTTTTCAAATCCGCTTGCTATTCCGCTAAATACGTCCGGGGTAAAGCCCCAGCAGTTCATTGAGACAACGGAATCTTCCGATATGCTTATCCTTTTGCCGTCTTCCTCATATTCGGCGCCGACGTCCGTTTTATATATACGGCTCTTTTCATTTACCGATATAAGCATATCCTTGCTGTCTACTGTACATATACCGCGAGAGACTGAGCCGTTTTCGGTGAGTGTGTTTTTTAGTATATATCCAACCATGCAGTAGTGGGAGCGCTGAGCGGTCTTCAGATGCGACGATAGCGCGGTAAATGCCTCCTTACCGTAAAAATCGTCCGCGTTTATGACCGCGAAGTTTTCCTTGACAATATCGCGCACTGCAAGGACCGCGTGCGCGGTTCCCCATGGCTTTTTTCTTGAGGAGATAAGATATTTGTATTTTTCGGGTACATCATCCATTTCCTGAAAAGCGTAATCCACTTTAAGATAACGTTCGGCACGGATACCTACTGTGGATTTGAAGATTTCATAGTTTTCTCGCTTTATAACAAAAACCACTTTTTCAAAACCAGCGCGGTACGCGTCATAAATAGAGAAATCAATAATAAATTCTCCGGTTTCTGTTATAGGGTCTATCTGCTTCAGACTCCCGTAACGTGACGCCATTCCGGCTGCGAGAACAACAAGTGTCATTTTTACAATCATTCCTTTCTTACGCCATTTCGGCGCTGTGCTTTGAATCAGTGCTCCGTACCGGCACGAAAAGCCACTCAGAGCAGAGTCTGACTATATTATCAAAACATGCGCCTTTATAATAAATATTATTTTTTTATTAACGCTTATTTTATATTATATCATAAAGCGAGAATAATTCAAGCCAAAATATTATAATTCATACTATTTTTACATATCAACTGAAAAAACGTTTTAAGCGGTTTTTAATAGATATAAAAAAATATTTTTCGCATAGCAAATCACCTGTATTATGAGACGATGAAAATATATCGTTCACGCTAAATGGTATTGTTTTTGCATAAGCTAAAAAAATTTCGTTAAACGACAAAAAAATATTGAAATTGCCTGAAAGATGTGATACAATAATAATGGATAACGGAATTTCGTATCTGAATATTTATTTACATATTTTTCAGACCCAAAAAGATATATTATTCGGGAAAATGGTAATAAAAATGACGGAAATCATACTTGATACAGATATAGGATCGGACTGTGACGATATGATGGCGCTTTCTTGGCTGATATACGCGCAAAAATCAGGTAAGGTAAAAATAAACGCTATCTCTGTAAGTCATAAAACGGATTTTGCATACGGAGCACTGTCCGCGCTGTTTGACGCCTTTGATACCGAGCTGCCATCAGTCGGACAGATAAGAAACGGACTCGAAGAGTTTAAAGACAACTATTGTCAAAAAGTGGCTGAGAAATTTCCCGGCGGAAGGTATACTCCGGAGGATTCGGTAAGGATACTGAGACGCGCTCTTGTACAGACAAATGATAAAGCGATACTGTGCGGGATAGGTCCAATGACTAATATAGCAAGTCTCCTGAAAAGCGTTCCTGACGGTATAAGTCCGCTTGACGGTCGAAGGCTTTTGCTTGAAAAATGTTCGAAAATAGTTTTAATGGCGGGAAATTTCACCGAAGATAAAAACGGGGTGAGGGAGCCTGAATGGAATGTTAAATGCGATATTTCCGCGGCGAAACTGATAATGGAAGAATGCGATAATGAAATTGTAATTCTTCCGTATGAGCTGGGTATCGATATGATCACGGGAGAAAAGCTGACCAAAGAGCTTGGAGACACTCATCCGCTTACATATGCCTTTATATGTTTTAACGGAGAAGCGCGTGGCAGGCACTCATGGGATCCGGCTACGGTATTATATGCAGTACAGGGCTGCGGCGATTATTTTCAGGAGAGCGAACCGGGCGTTATACGTATAGGAGAACAGGGAGAGAGCTTTTTTACACCTCAGAGAAACGGAAAACACAAGGTGCTGTCGCTTAAGCTTTTAAATGGCGAATCTGAAACAGCCGCGAAAAAACGGATATCGGAATATATGGATAAATGCGTAGAAGATATGATAGATAAGAAAATAGGAGGGACGGTAATTGTATAAAAACCTTAAATGCAGTCCCCCTGAGCTTCTTGTCGAATATTCACAGTATTTACGGGTAATAAAAAACCGCTCTGAGAAAACTGTTGAGCAATATCAGAACGATCTTGTTTTGTTTTTATGCTATATGAAGGCGAGATTTGAGGGACTGTCGCTTGATCCGGAGGATTATGTCAAAGTCGATATTTCTGATGTAGACGAAGTCTTTATGTCTAAAATTAAAAGCGAGCATATATACGGTTTTCTGTCTTATATGGCTGATAGGCGTGGAAATCACGCGGGAGCCAGGGCAAGAAAGCTTACAGCCGTAAAATCATTTTACAGATATCTTACGGTAACTAAAAAAATATTAAAGGAAAACCCGGCAAAGGACATCGACGCTCCGTCAGTACGTCCGGCGCTTCCAAAATTTCTGACGCTTGAAGAGTCTTTGCAGCTGCTGAAGGCAGTAAAAGAGGATACCGCTTCCAAAACAGTTGAAAGAGATTTTGCAATACTTACGCTTTTTCTGAACTGCGGTATGCGGTTATCGGAGCTGGTCGGACTTGATCTTACTGATTTTGATCCGGAGCTGACTACCGTTCGTGTGCTCGGAAAGGGTTCAAAGGAACGTATCATATACCTGAATAATGCGTGCAAGGAGGCACTTCTTGACTATTTTAAAGTCAGGTCGCAGGACACGCAGATAAAGGATAAAAAAGCAGTCTTCATAAGCTCGAGACAGCATAACAGAATCAGTAATAAAACCGTACAGTGGATGGTAAAAAAATATTTGAGCATGGCTGGACTGAGCAATAAGCGTTATTCCACGCATAAGCTTAGGCATACCGCCGCTACACTTATGTACAGGACCGGTAAAGTCGATGTAAGAGTTCTTAAGGATATACTCGGTCATGAACAGCTCAATACCACTCAGATATATACTCATGTCAGCGACGAAAGCATGAGAAACGCGATGATGGAAAATCCACTGTCGGAAATAAAGATAAAAACTGAGAGCAGTATGGAGAAAGATAAATAATAAAATACTGATGCTCCGGACTTTTGTCCGGAGCATCAGCGGTTTTTGGGGATGTCGACCGTTTTCCCTAATAAGAGAAATATTTATTTGTTTTTGATACAGAAACGACAAAAAGAAATAACGGAACGCAGCTGTAGATTATAACTAAATTAAGATGTCACCCGTCTCTTAGGCGGGAGCCGCTTAATTTTTTCAGTGAGGGATAAAATCTCCTACTGAAAACGTTGAATGAAGCCGTATAACTACATAAAGAAAGGAATGTTAAATAAAATGGATTACCGCAAGAGCTTAAATTTTTTCTCCCCTAAGCTTTCCGCAAGGATTACATCAGCGCTTCTGGCCCTTTTTATCACGGTCGGAGGAATAAAGTGCTTTGAGGTAATAAAAAACGGAGAGCAGAAAGAGCTTAAAGATCCGGGTGACGGTACCGGGACGGGAAACGAAGCAGATACAGATAACACGGAGGGATCTGAAACAAAAAAGCTTTTCAGCTTCGACGAAATGATAACCGTAAGCTCGGCTTTCAGCGCTCAGAGTATGATAATGTGCGATCTCGGAGCTTTAAAGGCGGTGGTCTCAAAGGATATGGATATAAGGCTCAGTCCGGGAGATATGACCTCGGTTATGTGCGCTATAATAGTTTCCGAAGCTGTACGGAGCGGGCGTCTGTCCCTTTATGACAGGATAGTATGTCCCGCAGCGGCAGCAAAAAGACCGAATTACTCAATGTCCTCCGAGGTTTTCTCGGTAGGGATGAGACTGGAGGCGCTTGAGCTATTAAAGTGCATGATTTATCAGAAGGGGTCGTCGTTTGCTTTTGCTTTCAGCGTACATATAAGCGGAAGCGAGGAGGAATTTGTAAATGAGATGAACAATAAGGCGAAGGCTCTGGGCATGGAAAATACGTTGTTTACGAATGTATGCGGCGAAGATGACGGAAAGGCGCAAATAAGCGCATACGACGCGGCGGTTATGATGAAGTATTTTCTCGACGACGAGCTTCTTCGGGGGATTTTCTGCTCTTCGGAACCGGTGAAAATAAAAAAATACGAGCAGTCAAGCAGTGTTTATTTAACTGTATCAAACGATTTTTTCGAAAATACCTGTACAGACAGTCAGGCAAAGGCAGACGGAATCTTAGGCGGCAAAACGGGCATATGCGGGTACTCTCAATGGACTGCTGTGCTGTTTACAAACGGGAAAACGGAATATATGGTTATTGCGCTGAACAGCCCGTCACCATATCCCGATGTTTTGAGAATGTACGCCGCGTATTCTCAGTAGTGACTATTGACTTTTATGCCGTTCAGGGGATTTTATAGCACCGGTAATGCGCAGAAGTATGTAATATAAAAGTACACAGCATACGATCCCGCCAATGGTCACATAAGCCTCGGGGATAATAATACCGATATCCGTTACCGATGTTATGACAGAGACGACCCATACAGCTATTATGGAACAGAATGTCGGAAGGGCAAGGTTATTTATAATGTTTATCGGAAAGCCTACGGTATACATAAGCATCCCGAAGCTGCAGGCGCAGTTAAGAAACTCACATATATATATCGATGCCACAAAACCGTAAATTCCGAAGCGCGGAATAAGTATTACGGCAAACACAACACTTAGAGCCGCGTCGATTATATTCACTTTCATAACATAATTTTGCTTGTCAAGTCCTTTCAGCATTCCGTCTGCGATGTGATCAAGATACATAAGTATGATCAGCGGAGCCATGATTCTTAAAAATCCTGAAACCTGATTGTTTCCGTAGATCGAAACGCCGAGAGCCTCTGCAAAAAAACGTATTATGGAGGCACAGCCTATTCCATAAATCAGAGCGAGCCCGATACCCTTTGAAACCGTTTCGGATATCTTTTTCCTGCTTTCTCCCGCGGAAGCTCTGGCGGATAGCTCGGATATGGTAACAGAGGCGAAAGCCGACAGCAGGGCCATCGGATACAAAAGTATCGGCATAACCATTCCCGAAACTATTCCGTATTGACTGAGCGCACTTTGATTATCCGCGCCGAAAGAGCGCAGACCGATGGGAATAAGGATATGCTCGGCTGTTGTAAGACCTGAGCGTATCATCGAGCTGAACGCGACCGGTACTGTAATCCCGATAAATCTTTTCTTTAGATGCGGGGATACCTTTACCGAGGTCGGAAAACGTCGGCTGTCGATAATATATAATATCAGAAGTATAAAGCAGGAAAACGCTTCTGAAAAAGCGTTACAGCCGACTAAAGCGAGACAGACCGATTCCGTATCGGCTGTATTTACAAGACTGAGCGCCGTAAGCGTCATGGTTATTCTTACGAACTGTTCGATAAGATTGACCGCGGCGCTTTTATATATTCTGTTTACTCCGTTAAAATAACCGTGGAACGCGTTTGACACGGCTATAAAGGGAAGAGCCACCGATAAGGCTCTCAGCGAGGCTATGGTTCTGGTATCGCCGAGCAGTACTCCGCCGAGGAATGGGGAGACGGTAAAAAAAATGAGGCTTATAGCTATCCCCACTTTTAAACAGTAGGACATGCATTGACGCACACCTGTTCGTATCTCATCCTCACGTCCGCTGCCATAGCATTCGGAGGTGAGACGAAGAGCTCCGAGATTAACGCCTGCCGACGCGGCGGTGACCGCAAAGGAATACACGGACATAATCTGGGTGTACAGACCCATAACAGCGCTTCCGGCAAGTATTGAGAGCCTTGCGGAAAAGAAAACTCCGGCTGTTCGGAGTATTAGCATTGTTGCGGTAAGCAGAAGCCCGTCTTTTATAAATTGCTGTGTTGTGCGCAAATTCAGTATCCATCCTTTCAAAAAAGGCTGCTTAAATTTTCCTATAACTTCCCTGAAAAGGTGTATGCCTGATTCCGTAAAACGGGAAAAAACAGCTCTGCTTCCTGCTTCTCCGGACTTCAGCGGAGCGCAGACGTAGAATATCCCTTAAAGAAAGCTTTTGGGAAGTTTCAGAAACCCTTTTTTGAAAAAAGGGCTTCTGATAAGGCTTTGACTCAGTCCCTTTATATGCAATTAAATTAAAGATGAGTGTTTTTGGAAAATCCGTGTATAAAGCCGTCGGCGTTTTCCGTGCAGATATCTCCGCCTATGACCTTACCGCGATAAATAAGGAGATTGGCATAGACCGTCCCTTCATAATCCGGATAATTTGTCACGGTATATGTATATCGCGTTACGGTTTTTCTTTTATAACGCGAAAGATCAAGTCCTTGAAGCTTCTGAAGCTCGTTGTATCCGACAAAGACGCTGTCAAATTCATTTGGTATAGTAACGTTTACCTCTTCAAGAGGTTCTTCTTCTACCTCCCAGCCGAATTTGCGCAGAAATTCAATTCTGCCCTCGTTGGTTTTAGCGCCGGTGTATACCACGCTTCCGTCGTCAGCGAAAACAGACACGGTGTCATACTTGGGTATAAGTACTATAAGCGAGCAAATCACGGCGACAGACAACAGTATCAAAGCGCATAACCTGATACCGGACGCTTTAAATGAATAAATGAACATATTAACTACCTACCTCTTTGTAAATATGGATTTTTGTTAAATGATATGATTTGGAATTTTGAAATATAACGTTTTTTAAGGACAAATTTAATTTTGCGGAATATAATGATGCGGCGGACGTGAAATCCCGGTCTCAGAGAAAACTCATCAAGACCGCTTTTCCGGATTTTTTATCAAAGCAATTGCTTTTTTATTTCTCATGTGCTATAATTATTTAAATATAATTATGATCAGGAAAGGATAATAAAGGAGATGACAAACGAGTACATATACGCGACGGCTGTGAGACAGTCCGCAATAGATTCTGGCTGTTTACCGGGGGATTTTCAAAAAAGGGAGAATGTAGTGGTACGCTCCGAAAAAGCTCCGGGAGCGCGAAGCTATCTCGAGCTTCCGTTTATATGTGATCTTTGTTCTTACGGTAATAACATAGTCGCTTCGGTGTCGGAGGAGCTTGAGGATATCGTAAGAGAATATATAAATAAATATCCGGTCGAGCATTGCTTTGAAACTCCTAATCTGCATGTGCTTATGAAGAATTTAAGACCGCTCGGTTATGATATATGCTTTATGGCGGAATATTTTCTTCCGGATTTAACTATGCTTATTTCCCGGGAATGCGGATACGAAACCAGGGTATTAACACCCGAAAGCTTTGCGGAGCTGTATATTCCCGAGTGGAGCAACGCCTTGTGCGAAAAAAGAAAGCACCTTGACATGCTATGTCTCGGTGCGTACGATAACGGTAAACTCATAGGTCTCGCCGGGGCTTCCGCGGACTGCGATACCATGTGGCAGATAGGTATAGATGTTCTTCCCGATTACCGCAGACAGGGTATAGCCGCCGCACTTACCTCCGGGCTTGCAATAGAAATAATAAAACGTGGTAAGGTGCCGTTTTATTGCTGCGCATGGTCTAATATTGCTTCAAAAAGAAATGCTCTCCTCTGCGGTTTCCGTCCGGCATGGGTACAGACGACAGCAAAACAAATTGAGCTTATTGAGCAAATGAATATATAAATTTAAAGACTTTTGTATAATTTTTACAAAATAAATATTTCGTTTTGTAATAATTGCAGAAATTTTAAAAATGCGTTAATGTATGTTGACATCTATATGTATCAGAGTTATAATATAACTAAGGAGGTAAATATATATCTGTTAATTAGTATCCGCTTGTTAAACACTGTACGCAAAAAATATCGGATCGTGTCGGAATCATTTCTGACGAAAAATTTTCATGTCTATTAAAAACCGATTAAAAGGGTTTTTAGCTGCCTGAAGGCAGCATGGAAGATTATTTTGAAGAAATGACTGTTCACTCATTTGCTTTCTTTAATTTTGGCAGTATCAATTATTGTAACAGCGTTTATTCCCGTTTTTGCCGCGCAGGCACAAGGCATTACTTCAGGTTCAACATATATGTTGAAAAATAAAGCAAGCAATAAATACTTAACCGTTCCTCGTTTTACCGATACGGAAAAGAATGTTTATCAGAGTACTGCAAAAATCAATGATGAGTATTTCAGAGCGGTCAGAGTTACATACACGGCCGGCAGGTATATCTTAACTCCTTTGATCTATGAAACGCTCGGACAAGGGTATATCGTCAGCGATTCGGGAGATAACGTATACTGCTCGACCGTAAGCACAAATGAAGCCTGGAGTATCGAATATGTAGTGGGTGAGGGCGGATATAAGATCACAGATCGATCAGGCAAGGCGCTTACGGCGGTAGGCTTATCTAACGGAAGCGTCAGCGACAGCTCTATAAACGCCGGCGGGAATATTATAGTTGCAGAGTACAGCGGAGCGGACAATCAGATATGGTATTTTGAGTCCGTCACGGTAAATCCGCACATGGTAAAAAATGAGTTGATAACAAAAAAGAATCTGGGTACAGGTGCTGAGTGGCTGTTATGCTTGTCTGCGTCTGAAATGAATTCACCTAACGTCAGTATCGTTGATATTGAGGTATCAAGAGAAAGCCTCGTGACAGTGCAGCAATTCGGAAAATGGCTTTTAGTAAGAATGAACGAGGATACTGTAACTCCGAACGATGCCACAGACCACTACGCTATTATAAAAATTTCTTTAAATAACGGTGTACAGCGTCTTGTTATTATACAGGATGCGGGTACGGGGAGCAATGATGCGTGCAGGACTATCCCGTTTGAGGAGAATGTACAGTTACATACAATTATTTTGGATGATAACAATCCCAAAAAGCATGTACTAACATTTAGATCAAATTTGGGAGTAGTCACCATATATAAGTGGGAAATAAAAAATCAAACAAACGCAATAGAGTTTTCACAATATGATGACCAGATACTAAACGGAACAAACTATGCTATTATTGATGTAAGAGAAATTGGTTTTGCCGTTATCACCGCTACAGATGTATCGGGTAAAGAGTATACTGTTGTTATTGAAGTAAAATCTCAAAATTCTGATGGTACATATAGGACATCATCTGATGTTAAAAATGTAACAAATACGGAAAAACAATTTGAGCTTAAATTTTTTAGATCTTATTTATTTCATATTGATGATTCTGTCACAGCATCATCAAATTGGATGTTGTATAATCAGTATGATGATCCTGTTCAACTCATTGGAAACGACGAATTTTTTGTATTTGATTACTATACTCCGGAACATGCAACTATTGTTACAACTGGGTGTCAGGTGTCAATAACACAGGCAGAAGGCGCGATAATCATTCTTCCGGGCATGATGGGAAGTCAGATTTTTGCGGGAGAAGATATTTGGATATTAGGTAATGATAATATCCCAAACAAATTTGATGAAGGAACACGTTTATGGGATCCAGACTCATCCATACCGGATGCAATTAATGCTAATGAAAAAGTACTCGCATTGGCAATGGATGAAACAGGAGATCCAGTCTATGAAACGTATGTGAACGCTCCGGTTGTAAACGATTATGATAACGAAGAGGATGGCTTTCAGTACGGCTCCATGGATATATACAGAAATGTATACAATCAGCTGTATGAGGATTACTATGAGTACGGCTACGACATTATACTATATGAATACGATTGGAGATACGATACTTACGATATATCGCTTCAGCTTGACCAATACATTACATCGAACGGTTATAAAGACGTGATTCTGGTAGGTCACAGTCTAAGAGGAAATGTTGCCTCATATTATATTTCATTAGGAGTTACTCAAAGAAACAAAATAAATAAAAATATTTCTATTGCTGCACCATTTTTAGGATCTATACAATTGCTGTATGCTTATTCGACAGGTATAGTTTTAGATTTGGGCGAATCTATGAATATTTTGATTGAGTTAATTCAATTCAATAAAGCAATAAAGGATGTAATAGCCAATATTCCTTGTATATATTCACTTATACCTATGGCACATTATTTTGAACCTTATTTGAAATACAAGAATAATGATGGAGACATAGTAGAGGTTGTAAATTATGATGATACAATGGAGGTATTATCCGATTACATGCCAAATTGGAATACTTCAATGGCTAATAATGTTATATACAATCAATCAGATTTGTTTACTACAAGTGGAAAGCATGTTACAACTTTGGTGGATTCATATTATGTAGTAGGTAATAATATCTCAACAAAGTATTCATTAAGTTTTGAGTTAGATAGTAATCAGTTTGATTTAAATTCTATAGAAGTTATGTCCAATAACTCTGGCGATAATACCGTTACTATTCAAAGTGCAACTATAGATGGAACACTTCCAGCTTATAGAGTATTTTATAAGAATGATACAGAAGTTTTTTTGGCTTCACATGTAAGTATAATTGAGGGGGAAAAGGATGATAAAACGGATTTTACTACCTTAGAATTTGTTTCTGCTTTGATAGATATTCACAAAATGAAACAATTAAATTATTACGGTTTAGTTCGTAATAAATAAAATTACTGCCAGGTGATTTATTATACAAATAAATCACCTGGCGTAGTAAGGAGTTATTTTATGAAAAAAGAAATATTTGGAGGCGTAATTAATCTATTAATTCTATCCACACTTGTTTTTCTATCTTTGAAATTTGATATACTTAAACATTTATTAGTAATACTGACTTACATAGTATACTACACAATAAAGCATATAGTTCAAGGTAAAGAGCTTTATAAAAAAATAGGAATATACTCATCCGGAGTACTATTATTTATTGGATTAATATGTTTAGGTTTTATTAATAATGCAGATTGGATTGTATATTATTCAATTTTTCTGTTTGCTGTAATACTGATAGATTGTAGTTATAGAAATACCACGGGCTATAGACCGCTACCGATAGTATGTGCGATATTGTATTTTGCGGTTATAAATATTATTATAATCAATATAACAAATACAATCAATGATAATACCAATGGATATTTTGGGATTTTGTTTTACTTATCCGGTGTAATATTATTTTTAGTATCAGCGATCTCATATGTTTTTATATTAAATAAAGTAAACGAAAAAGCATTATTTACAAATATACTGATGATATTACAATTATACGGAATTGAAATATATTTATTAATACAGGATGATGTTTTCGCATTGATAAGTGCCTTTTTATATGTTTTTTCTTTATCAGGTCTGGCAATTGCAATATTATGCAACGCGATATACTATCTGATTAAGGCGAGAAAAAGAGAGAAGATAGAAGATGAAGAGATTAATCAAAGTATAAATATATAAGCGTTATAAGATATCACAATAGATGGAGTGTCTCTTGACGAAGGAACTCGTTTGTGGGATCCGGAGATAATATATATTGATATATCGGATTTATCTGAATCCCAAATAGAAGCATTACATGCTGATGAAAAGGCACTTGCATTGGCAATGGATGAAACAGGAGATCCAGTCTATGAAACGTATGTGAACGCTCCGGTTGTAAACGATTATGATAACGAAGAGGATAGCTTTCAGTACGGCTCCATGGATATATACAGAAATGTATACAATCAGCTGTATGAGGATTACTATGAGTACGGCTATGACATTATACTATATGAATACGATTGGAGATACGATACTTACGATATATCGCTTCAGCTTTGGCAAAGAAATCCGACATATATAATTATGACGGTAACTTTAAAATGTCTGTGGAGGTAAAATATTATAATAACAACAGCAGCAGCTATACAACAAAGACCTTCGGCTATGATTTCTGTAAGGATACGGCTGGGTGGCAATATGGTTCACTGAGCTTTGATATTGACAGTTCACTTGGGAAGTTAATAGAAATCAAGGTTATACTGGAATATAGTTGCAGTTACGGACAGGTGTACTTCGACGATATAGTTCTGACCTCAGATAAGACTCAGGCAACGATATATGAATACAACGCGGTGGGACTGGTATCTTATGCCAGAAGCGGATATGATCAGGAATGGTATTATTACAATACGGATAATGATCTGGTAATGAGTGTGTATACCAAGGTGGAAGGTATCGGCAGTATTGTTGCTTTAGAATACAATGACAACAGACAAATTACAAGAGAAGCTCAGTATATTTTTAGGGGAGCATACGACAGTGAAGATATGAATATACAGGGGACATATTTTGCCTGTACTTCCTTTACAAACTATGGATATAATCCTTTTGGCTTGCTTACTGATACGGTCACGTTCACTCCGGGCAGCGGAGATGGTTACAACGTAAGCGAAGTAAGTGTCGTAATCGATAACGAGAATGATGACGAGCTGACTATAACCTCCAATCGTACCGGAGGAAGCATGAATTTTAATACCTATAGTACTTTAACCTATGACCATACCTCATCAGAGACAGAATATCTCACTACGGCAGGCTCTCCGTATTTCGGAGCGGTAACGGAAACGCTCGACAGCTTGGGAAATAAGACACAGTATTTTTATGACGGAGACGGTAGGCTGAGCGCGGTCATATATCCGGATGATACAGGTCTGACATACACCTACGACGAAATGGGCAATGTGGAATCAGTGCTTCCGGCTGAATATGTAAGCAACGTTGTATCGGACGTGGAAAATTCCGCGAGCGTAAGCTATGAATATGACGAGGCAAACCGTCTTGACAAGATCACGACGGAAAGCACTGTATACACCTTTGAATATGACAGCTTCGGAAATACGACGAAAATATCCGCGGGGAGCAATACTCTGGCGAGCTATACTTATGAAGAAAACAACGGAAAGCTGAAAACGCTGACCTACGGAAACGGAGACAGTGTAAGATATACATACGATGAACTTGACAGAATATCTCAAATAGAGTATAATAACGGTACAGGATATGTAACTGCTGTAAAATATACTTACAATGCGGACGGCAGTGTGAGTAAGATGCAGGATATGCTGACGGGAGAGGTGACACAGTTCAGCTACGACAGCTTGGGCAGGCTGACAGGTTCGTCAAAGAGAAACACAAGCGGAAGCGAGTCGTATGCTGAAAAAGAAGCGGAATACGACGAGGAAGAGAGACTGAAAAACGCCACATATACAATAGGCGGTGATGAATCCAAAAGGATGCATAGCTTCTATTATTACGATACGCGCGACAGGCTTGAGAGATATTTGATATTCAGCGACACACTTAGGTTTACTAATGATATTTATTATGACGCCTTCAGCAGACCAACGTTAAAAGAAACGGAAATAAAATTCGGAAACAGTGTGGCTTTTGAGGCGTCGCAGAGCTATGAATACAAGGCAGACGGCAAAGCTCAGTCGGCGCTTGTATCGAAGTTCACGAGCAATTTTGACGGGAACACTACGGTATACAGCATAGCGTATGACGATATGGGAAACATAACGAGCATATCCAATAGCGCGGGTGTGGTGCAAAACAGGTATGAATACGACGACCTGAATCAGCTTGTCAGAGAGGATAACCGCGCGCTCGAAAAGTCGTATACATACGAATATGACGATGCAGGAAATATACTGACTAAGAAGATATATAATTACACAACAGGTACGCTTGGAACTCCGATTGATACGATAAACTACACGTATAGCGGCGACCGCCTTATAAGCTATGACGGTCAGAGCATAACTTATGACGCGATAGGCAATCCGACTTCTTACCGCGGGAAAGCGCTGACGTGGCAGAACGGACGGGAGCTTGCGAGCTATGACGGCAAATATACATACAGTTATAACGCGGACGGAATACGCACAAGTAAGACGTACAACAACAATGGAGTAACCTATGAGACGGAATATATAGTAGACGGCACAAAGGTAATGCGACAGAGTTGGACGTCGGAAGACGGAACGGACTACGTTGTAGACTATATGTATGACGAGCTGGGAAGACCCGTATCGTTTGCGATCTCAGAGGATGGCGGAGGATATCAGTACTACATATACGAGACGAATATGTTTGGGGATGTAGTGATGATATACGCCTCGAACTCTGCGGAGATAGTGAGCTTCACCTACAGCGCATACGGAGAGATAACCACAAATGTTATAATTTCACAGCTGTGTGATGAGGATTTTCTGAAAGCAGCGCTGTTCCGCTACAGAGGATATATCTACGACACAGAAAGCGGACTATATTATCTCCAGAGCAGATACTATGACCCTGAGGTAGGAAGGTTTATAAATACTGACGGATATGTTTCAACCGGCACAGGAATAATGGGATATAATATGTATGCATATTGCCATAATAATCCCGTAATATTTATAGATCCTACAGGAGAAATACATTGGGGCGGCTTTATAGCCGGGCTCGGAATTGTAGCAGGAGCGGTTATAACAGTTGCTACGTTCGGGGTCGGAAGTATCGCCGGTGGAATGATAGCCGCTGCTGCTATATCGACCGGTGCGACAATGACGTATGCAGCCGCTACGGAGACGGCAATGGTTATTGATGTATCGATAGCAGCGAATTTTTCACAGCATATTTATGGTAAAGCAGGAGGGTCACTTGTTTTGGATTTTTCCGATGACGGTGGCATATATGCATATACGCATACTGGGGCCGGTGCCGGTTATAATACTGGTATTTCATACTCGGTAGGTGTTGTAGATAATTTAGATGATCCTGAAGATTTTTCGGGTGTATTTAATGATATATCAGTTGGGAAAAATATTGGCATTGATCATGGGGTGAGTCCGGAAGAACCATATAATAGTTCAACAAAATCAACATCAATAATGTTCTCTGCAGGCTTTAGTGCAGGAGCGGGAAGAGACTATTATTCTCAACCGCTGACTATAATAGAGTGGGAGTAGATAAATTATGAGTTTTGATTATAAAATGTATCATTATCAGAATTTTCAAGAACCTATATTTTCAATTACGTTTTTTTTAATAGCTTCAACAGTGGTGATTGTTAGCAGTATATATAAATTGTTGTCACATAAACAACAGAAAAGCTTTGAATATATAGGAAAGTACGTTATCGGTATATTGTTCTTTTTGGGAATGGGAACATATATATTGGTGATGTACGGAAGAATATTGCTGAGGGGAGGAATGTACTTATCAGAAGAAAAAGAAAGTGATGCGGTAGAAAGGATCGGTGTTATAGAAGAACGTATTGTAAATGATAGTTTTATTGGATATAAATATCATACTGAATATGTCGATCCAGGATGGGGAGAAACCGTGAAAATAGACGGTATAAGTTACCATATAGTAACGTGCGGAGATTTTGAAGTGGGCGATACGGTTGTCATAAGCTGCTTGCCTAAGAGCAAAATAATCCTTGAAATCAACGCTTATGACGGTGCTGAGCAACAAGAATAGCTGCACAATGCAAAGCCGTACCCGTGTAGGGTGCGGCTTTGCCGCAAAAGGAAAGGAGGGAAGAGAAATGCCGAGGACGGAGAGATACCGAGCGCTGTATGTGCTGAAATACCTGTGGGAGTATACGGACGACGAGCATCCTGCGACATTGGCGCAAATAAGAGGGTATCTGGAAGCGCACGGGATAAAAGCCATACCGAGGACAATAGATAAGGATATAAAGGAGCTTATGAGCTTAGGCTATGACGTCATGTGCAGCCGAGGCAGGCAGAACCAATATCATTTTGCTTTACCGCATGGATCTGGTCGTGAACAACCCCGTGGAGAAGGTCGATCCGCCGAAGATCATGCCCTTTGAGGGCAAGCCTTTTACCGCCGATGAGCTGCAAAAGCTCCTTGACGAGACAAAGGACGACCGCATGGGACTGGTCATTCTCGTCACAGCGATGTACGGTCTGCGAAGAAGTGAGGTCTTGGGACTGCGATGGCGAGCGATTGATTTTGAAAACAATCTGCTTACCATCAACCACACACTGACCGAAGTGAACGTCAAGGGCACCACCGAGCTTCATGCCTCCGACAGCACAAAGAACAAGTCAAGCCGCCGCACACTCCCCTTATCGGAGAGTGTGAAAGTCAGACTGCTGGCACTTAAGGCACAGCAGGAGGAAAACCGCAAGCTCTGCGGGAACGCCTACAACAAGGATTGGCTCGATTATGTCTTTGTCAACGAGATAGGAGACATCATAAGACCGAGCTACATCGAATCGGTATTCCCGAGGATTTTGAAAAAGTGCGGTCTTGAGCATCGTCGCTTCCATGATCTTCGACACAC
>CALYAD010000067.1 GCA_944393415.1 uncultured Clostridia bacterium | reverse complement strand
GTCTGGGACGGAAAAGACCTCCATATTTTTATGGACGGCGAGTAGAAATCTGTCAGCACTCTGCTCGTCGATAGCGTCAAAAGACGTGAAATCCGGCGCAAACTTCCCTTTTGGCTGGTGGCGCATTTCCTACACTTATAGCTTTGATCACCATATTTTTTGTAGCCGGAAGCGGCTTTTTGGGCGGCGTTCTTTCCACCCTTATGCTCACCGGGATCATCTGCGCCGGCATAGCGCTTACGTTCGCGGTATCATACATACTTTCCAAAACCCTGCTTAAGGGCGTACCGTCGGCATTCACACTTGAACTGCCTCCATACAGAACCCCTCAGGTTGGAAAAGTCATCGTGCGCTCCGTTTTTGACAGGACGCTGTTCGTTCTCGGGCGCGCGGTATCGGTAGCCGCGCCCGCAGGCCTTGTCATATGGCTGTGCGGCTATATTACGGTAGGCGACGTCTCTCTTCTCACTTTTCTCTGCGGACTTCTCGACCCCTTCGCCACACTTCTCGGTCTTGACGGAGTGATACTGCTCGCCTTTATACTTGGATTTCCGGCAAACGAGATCGTTATACCCGTTATGATAATGGCGTATATGCAGACATCTACCGTATTAGAGCTTGATAACGCGGCACTCCAGACGCTGCTTACCGCAAACGGCTGGACCATCGAAACAGCCCTGTGCGTGATGATTTTCTGCCTCTGCCACTGGCCCTGCTCCACAACGCTTCTGACCGTATATAAAGAAACAAAATCAAGGAAGATTACCGCCCTCGCCGCCGTGATACCGACGCTTACGGGAATAATACTATGTATGCTGGTACACCTGATATTCAGCGCGTTCGGTTATTAAGCTTTATCACTTAAAAGGCCGACCTGAAGATTTCGGCAAAAGCACTTGATTTTCCGTTTAAAATAATATATAATAAAATAAATATCATATACCGGAATCACAAAGAAAGGCGCAGTGCACAAACCATGACCGAACGTCAATTTCGTATCAGAAATTTTTCAATAATAGCCCACATAGATCACGGCAAGTCAACTCTTGCCGACCGTCTCCTTGAGGAAACTCATACGGTAACCTCCAGAGAAATGGAGGAACAGCTGCTTGACAGCATGGAGCTTGAAAGAGAACGCGGTATCACCATAAAGGCGCGCGCGGTAAGAATGAAATACCTGCATTCCGATGGGAATGAATATACCCTGAACCTCATAGACACTCCCGGACACGTCGACTTTAATTATGAGGTTTCCCGTTCTCTAAACGCCTGCGAGGGCGCGCTTCTTATCGTCGACGCAACGCAGGGAGTGGAAGCTCAGACACTTGCCAACGCTTATCTTGCGATAGACGCAGGTCTTGAGGTCATCCCCGTAGTAAACAAGATCGATCTTCCATCCGCCGATATAGATCGGGCGCGAAACGAGGTCGAGGAGGTAATAGGCATCCCCGCTGAGGGCTGTCCGGCGGTATCCGCCAAAACCGGGCAGAACATCGTCGACGTTCTCGAAGCCATAATAGAACAGATCCCGGCGCCAAAGGGCGATGAAAACGCTCCTCTCAAAGCCCTGATATTCGATTCGTATTACGATCCTTATTTGGGGGTGGTGGTGATAGTCAGAGTGATGGACGGAGCGGTCAGGACGGGAGATAAAATAAAAATGATGAGCACCGGGGCGGTTTTCGAGGTAACCGACGTCGGTTATCTCGAGCCGTTCGGGCTTTCCGCCTCAGAAGCTCTAAGTGCGGGAGAGGTGGGTTATCTTACCGCCTCGATAAAAACGCTGTCAGAGACAAGCGTAGGCGATACAATAACTCTTGCAGACGCACCGGCGGACAAGCCGCTTCCCGGGTTCAAGAAGGTGCAGCCTATGGTTTATTCCGGAATTTACCCCGAGGACGGGGCTAAATATGAAGACCTTCGCGACGCGCTGGTAAAGCTTCAGTTAAACGACGCGGCTCTTTCATACGAGCCGGAAACCTCAACAGCTCTCGGATTCGGCTTCAGATGCGGTTTCCTTGGATTGCTGCACATGGAAATAATACAGCAAAGAATCGAAAGGGAGTTTAATCTCGACATAATCACCACTGCCCCGAGCGTAATTTATAAAATCGAACTCAGGGACGGAAGCTCTGTATTCATAGACAACCCCTCCAAATATCCCCCACAGGACGAGATCGGACAGGCATATGAGCCTATGGTAAAAGCAAGCATAATCACACCGCCGGATTACGTGGGAGGAATTATGGAGCTGTGCCAGGAGCGCAGAGGGACCTTCAAAGACATGAAATACCTTGACGCGTCCCGTACCGAGCTTCATTACACCCTTCCGCTAAACGAGATAATTTATGACTTTTTCGACGCCCTGAAGAGCCGCAGCAAAGGCTACGCCTCTCTTGACTACGAGCTTATCGGTTATTTTCCGTCAAAGCTTGTAAAGCTGGACTTTCTTCTTAACGGAGAGATGGTAGACGCTCTTTCGTTTATCGTTCACGAGGAAAAAGCGTACCCTAGGGGAAGACAGATCGCCCAAAAGCTGAAGGAAAATATCCCGCGTGCATTGTTTGAGATACCGATACAGGCATGTATCGGGGGTAAGGTGATCGCGCGCGAGACCGTAAAAGCGATGCGCAAGGACGTGCTTGCCAAATGCTACGGCGGAGATATAACCAGAAAAAAGAAGCTCTTGGAAAAACAAAAAGAGGGCAAGAAAAAGATGCGCAGACTTGGAAGCGTTGAGGTTACCCCGGAAGCGTTTATGGCGGTCCTCAAATTTGACGACGAAAACCGATGAGTACCGGACTCTATATCCATATCCCGTTTTGCGTATCAAAGTGCGCGTACTGTGATTTTTATTCCCTTGCCTGTGGGAAAAACGGTCAAAACGAACTGAAAAGCGCCTATACCGCTTCTCTATGCAGACAATCAAAGCTTTGGGGTAAAATATACGGCCGTCCGAGTATACAAAGCATATACATCGGAGGCGGAACTCCGACCATACTCCCCACTAAGCAGCTTACGGATATAATCGCGAACATAAAAAGCTCGTTCGATATATCCCCGAATGCGGAATTTACCGTCGAAGCCAATCCGGCGACCTTTGACTCGGACAAGCTCAAGGCATTAAAAAATGCCGGTGTGAACCGGCTCAGTATCGGAATGCAAAGCGCAAACGACAATGAATTAAAGCTGCTTTCCCGTATCCATTCCGAAAATGATACCGAACGCTCCTTTGCCGTCGCCAGAGAATGCGGGTTTGATAATATCAGCCTTGATATAATGTACGGTATTCCCGATCAGACTACAGACAGCTTTAAAAGAACCCTTTACAAGGCCGTTTCGCTTTCACCCGAGCATATTTCCGTTTATGGTCTGCAGCTTGAGCCGGGCACCCGACTCTTTAATAACCAAAGCTTATACGCCTTTCCCGAAGAAGACTGTGAGGCCGAAATGAACGGACTCGCTCAGATAATTCTGGAAAGCTCGGGGTATCGGCGTTATGAAATATCAAATTATTCTCTCCCCGGGCGAGAGTGCGCGCACAACCTGCTTTATTGGAACGGGATGGAATACCTCGGGCTGGGAACGGGCGCCTGCTCATACCGCGACCGACGGCGTTTCCGTGTCATAACCGATATAAAAAGCTACTGTGCCAGTCAGGATTTTACGGATGTGACCAAAACGGACGAGATATTAACGGAAGAAGACGCGGCAAAAGAATATATTATGCTTCGCCTCAGGCTTTGCCGGGGACTCGAGTTAAAAAAGCTCTATAGTATCACGCCTAACGCCGAAAAATATCTGAGCCGTGCGCGCGGATTTATAAAAGCGGGATTTATTGAAGAAAACGGCGGATATATCAGATTCACTCCGAAAGGCTTTAACGTCTCGAACACTCTGCTTTCGGAAATTCTGTTTTAGCCCTCTAAAACCTGAACGCGGGGTCGTTTGTAAGCCCCGGATATCCCCATTGACGCAGCACCTCGTAGGCTCCGATGGCCACGGAATTTGAGAGATTCAGGCACCTGAGCGAATCTCTCATAGGTATACGCACCGAGCGCTCCGGATTTGAGCGTATAAGCTCGGGCGGAAGCCCTGCGGTCTCCTTTCCGAATACCAGAAAACAGCGTTTGGGGTAAGAAATTCCGCTGAAAGAGTTATACGCTTTGGTTGAAAAAAAGTACAGGCTCTCATTTGCGTTTATTTCCAGGAAACTATCAAGACTGTCGTAATACGTTATATCCAGCTTATCCCAGTAATCCAGTCCCGCGCGCTTAAGCTTGCGGTCATCTATTTCAAAGCCCATAGGCTTCACGAGATGGAGCGCGGAGCCCGTAACCGCACAGGTTCTGGCGACATTGCCGGTATTCTGAGGTATCTGCGGTTCAACCAATACCAAATTCAGGTCTGACACTTTATTATTCTCTCCGAATCTTGTTTTTCTGTTATTATATAATATTATTGAAAAATTTTCAATAGGAATAACAATATTTACAAAATATTGTTACATACGTTTATTTTTAAAGGTATAATTATAGTTATATATATGATATAAGAGAAAGTCGCTCAATTAAAATAAAAAATACCTATAAACCCTACAAGATAAATATATAAGCCTGCCGGCGGAATGGAGAGCTTTATGAGTTTGTTTACAAAAATTTTCGGAACCTACAGTCAGCGTCAGATCAAACACCTCGAGGGTACCGTCAATAAAATAGAATCGCTTGGTGATAAATACGCGGCCATGACCGACGCGGAGCTGCGCGAATGTACCGATGATTTCAAATCGCGGTTAACCGCCGGCGAAACCCTCGAAGACATACTTCCCGAAGCATTTGCCGCGGTAAGAGAGGCGGCGGACAGAGTATTGGGAAAGCGTCCGTTCAGAGTGCAGCTGATAGGAGGTATAGTCCTGCATCAGGGAAGAATTGCCGAAATGAAGACCGGAGAAGGCAAAACTCTTGTCGCCGTGCTTCCGGCTTATCTCAACGCTCTGACCGGAAACGGAGTACACATTGTCACGGTCAACGAATATCTCGCCCGGGTAGGCTCCGAGGAGATGGGCAGGGTATACGAATTCATGGGTCTGACCACAGGACTTTTGATCCACAATCAGAGCAAAGAAGAAAAAAAGGCTGCTTATGCCTGTGATATAACGTACGGAACCAATAACGAATTCGGCTTTGATTACCTGCGCGACAACATGGTAATATACAAGGAACGCAAGGTACAGCGCGGACACGCCTTCGCGATCATAGACGAGGTAGACTCCATACTTATCGATGAGGCGCGTACTCCTCTGATAATTTCCGGCGAAGGCGAAGAATCCACGGACATGTATGAAAAGGCCTGCAAATTCGTCCGCACTTTAAAGGAATTCAGAATAAAGGAGCTGGACTCAAAGGTCATCGACGAGGGCATAGAGAGCGAATACGATTATACCGTGGACGAAAAAGCGCGTTCAACGGTTCTTACCGCATCCGGTCTGAAAAAGGCCGAAAAGTATTTTTCCGTAGAAAACATATCCGATCCGGAAAACTCAACGCTTGTGCATCATATAAACCAGGCGGTAAGGGCAAGGGCGATCATGCACCGCGATGAGGATTATATCGTCTCGGACGGCAAGGTAATCATTGTAGATACCTTTACGGGACGACTTATGCCGGGCAGACGCTACAGTGACGGACTGCATCAGGCGATAGAGGCAAAGGAAAACGTCAAGATACAGAAGGAATCGAAAACTCTCGCCACAATAACCTTCCAGAACTATTTCAGACTTTACAAAAAGCTCTCCGGCATGACCGGTACGGCTCTGACCGAGGACAACGAGTTCAGAGAGATCTACGCGCTTGACGTGGTCGAGATACCGACAAACAAGCCGATGATACGCCGCGATTATCCCGACAGGATCTACAACACCATGGAAAGCAAATACAAAGCCATCTGCGATCAGGTCGAGGAATGTCATGAAAAGGAACAGCCGGTCCTCGTCGGAACCATATCGGTAGACAAATCCGAGCTTGTATCCTCGATGCTGCAAAAGCGCGGTATACCGCACAAGGTGCTTAACGCCAAGCAGCACGCAAAGGAAGCCGAGATAGTGGCAGAGGCCGGAAGACCGGGCGCGGTCACTATTGCCACCAACATGGCGGGACGCGGAACGGATATAATGCTCGGCGGAAACCCGGAGCATCTCGCGAAAAACGATATGCGCGCCATGACCGATCCCGAGACCAATCTTCCCCTGTACGACGAAGAGACAATAGGACTGGCAGTCGGCTCCTCGGTCTCGGTAAGCGAGGAAGTACTCGCCGCGCGTAAGGTCTACCATGAGCTTTATGAAAAACACAGAGAAAAAATCGAGCCGCTCGCGGAAAAGGTCAGGAACGCCGGAGGACTTTTCATCGTCGGTACCGAACGCCATGAAAGCCGCCGTATAGACAACCAGCTTCGCGGACGCTCCGGACGTCAGGGCGATCCGGGAGAGAGCCGGTTCTTTATTTCTCTTGACGACGATCTTATCCGGCTCTTTGCTTCGGAAGGAAATATAAACCGTATCAAAAAGCTGAATTCCGGCGACACGCCGCTTGAATACGGAATATTGACGAGCGTTATCGAAAACGCGCAGAAGCGCCTTGAGGACAGAAACTTCCAGCGAAGGAAAAATGTACTGAGCTATGACGACATAATGAACGAGCAGAGAAAAATCATCTATGCCCAGCGTGACGAGGTCCTTGACGGCGCGGATATGAGCGCGAAGATAAAATCAATGATCGAATCCACGATAAAAAACGCAGTCGCCTCATGTACCTCAGGCGAGCGCTCCGAGTGGAGAATAGACGATCTGCGCAGTCATTTCTACGGGGTGCTGTGCGATGAAAACAGCTTAAAATACTCAGAGGAAGAGCTTGAAAGCCTCAAGCCGTCTGATATTGAACGCGAGCTTATGAAAAAGGCTGAGGAAAGATACGCTGAAAGAACCGAGATGTTCGGCGAAAACATGCGTGAGGTCGAAAGAGTGATACTTCTGCGAGAGGTAGACACAAAATGGATCGAGCATCTTGACGCTATGGACGATCTCAAGGAAAGCATCGGACTCCAGGCGTACGCTCAGAGAAATCCGATAAACGAGTTCCGTATCGCCAGCGCGGATATGTTCGACGAAATGATAGACGGTATCAGAGAGGCGACGGTCCGCAAGGTTCTGACCGCCGTTCCCGCGAAAATGGTCGAGCGCCGTGAGGTCGCAAAAGTCACCGCAGAGAATTTCACGGACTCTTCAAAAGCCGAGAAAAAGGGAAACACGATCGTCAAAAAGGTCAACGGTATCTCCAAAAACGCTCTTTGTCCCTGCGGAAGCGGGAAAAAATACAAAAGATGCTGCGGCAAGGACAAATTTGACTGAATCGGAGTCAACGGATAATGGCTTGGCTGCCTCTTGACATATGACATTCGGAGATCGGCGTTATTGTCAGGCTTTATCGTCAATAAAGGCATAAACTCTTAAGAGAAAGATCACGGGACATGGCGGATGACGCGGCGTCATTTCCCGTTATTGTCACAATCACCGCGAATCACGAAAAAAGGCTGCCTTTATAACACAAGGGCATGGTTATTATATGCGTTTTGAATGGTTGTTTTTAGGTTATCTCCTCTTATTTCAGCTGACTTTCGGAGAGATAACGATACTTCCGGTCGCGGGTTACACGCTGATGCTGTTCGCGATGCTCAGGCTGTCGAAATTCGAGCCGGCTTTCGCCAAAGCAAAACGTGTGCTGTATGCCGCGGTTCCCATCGGCGCTGCGCTTCTCGCTCTTCAGATATACAGCGTATCCCTTGACGGCGCCCCGGCTCCCGGTTGGTACGGGTATGTATACAACACTGTGCGTATACTCAGCGAATGCGCCGAGGTGGCGACTATGTTTTTCGTCTACCTCGGAGTCAGGGCAATAGGTAAAACCGCGGAGATCCCGGCGCTCGTAAGGCACTCCAGCCGGAATATGGCGGTCATGTTCGTGTATTTCGTTTTTGAAATGCTCATGTCGGCGCTTTCAATACTCGTACCGCAGATTTTCGAGGGCTATGAGCTTATACTGCTGTATCCGTTCATTATCGGACTGATATGGCGTATTCTAAACCTTTGGATGATAATCACCTGTTATCTCGGCGTCACAAGAGAAGACGAAACGGAAAATAAACGGGAAAAAAACGCTGTCAAAGATCAAAAAAAGAAAAAGAAGCGCAGATAAACCCACAATCAATATGAAAGGAGCAGATACAGCAGCATGGATCTGATGCTGATAATTGTAGGAATGGCGTTTATGCTTAATCCGATGATCGCCATTCTTGATATTTTTCCGGATTTTATCGGATGTATACTTATACTAATAGGACTTAACCGTATCAGCTCCATTTCCCCGGAGCTTGACGACGCGCGTCCCTACTTTAGGTATATGATGTACGCTTCACTGGCCAGGACTCTTATTTTTTTCGCAAGCGGAACGTTTGACGACGTTATGCGGCTGAGCGTTACGCTTATATTCGGCGTTATAGAATTCGGTCTTGCGGTCATGGCAATCCCCGCGCTCTACGACGGACTCGCTTATTTGAATATACGACACGGCGGAAAGCCGAAGGAAATTCCGGAATTCAAAACAGTTGGAATAATTTTTTTCGCCGCTCGCGGTATATTCGCGATAATACCCCAGCTCGGTTCGGTTATGAACAGCGGAGACGACGAGCTGATAACGCCGGGCTCCGGAGACCAGCTTCTCAATGACTGGACTGAATACTCCGATATACTTACATTGGTAGGAATAATCCTTACACTGATATTTGCCGCATTCTGGTATACGGCTGTTATCTCCTATATCGGCAGGCTGTCAAGGGACGAGCAATTCATAGCCTCTCTCAAAGACGCATATAAGTACAAGCGGGAAACTGAACCGGGATATTTTATAAGAAAAAGACTGCTTACATCGTTTGTTATAATGTCCGTGGCCTCCTTTTTCCTTATCGATCTTATAGGAGACGGCGTGAACTGTATTCCGGATTTCCCGTTCGGAATATTCATGATCGTTGCTTTATGGGTCATATCTCCCTACACGGACAAAACCAAAATAAAGAAAGCAATGATCTTCGGCAGTATATATACTTTTCTTTCTTTGATAAACTTTATTTATTTCAACATATTTATGAAAAACCGTTTTTTCGCTTCCTTTGACTATCTTATAACACACTATATATTCGAGTATATCGCCGCGGTAGTGACCGCGCTGGCTGAGGCGGTGGCTCTCATACTTTTCGCATACCACCTGTTTTATCCTCTGCTGCCGATAGTCGAAAAGCAGATAACCGCGGATGTCCCCGAAGAGTTTGTCAGAACCGCAAAACGCAACGAAAAATTCGTCCTCGGGACAATAAAAATACTGAAGGCATACTGTATATCTCTCTCGGTTACGGGCGTTTCCACTCTTCTCTTTTCTGCGCTGCTTCACCCCTTCCCGATTTATTGGATGATTCATCTGGCAGTAAATATCGTATTTTTCTGCATAACTATGGCGCTGACGACAAGACTTTCGATAGGTGTACGCAAACGCTACGAGCGCCCTGAGGATATATAAAAATCATAGGCGACTCAAAATAAGCTTAATGCCACTGACGCACCGTTATTCCGGGCTTTTCGGAGACCGGAACAAATTCCGATAGAAAGGAGCCTTCGCCCGGGCGAAAGCATGGATTAAAATTATGCAGCCTTTTGTTCATCTTCATCTGCACAGCGAATACAGTCTCCTTGACGGAGCCTGCAGGATATCGGATATAGCGAAGAAAGCAAGATCCGAGGGTCATTCAGCGGTGGCAATAACCGACCATGGGGTCATGTACGGCGCAGTTCAGTTCTATAAAGCCTGTAAAGCGGAAGGAGTAAAGCCTATAATCGGCTGTGAGGTCTATGTGGCTCAGCGGACAAGGTTTGATAAGAGCTACGCCGAGGATTCGGAATCAAACCATCTGATCCTGCTGTGCAAAGACGAGACAGGCTATAAAAACCTTATAAAAATGGTATCGAAAAGCTTTACCGAGGGCTTTTACATCAAGCCCCGGGTAGATAAAGAGCTGTTAAGGGAACACAGCTCCGGGCTTATCGCGCTGTCAGCTTGCCTTGCGGGAAGAATCCCGAGACTTATTGTAAAGGGTCTGACGGAGGAGGCCAAAGCGGAAGCCATTGAAATGAGGGATATCTTCGGGCAGGACAATTTCTATCTTGAGCTACAGCAGCATGGGATAGAGGAACAGACAAAAGTAAACGCGGTTCTTAAGAGCATATCCGCCTCCACCGGAATTCCGCTTGTCGCGACCAACGACGTACATTATCTCCGCCGCGCGGACGCCGATACTCAGGCTATAATGATGTGTATCCAGACAAACTCAAAGATAACCGACGGACGTCCGATAGGCTTTGAGACAAATGAGTTTTATTACAAAAGTACCGAGGAGATGGAGTCTCTGTTCACGGACTTTCCCGGTGCAATTGAAAACACCGCGAAAATAGCCGACAGATGTAATTTCGAATTTAAATTCGGAAGCTACTATCTCCCTGCCTTCACTCCACCGGACGGAAGCGCGCCGGCCGAATATCTTAAAGCATTGTCGGAAAAAGGTCTGAGAGATAGAATTTCAAAAGGCGATATCTCATATAACGGGGAATTCTCCGAAAAGGATTACCGTCAGAGAATGGAATATGAGCTGTCTGTAATAATAAACATGGGTTACGCCGAGTACTATCTGATAGTGCGGGATTTTGTGACCTTTGCGAAGTCCTCCGGGATATCAGTAGGACCCGGAAGGGGCTCCGGGGCAGGAAGTCTGATCGCCTATCTGATGAATATCACAGACATAAATCCCCTTCGCTTCGGGCTGATATTTGAACGTTTTCTCAACCCGGAGCGTATAAGCATGCCGGACTTTGATATTGATTTCTGTTACATCCGACGCGAAGAGGTTATCAGGTACGTTACAGAAAAATACGGTCAGGACCATGTCTCTCAGATAATAACCTTCGGAACCATGGCGGCCAAAGCAGCGCTCAGAGACGCCGCGCGCGCTATGGGTCTTCCATATTCCGACGGAGACGCGGCAACCAAAGCGATGCCCAAAAAGCTCGGAGTGACGCTCGCGGAGGCCGAAAACTACAAGCCGTTCCGTGAGCTTATCGACACCTCCCCGGACATAAGACGTCTGGTAAACACAGCGAAAGCGCTGGAGGGCATGCCGCGCCACGCGTCAACACACGCCGCCGGCGTTGTTATCAGCGACCGTCCGATATACGAATACGTTCCTCTCGCGCTCAGCGGCGAGGCTCGTGTCACACAGTATGACATGGACACGGTAGCGGAGCTCGGTCTGCTTAAATTCGATTTTCTCGGGCTTCGTTATCTGACCGTTATATCAGACACTGAAAAAATGATAAGGAAAAAGCTTCCTGATTTCCGGATTGAAAGCGTCCCTCAGGACGATACCGCTACCTTTGAGCTGCTGAAGCTCGGTCAGACCGCGGGTGTTTTTCAGCTTGAGTCCTCCGGCATGAGACAAATGCTCACGACCTTCCGTCCGGAATCCATCGACGATATCATGATGGCTATATCCATGTATCGTCCGGGACCCATGGAAAATATACCGCGCCTGATCGAAAACCGCCGTAAGGGCAAGGTTGAATACGAGCTTCCGCAGCTCGCCCCGATACTTGATTCAACTTACGGCTGCGTGGTTTATCAGGAGCAGGTGATGCAGATATTCAGGACGCTCGCCTCCTATTCCTTCGGAAAGGCGGACGTCGTACGCAAGGCTATCTCAAAAAAGAAGCCCGAGGTCATAGAACAGCAGCGCGCGGATTTCCTCGATGGCTGCAGGGCAAACGCTATCGACGAAACCAAAGCCGCGTCGATATTCGATGATATAGTAAGCTTCGCGGGCTACGCCTTCAATAAAAGTCACGCCGCGGCGTATGCGGTCCTGGCTTACCGAACCGCGTTTCTCAAGGCCCGCTATCCGTCCGAGTTTCTCGCCGCGCTGATGACCAGCGAGCTTGGCAACCGCGCAAAGCTCGCCGAATATATGTCGGAGGCGTCACGTCTCGGAATAAAGGTACTTCCGCCTTCGGTAAACGAAAGCGACGTTGATTTCAGCTCCGACGGCCATAACATCCGCTACGGTCTGTCTGCACTGAAAAACGTCGGCATAGGCTTTGTCAACCGCATTCTCGAGGAAAGACAGAGCAGTGGAAATTTCCGTTCATTCACCGACTTTGCCGAACGCATGCACGGAAGAGATATGAATAAAAAACAGCTCGAAATGCTGATAAAGGCCGGCGCCTTTGACGCTTTCGGCATATACAGGAGCAGGCTGCTCGAAAAACTTGACGAGATAGTAAACCGTATTTCCGAAAAGAAGCGCGCTAACATTACCGGTCAGATGAATCTGTTTTCTCTTGATACGGGAAACGACGCCGAACCGGACAATGAATACCACGACAGCACCGAATATTCAGATATTCCCGAATACCCGTTACGGGTACTGCTCAGCCTTGAGCGCGAGGCCTCGGGAATGTACTTTTCCGGTCATATAACCGACGAATATTCCGAAAACGAAAAGGATGTCGGCGCGGTCAGCATAGCGTCCGTGCTCGCCGCCTTTGATGAGACAAGCCCGACGGAAGAGTACGTGGAGTCGCAATGCGTGGCGTTGGTCGGAAACGTCACCGGTCGGAGCATAAAAAACACAAAAAGCGGTGAAGCAATGGCTTTTATCACGCTTGAGGACAGAACAGGAGAGATCGAGCTCATCGCGTTTCCTAAAATATATACTGAGTTTATGCCTCTATTCACTCCCGACTCGGTTATTGCCGTTTACGGAGAAATAAGCATAAGAGAGGAAGAAGAGCCCCGCATAATAATCCGCGCCGCGGCGCCCATGCGGCCGAACGGAAGATATACTCACCGCCCGTCTCCGTTTTCCGGAATAGAAAATCAGAATACGGCAAGACAAAACGCCGAAACCCACGCTCGCACGATTCCCTCTCCCGTTCAGAATAACCCCAATATCGGATTCTCTTCAAAATACGCTTCCCATCCCCAAGCGGGACAGGCTTCCAGAATATTTCTTCGCGTACCTTCTATTGAAAGCCGCGAAGCGCGGAAAGCAATAAATCTGATAGAGATTTTTGACGGAAGCGTTCCGGTGGTGTTTTATGACAGCGAAACCGGGAAATACGTCGGACGCGGCGATCTGCATCTTGACGCAACTCCGTTTGTCGTAAATGAGCTGAAAGAACTGCTCGGCGCCGAAAACGTGGTATTAAGGGAAAAAGAGAGGCAAAAATAAAGTGAAGCGCTGTGCACGTCCCGGCGCTTCACTGAAGTCGGGAGGAATAGATCGCGTCAAAATGCAGACGGTTTCATCTTCACGCCTGCTCTGATCCAAGTTATCTTATCCTTTAATAAAAGTTTTTGAGAAAAAGTCCGATAACGAAGCACAACAAACTAGTTATTTTAAGATAGGAATAAATTATGAAATTACATAAACAAGTTTTACGGGAATTAGTTGATAAGTATAAAAAATCGGATGAAGTTAGAGGCATTCTTGTTTTCGGTTCAGTAGCTGATGGAACAGAGACGCAAAACAGTGACATTGACTTGTGGATCTATAAAAATTCAGGGGGTTTTATTCATTATTATGATACGTTACGCGGAGTAAAGGTTGACTTATTTGAAATATCGTTATCCATGTTAAGAAAATTGATAGTCAGTAGAGAAGCACCGGTTATCAATTCTCTTATTGACGGTAAATTCCTATATATTAATGATATGGAAACTGAAGAATATATATCATTGGCCAAAAATATAAAAAATCAAGCTTTTATTCCTATAGAAACTATGCCGAAATCACGTATCATAAATGTGCTTATTCAACTATCAAACTTAATAGAGGACGCTAAAGATCTAATAGAGGACAATATCAGCTTTCGCTTGATATTTTCTGAAGTAATAGTAGGCATCTATAACAATTTATATGATTTTTTTGGAATATGGAGAGGATCACCCAAAAAAACTTTGCGGATATTTGAAAAAGAATTGCCGGATATATATCCTTTGATTATTAAAATTCTGGATGATAATATACCGCCCTCGGAACGTGTAAAATGCGCGGAAAATATTTTAAATAAAATGGCCGTTAAATACGGAGGAATTCCAACTTCACATATTATTACAAAGTTATCTGAATAAACACAAAAATGGGGCTGAGTCAAAAGCTTTTTGCAATTGACTCAGCCCCGAAAAAGACTTAACCTTTCAAAAACTTTGTAGCCCACTTTATACATAACACCGGCTACACCGTTTCCGTCAGCTCCCACCGCTCTCCAGAAGTATCCTGCCTATCTTGGTTATGGTATCGGAGAGAAAATCGTAAATCTGAAGCTTTTTAAATCTCGGGCTTTCATACATTTTTATCTCCGATACCGCGTGAGAAAAAACAACGCCCCTTAACATATCCAGCTTTATATCTATAAAACATTCATAATTATTCTTCATTTCCGGCCTGGTCCGGGTAAAATCAATACTTTTAGTGTATCTCCATTTTAACGCAATTTCCGTCGTTATTTCTCTTCTTGATAGCATTTCAATAAAACCGGATAGCGATGATCTCACAAAATCGAGGATAAATTCCTCGTACTCTCTCAAATCATTACACTTCTTTGCAAAATTAGCAGCTGTCATAACCATCTCCTCATAATAATCCCCCATGCTGCCCAAGGCAGCACAAAATAGGCATGAAAAATTTTCGGGCTTCGCTTTGCGAAGCAAAAAGCGTTCAGCTTTTTAGAAAATTTGGGCGTGAAACTATCTGCATTTTGATGCGATCAGATTGATCTTTCACGCTAATCCTCCATGCCGCCAAAGGCGGCTCAAATAGAATTTGAAAAATTTTCGTGTTTTGCAATAGCAAAAAAATTTATCTGCATTCTGACACGATGAAATATATCTTTCACGCTAATCTCCTCATGTCGCCTTTGGCGACTAAAAAACCGTTATAATCGGTTTTTAATAGATATGAATAATTTTCGCAAGAAAATTTGAGCGTGAAACCAGCCGCATTCTGATGCGATGTAATACATTTTTCACGCTGATTATTTTTTAGACTCTATAACAATTTTAGCACAAAGAGCATTTCTTGTCAATGATTTTGATAATTAAAAAGAGAGCTAAAGAGCCCTCTTTTTTTGTAAATTTTATTCAGAACCATGATGTAGCTTCCGCTTCCCATGGATAAATAAAGTAACAATTATTGCTCGGCGGTAAGCTTTTCGACCGCCTCGTCGAGTACCGATGTCTCTACAGTCTCAATAGTACCCGCGTCGCAAAGCGCGGCTATCTTGGGGTCCATCGGAACTCTGGCAAGTACAGGTATGCCGAAGCGTTCAGCTATCTCGTCGACATGAGACTTCCCGAACAGCTCTATTTTTTCCCCGCAGCACGGACAGCTTAGATAGCTGTAATTCTCTATTATACCGAGAATAGGAACATTCATCATCTTTGCCATATTGACCGCTTTTGTGACAATCATCGACACAAGCTCTTGCGGAGACGCGACAATTATTATTCCGTCAAGCGGGATAGACTGCATGACAGTAAGCGGTACATCCCCTGTTCCGGGCGGCATATCTACATACATATAGTCCACGTCTCCCCAGACGACATCGCTCCAGAACTGTTTTACAGTCCCCGCAATGATAGGACCTCTCCAGATAACCGGCGCTCCGTCGTCAGACAGCAGCATATTAATGCTTATCGCGTTTATCCCGGTTATGGTAGCCTTAGGAATAATACCGTCCTCGCATCCGGTAAGCTCACCCTTAAGCCCGAAAATTTTCGGAATAGACGGTCCCGTTATATCCGCGTCAAGAACCGCGGTATTGAATCCGAGACGTCTGGTCATTACCGCGAGCATGGCGGTTATCGAGGATTTCCCAACTCCGCCCTTTCCGCTCACGATCCCTATAACATGCTTTATGTCGCTTGCCTTGTTTTGCGGCTCAAGCAAGCTTTCCGGCTCTTGTCTGGAGGAGCACGCCGCCGAGCAGGTGGAGCAGTCGTGAGTACAGGAAGCCTCTTCTACTTCGTTTTCCATTTTGTTTATCCTTTCATATTAAAGTTTTTTCATCACGTTTTATTATAACCTATATTTTATTATTTTTCAAGTATCTGAGGTAAAATCTCTGAAAATAAATATATCCGTCTATTAATCCGGAGAATATCCTTTCACTTTAAACGGGATCACGCGGGCCGATCCTTCACCCAAACGGAAATCCACCGTCGACACCCAACGTCTGCGCGGTGATAAAGCGCGCCTTGTCAGATGTTAAAAAGTAAGCAGCCTCAGCTACCTCCCAGGGTTTTCCGATTCGGCAAAGCGCCGCGGCAGACTCTAAAGCCTTACGCTCATCGGTATCATAAGAGGCGTTCATATCCGTATCTATAACACCCGGCTCAAGACAGTTAACGGTTATCCCGGATGGTCCCAGTTCTCTTGCAAGCGCAAGCGTAAAGCCGCGCAAACCGGCTTTGGAGGCTGAATACGCGACCTCGCACGAGGCTCCGTAATTTCCCCAGACAGACCCGATGTTCAATATGCTTCCGTATTTACGGGAGACCATTCCGGGTATAAGCTCACGACATAAGCAGTAAGCGGACGTGAGATTTGTATCCAGTACCCTGCGCCATCCGTCGTAACTCAGCTCTGTCAGAAGCCCCGTACAAGAAATACCCGCGTTATTTATAAGTATATCTATGCCGCAAAGAAGCTCCAAAGCTTTTTTGGCGGCATTTTTCGCCCCTTCCGGGCTTGAGACATCCGACTTTATCAAATTTGCGCCGGTCCTTTGCGCAAGCTCATTCGCGTCAGCGTCGCTCGTTCTGTACACAAACGCGACACAGTCCCCCTCTGAAATGAATTTTTCAACACATGCCCGCCCAATACCACGCGAGCCTCCGGTAATAAGTACTTTTCTCATCTTTGTTTTTATACCGCCTTGCTCAAAGAATCATCTTAATTTCCATGCCGCCGCAGACGGCTTAAATAGATATGAAAATTTTCGTGTTTTGCTTAGCCAAAGAAAATTGAAGCGTGAAAGCGTCCGCATTCTGACGCGACGCAATATTTCTTTCACTCTGATTCTCAAAAAAATTTATCGGTCAATATAGTCTTTTGAGTCTAATTTACTGAAAAACCCCTTTTTATAATTATAGCTCCGAAATATTAAGTTTGCAACAGTTTTTTATTTATTTAAAAAATCCGATAAGCATTATTTGTATTATCAGCAAAATGTAAAAATTCGCGTCCTCCGTATAATAAATGATATTAGGCAAAAAATACTTATAAAATAAAAAGCTAAAGGAAGATAAAATAAATATGGAAAAGAAAAACAATATTAAAATAGAAATAAATGCTAACCGTATCACAAATCCTTATTTAGTTGAAAACGGAACTGTCTCTCCCATGCTTGAAGCTATGAACGCTATTGAAGCGTTTCATTTTAATTCTTCTATAACGGACCCGCTCGGGATGTGGACAGGATCTCCTGAGGAAAAAGAAAGCCGTCCGGTACAGGACGCGGACGACTTGTGATCATTAAACGTCTATTATTCGCAGTATTAAGCCAATAATATACCATTTTATAACATTAACATGATCAAGGCGCTTACGGCTGCGCATGCGATCATGCCAAGAGAAAACCACTTGAAGCGGAGCTTACCGTTATTGTTATTACTCACAGGCTCCTGCTTACGCTCCGCTTCAAGTCCCCAATAGCTCGCAAACGGAGACTCGGATATTATACGGTTCGCCTCAACCATTATATCCGTCTCCCTCGGTCTTCTTTCCATGGATTTTTCCGAGAGTATAAAATATGCCTCGTCAAACCATTCGCTTTCAGTATTTCTCACCCATACAACTCTCTTCTGACAGCCCTTTATCATTCCGTTCCCCTTCCTTTTATCACACAAATTATTTTATCTGTTAACGTGTCGGAGCATCAGGCTTTACATGCCTCGCTTAAGACAGTTAACGTGATTATTGCCCGGAAATAACAGCTGTATTCAAAGAAAAAAATATATTTTGTTAAATTTTTTTCCGTGTATCAAAGGATTTTAACCGGTCTAAAATCAAAACGTACATAGAGCAATAACGCGGAACTGAGTCAAGAGCTTAAGCTCGGCGCTCAGCCTCGTTAACGCTCATAATTAACGTTCATAATAGAAAGGCATGGTAAAAATAATGAAAAGCGGAAAAAAGTTTGTTATATTGGTGGTAGCCGTCGCGCTTGTCGTCTCGGTTTTTAATTTTATACGAATGAGCATGGATGAGGAAATGGAGATTTACGAAAAGACCCTAAGGCTCCACATACCCGCAAACTCCGACAGCAAGGAAGATCAGGAGCTAAAGCTGCAGGTACGCGACGCTGTTATCGAGCTTCTGAAGGATCCGCTGTCGGAATGTAAAACCAAAGAGGACGCGGTACGTGTGGCGGAAGAAATGAGCGATGAAATTGAGCGGGTATCCGACGAGGTAATAAACGAAAACGGCAAAAACTACAAGGCAACGGTAACGATAACCGAGGAATACTATCCCCGCAGACAATACGAGGGGATATCGCTGCCGGCCGGTAACTATACCTCTGTAAAAATAGAGCTTGGAGAGGCGGAAGGACAAAATTGGTGGTGTGTACTGTTCCCGCAGGTATGTACCCAAACCGCTAGCGCCGACGAGGTTCTCGCCGAGGTCGGATTTACGGCAAACCAAATCCGTTTGCTCACCGATCAGGAAGACTGTGAATATGTGGTCAAATTCAAGCTGCTCGAAATCATCGAAGGAATATTCGGATAATTCTTGGCTTTTACAACGATACAATAGACAATAATCAGCGCAAATCAAGCATATAGGTGCAGTAATGCTGCCAATCCTCTCTAGACAAAAAATGTCTTCCGCGGCGGAGGTGATATTTTATGTTTCCTGAAGCAAAACAATCTCCGGGTACAGGCAGTCTGTCTGGATGCACAAGACCTTTCCCGCATATCATTTCCCATACCTCCGACGCCGCGCACGCGGACAAATACTGTGAATCAGGATCAGCCCATTCGTCTTCAAGCGCGGCTCCGAGCGCAACCTTACGCGGCGCAATAGCGGATAGCAAAAAATGCTGATCAAACGGCATTGACGCTTCATTGTCCGCGTATGTTCCGTACTTATCACAGAACCAATACGGGAAGCTTTTAAAAATGTCTTTAACGTGCTCGCCTTTTTTATCTCGGGTTATAGCGTCCCCGGAGCATCCGCTGTCATTTGCGCAGGCAATGGCAAAGCGCTTGTCAAACGCCGCGCATATAAGCGCGGTCTTGCCGAGTCTTGAATGACCGGCGATCGCTACGCGAGACAGATCCGGATAATCGGCATTCTGAAGATAATCCATTACACGGCTCGCCGCCCAAGCCCACATTCTGAGCTTCCCCCAATTGTATTCAGCACGGTCATACATCGCCGCGATTCCGCCTTTGAAGTTATCCTCTCCGTCAAACGCCACGTCGTTATAATAAACCCGAAGAATCGCACAGCCATAGTCGAGTATTTCCTCGACCGGCAAATATTTGTCCGGCACGTCCGCTCTGAAATTGAGCGTAACAAACGTCGGGCATTTCTTTTTCCCGGTTGGGACTATCTCTGTTACCGGGAATGAAAATCTACCTTTATCTGTATCAAATGAAAGGCGCAGGCTTTTGACATAAGCCTTACCGGCATACTGGTGCTCCTCGCACTTTACGGTTTCGGTCTCGACCCTCTCCGGAGGAGGCGGAGCATTACCGTATTCCTCCCGACTGAGGATATCAAGCAGCTCTTCTCTGCGCTTTTCCCAGTTATCTGATGTCACCGGGCTTCCGTCGGAAAATCTGAGCACAGACGGCAGCTTTCTTTTGGCAAGCTCTTCTGAAATAATACCCATAATTTAAATACTGACAATGTAATTATCCTCTTTTGAGTTTGTCTACATTTCTCCTTTCAAAACTTCCTTGTTTTTCATAAAAAGAGACTCGTTTCTTTTGCCTAAGCAAATAAAATTCAAGCTTTTAAAAAATTTGTACGTGAAATAAGCTGTATTCTGATGCGATGAAATAGCAATTTCACGTTTACGCCATCTCCTCTGCCAGCTTACGACCGCCTAAAATATGAAAATGCAGATGCTTTACAGACTGGCACGCGTCCTCTCCGCAGTTGGTTATGACTCTGTATCCGTTTCCGCAACCGGCGCTTTTAGCTATTTCGGGTATTTTCTCAAATATACCGGCTACTATACCGCTGTTTTCTGAGGTTATGTCATCCGCGGACGCTATGTGCTTTTTAGGCACCACCAGAACATGCACCGGCGCCTGAGGATTGACATCCTTGAACGCAAGAATTCTTTCATCCTCGTATACCTTTGACGACGGTATTTTCCCGTCAATTATCATACAAAAAATACAATCCATTTTTACTACCTTTCCTTTCTTATCCGATACTGTATACATCAAGGCCTCCGCCTTCCGCAAGAAAAAAGCAGGACGTGCAAGCACTTTGACCAAAACTTTCTTACATTTTTTATTATATCATCAGTTGTACGCCTTGTCAACAGTTTTGTTACAATATGACAGGAGCTGAGTTAAAGCGATGATTAACTCAGCCCATGTTTTTTCTTCAGAAACACTTTTTTCTCAGGAACCCTTTTTATAAAAAGTGTTCCTGAAACCTCCAAAAAATTTCTCTGGAAAAAGTATGTCGGCGACGTAACAAAGTCGCCTGCTCAAAGAAAAGTTTTTGAGGGTCTCAGGGAACTTTTTGACTTGGATTATAATAGTAAGTGCAACTGTAGAAAAAGAGAGGCAAAAAGGTGAAAAAGGATTGCAACTCACTGAAAAAACCTTTATAATGGTAAATGACGAGTAAACCAAGAAA
>CALYAD010000066.1 GCA_944393415.1 uncultured Clostridia bacterium | reverse complement strand
TTTCCTTTCTTGGTTTACTCGTCATTTACCATTATAAAGGTTTTTTCAGTGAGTTGCAATCCTTTTTCACCTTTTTGCCTCTCTTTTTCTACAGTTGCACTTACTATTATAATCCAAGTAAAAAAGGTTCCTTAGAAAAATCCGTAAAAGTATTTACAAAAACAAGACCATATGGTATACTTAAGAAAACAAATGCTTTCGCACCTTCAAGGTCCGAGCGGCTCTGCAAGCGACGAAACCCACTGAACGTGAATCCGAAATAAGAAAGGAATGACGATAATTATGAAAGCGTTAAGAAAAATTCTAATTTCTGCACTTTTTTTCTGCCTTATCTGCACGCTTGCCGCCTGCAAAACCGAACCGGCAGACGGCTGCGAGGCCGGAATACATAATTACACAGCCGACAACATCTGTGCGCTTTGCGGCATGGCGTGGGAATATACCGAGGGGCTTGAGTTTGAATTAAACAATGATAAAACCGCTTATGTGGTTGCCGGTATCGGAAGTGTTACCGCAACAGATATCGTTATTCCTTACGGTTATAACGGCAAGCCAGTTTCTTCCATTGAAAATAAGGCATTCTATAACTGCTTCTCTCTGACCAGTGTTACTATTCCCGACAGCGTTACTTCCATTGGCTCCTGGGCATTCCATAAATGCACCTCTTTGAATAGCATTACTATTGGTAACAGCGTTACCTCCATTGGTTCTTATGCGTTCGAGGATTGCTCCTCGCTGACAAGCGTTTCTATTCCTGACAGCGTTGCTTCCATTGAATTTGAGACATTCTCCGGCTGCTCCTCTCTAACCAGCATTACTATAGGAAACAGTGTTTCTTCCATCGGCACTTCCGCGTTCTCCGGCTGCTCCTCTCTTAACAGTGTTACTATCCCCGACAGTGTTACCTCAATTGGCGAGCATGCGTTCGAAGGCACCGGATATTACAATAATGACAGTAACTGGGAAAACGGAGTGCTGTATATCGGAAAATATTTAATTAAAGCTAAAACCACAATATCAGGTTCATATTCCATTAAAGCCGATACTAGGTTGGTCGCTGATTATGCGTTCCGGGACTGTACTTCTCTGACAGGCGTTACCATAGATAACGGCGTTTCCTCTATTGCCCACGGTATGTTCGCTGACTGCACCTCACTGAGCAGTGTTACTATTCCGGACAGTGTTGCTTCCGTTGAAACTTCCGCGTTCTCCGGATGCACCTCTCTGAGCGCTGTTACTATTCCCGGCAGCGTTACTTTCATTGGCTCCTGGGTGTTCAATTCCTGCACCTCTCTGACCAGCATTACTATAGGCGACGGAGTTTCCTACATTGCTCCTTCTATGTTCGAGAACTGCACCTCTCTGAGCAGTATTACTATTCCGGACAGCGTTACCTCCATTGGACCTTCCGCGTTCTCCGGCTGCACCTCTCTGAGCAGTATTACTATTCCCGACAGCGTTACCTCCATCGGACCTTCCGCGTTCTCCGGCTGCATCGCTCTGACCAGCATTACTATTCCCGACAGCGTTACCTCCATCGGCTATTCCGCGTTCTCCGGATGCACCTCTCTGACCAGCATTACTATTCCCGACAGCGTTACCTCCATCGGCCGTTCCGGGTTCTCCGACTGCACCGCTCTGAGCGGTGTTACTATAGGTAACGGCGTTTCCTCCATTAACTACATGATGTTCTCCGGCTGCATTTCTTTGACCAGTGTTACTATTCCCGACAGCGTTACCTCCATCGGTCATTCCGCGTTCTACGACTGCATCTCTCTGACGGATGTATATATAACAGATATTGGCAATTGGTGCAATATTAATTTTGGTGGCGATATTGCAAATCCGTTATATTATGCACATAATTTATATCTAAATGGAACACTTGTAACTGAGCTTGTTATTCCTGACAGCGTTACTTCCGTTAGCTCCTATGCATTCTTTGGATACTCCTCTCTGACAAGCGTCACCATTCCTGACAGCGTTGTTTCAATTGAATCTGATGCGTTCCGTAATTGCTCCTCTCTGACCGACATTACTATAGGAAACAGCGTTTCTTACATTAGCTCTTCTGCGTTCGATGATACCGGATATTACAATAATGACCGTAACTGGGAAAACGGAGTGCTGTATATCGGAAAATATTTAATTGAAGCTAAAACCACAATATCAGGCTCATATTCCATTAAAGCCGATACTCGGTTGGTCGCTGATTATGCGTTCCGGGACTGTAATTCTCTGACAGGCGTTACCATAGATAACGGCGTTTCCTCTATTGCCCGTGGTATGTTCGCTGACTGCACCTCACTGAACAGTGTTACTATTCCGGACAGCGTTACTTTCATTGGAGATTCTGCGTTCGCCGACTGCTCCTCGCTGAGCAGTATTACTATTCCCGACAGTGTTTCTTTCATTGGGGATTCTGTGTTCTCCGGCTGCTCCTCGCTGAGCAGTATTACTATAGGCAACGGCGTTGATTCGATCGGCGAGAAGGCATTCTACTGCTGCTCCTCGCTGAGCAGTATTACTATTCCCGACAGCGTTTCTTCCATCGGCGCTTCTGCGTTCGTTGACTGCTCTTCTCTGAGCAGTATTACTATAGGCAACGGCGTTGATTCGATCGGCGAGAAGGCGTTCTTCGGCTGCTCCTCGCTGACAAGCGTTACTATTCCCAACAGCGTTTCTTCCATTGGAGATTCTGCGTTCTACTGCTGCTACTCGCTGAGCGGCATTACTATAGGTAACAGCGTTTCTTACATTGGAGCTTTTGCGTTCTACGGTACCGAATATTACAGCAATGACCATAACTGGGAGAATGAAGTACTGTATATCGGAAAATACTTAATTGAAGCTAAAACCACAATATCAGGCTCATATTCCATTAAAGCCGATACTCTGTTGATCGCTGATTGCGCGTTTAAGCATTGCTCCTCGCTGACAATCGTTACCATTCCTGACAGCGTTTCATCCATCGGCACTTCTGCGTTCTACAGCTGCTCCTCGCTGACCAGCATTACTATTCCTGACAGCGTTACTTTAATAGGCGAGAAGGCGTTCTATAACTGTGCCTCTCTGACAACAATTAATTACAGTGGAACAGAAACGCGGTGGAATACCATCCAAAAAGGGTTAGATTGGAATTATAACATCGGCGAGTACACTATCATCTACAACTACAAAGGAGAATGATCTGAAAATTCACATCTTTCTGAAATCGCAAAAAAAATTTCAAAAAGCACTTGACAAACCCAAAACATTGTGATATACTGTAAAAAACAAAGGCAATGACGAAGACGGTTGCGTATTAAAGCTCACAGAGAGTCGGCGGCTGGTGTAAGCCGACAGCGAAGATACTGTCATAACCTATCACTTCCGAGCCGGAAGCCCGAAAGCAGAATGCAAGTAGACGTTTCCCGTATCGACTGCGTAAAAGCCGAGGAATTGTTTGATTCCGCAGAGCGGCAGCCAAACGGCTGCAATTTGAGTGGTACCGCGGGTATATTTTCACACCCGTCTCAAAGAGATCTTTGAGACGGGTGTTTTTTCTTACTTAAAAGCTTACCGTCTTGAAGTCAAAGAATTTATTTTTTATTTCAGCGCGGCGCACAGATAAAAACGCCGGGTAAGAAAGGAATGGTACGAAAAAATGTCAACATCAGAAGCAAGTAAGCTAAAAGAGGTCGCCGCGAGGATAAGAGAAATGCGGGAGATTTCCGGGATGACCGAGGAAGAAATGGCTCAAAAGACAGAGGTAAGCGCCGAAGATTACCGTGAGTTTGAAAAAGGAAACCTCGACTTCCCGTTTACATTTATACATAAATGCGCGCTGGCGTTCGGAATCGAGATAACAGACCTTCTTGCAGGACGCTCGGCGCATCTTTCCTCATACACCGTTACCCGTAAAGGCAACGGTCAGGAGACCGCAAGAGAGGACGGTATCGTCATCCGCAATTTAGCTCCCCTTTTCCGTAAAAAATTAGCAGAACCGTACTGGGTTCGTTACGAATACAGTAAGGAGCTGCAGAACCGCCCTATACATCTTACAAAGCATTCCGGACAGGAATTCGACATTGTTATGAAGGGACGCCTTAAGGTACAGGTAGGGGAAAACATCGAGTATCTCGACGAGGGAGACAGCATCTATTATAACAGCTCCACTCCCCACGGAATGATCGCGGTGGACGGACAGGACTGCCTTTTCGTCGCGGTCGTAATGCCCGGTCAGGATGAGACCGAACCGGTCATCCGCGATACTCTGATGCCGTCATACGACAAAACAAGCGGTCTTGTCTGCGACAGCTTTATTTCCACGACAGAGGACGAAAACGGTCACTGTGAATCAATTGAGTTTCATAACGAGGATAAATTCAACTTCGCCTTCGACGTAGTCGACGCGATAGCGAAAAAGACTCCCGACAAGCTGGCTATGCTCCACGTCTCACGCGACAAGACCGAACGCCGCTTCACCTTCGGCGATATGAAGCGCTATTCCGCACAGTGCGCGAACTACTTCAAGTCACTCGGAATCAAAAAAGGAGACCGCGTCATGCTTGTGCTCAAGCGCCATTACCAATTCTGGTTCTCCATACTCGGACTGCACAAGCTCGGCGCGATTGCCATTCCGGCGACAAACCAGCTTCTGGAGCACGATTATACCTATCGTTTCAACGCCGCCGACGTAAGCGCGATAATATGTACGGCGGACGGCGACGCAGCGCACCAGGTAGAGCTTGCCGAAGCGGAATCCCCTACGCTGAAGCTAAAGGTGCTTGTCGGTGGAAAGCGTGAAGGCTGGCATGATTTCAGTGAGGAATGCCCGCTTTTCAGTACGCATTTTCAGCGCACTGAGGATACCCCGTGCGGCAAGGATCTGATGCTGATGTTTTTCACTTCCGGCACTACGGGCTACCCGAAGATAGCCGCGCACACATACCAGTATCCTCTCGGACACTACATCACCGCCAAGTACTGGCACGGCGTGAGCAGCGACGGTCTGCATTTCACTATATCCGATACCGGCTGGGGAAAAGCGTTATGGGGAAAGCTCTACGGTCAGTGGCTGTGTGAGGGCGCGGTATTTACATATGATTTCGACCGCTTCGACGCCTCCGACCTGCTCCCGATGTTCGCAAAATATAATATAACCACATTCTGCGCGCCTCCGACTATGCTGAGAATGATGATAAAGGAGGATATATCAAAATACGATCTGTCCTCCATACGCCATATGACAACGGCGGGAGAGGCGCTCAATCCCGAGGTTTACCGTCAGTTTGAAAAAGCGACAGGTCTTCAGATAATGGAGGGCTTCGGACAGACCGAGCTTACCCTGACTATCGCCAACCTCATAGGAGGAACACATAAGCTCGGCTCAATGGGAAAGCCCGTTCCGCTCTACGATGTCGATCTTGTAGACCCCGACGGCAATCCCGTTCCCGTCGGCGAGGTAGGAGAAATAATAATCAGAACCGATAAAAAAGTCCCCTGCGGTCTGTTTGCCGGCTACTATAAAAATGAAGAAAAGACCAGAGAGGTCTGGCATGACGGAGCGTATCACACCGGAGACACCGCCTGGAGGGACGAGGACGGATTTTATTGGTACGTCGGACGTGTTGACGACGTTATAAAATCCTCCGGCTACCGTATCGGTCCCTTTGAGATAGAAAGCGTAATAATGGAGCTTCCGTACGTTCTGGAGTGCGGTGTTTCCGCCGCTCCGGATGAGATACGCGGCCAGGTCGTAAAAGCCAGCGTAGTACTGGTCAAGGGGACTGAGCCGACGGAAGAGCTCAAAAAGGATATTCAGAATTACGTCAAAAAGCATACGGCACCGTATAAGTATCCCAGAATAGTGGAATTCCGGACAGAACTTCCTAAAACCATAAGCGGTAAAATACAGAGAAACAAGCTGTAATGCTCCTGTATCGGTAAAATTTTCTCAAAATAATTTCGATAAAACCCTTGACAAATCACCAAAGTTGTGCTAAAATATCTATATTCAGATAAAGACGTTGACGAGGAGTACTCGGAAAAACGGACCTGCAGAGAGATGGCGGTCGGTGCAAGCCATCGGAATGTTTTCCGTGTTTGTAGCCTTTGAGTCGGGAGGAAGAAAGCCGTGGTCCGGCAAGTAGAACCTCTCCGTGATTGCTGCGTAAAGGCATAAGGATTGATAGGATCCGGAGCGGCGGTTTTTCCGCAATTTGAGTGGTACCGCGGGTGTGCAGAAATATTTTTCGGCGCTCGTCTCAAAGCATTTCAACTTTGGGACGGGCGCTTTCGCTTTTCGTCCCGCATGCCGCCTCTGACTGTGTACGATAAACGGAGGCGTCGCCTGCACATATTCGAAAGGAAAGGTAGCCTTCGCATAAACGGAGGCGTGGTAATTACTATGGAGCAAATCACCGGTCTTGATTTAAAAATACGCGAGATGGCGGGCCGTATCCGGGAGCTGCGCGAGATCGAGGGGCTTACACCGGAGGAAATGGCGGAAAAAACCGACGTCAGCACAGACGAATACCTTTTGTGCGAGGCGGGTAAAAGCGATCTGAATTTCGCCTTTATCTACCGCTGCGCCCTGGCGCTTAACGTCAATGTCACAGATATAATAGAAGGACACAGCCCAACGCTGAAATCCTATACCGTCACGCGTTTCGGAGCCGGGCAGGAGGTCGCGAGGGCTCACGGGATGACATATTACAACCTCGCGTACGCTTTCCGCAACAGAATTGCGGAACCGCTTTATGTACGCAGTACATATGACGAGAACGCGCAGCACCGGGATATAGAGCTGACCACACACGCGGGTCAGGAATGCGACCTTATAATCGACGGGCATCTGCTTGTACAGGTAGGAGAACACCGAGAGGTGCTGGGTCCCGGAGACAGTATTTATTACGACAGCGGCACTCCTCACGGAATGATCGCGGTAAACGGACGGGACTGTATTTTTTACGCGATCGTGCTGAATCCTACAGGAGAGCCTATTCCGGAGTTCACTCACGCAAGCGCCGTCGTGGACAATCCGAGAAGCGAGAAGGACACTAAAGAACGCATATATCAGAAATACATAGACGTGACCGAGAACGAAAACGGCACGCCGACATCAATCAGATTCAAAAATATCGAGAAATTCAATTTTGCCTTCGATATTGTGGACGCGCTCGCGCAGCGAGAGCCCGATAAGCTCGCCATGCTCCATGTTTCAATGGATAAGACCGAGCGCCGCTTCACATTCGGAGATATGAAACGCGCCTCCGCCCAGTGCGCAAACTATTTCAAATCCATAGGGATAAAGAAGGGCGACCGCGTAATGCTGGTGCTCAAGAGACATTACCAGTTCTGGTTCGCTATGCTCGGTCTGAACAAGCTCGGCGCCATCGCCATACCGGCCACAAATCAGCTTCTTTCACACGATTTCGAATACCGTTTCCGTTCAGCCGGGATAAGCGCGATAATATGTACGGCGGACGGCGACACCGCCCGTCAGGCGGAAGAAGGCGCAAGAAACTGTCCTGAGCTTATACATAAGCTGATCGTAGGCGGGAAACGCGAGGGCTGGAGAAGCTTTGACGAGGAATACCCTCTCTACAGCTCTCACTATCTCCGCACCGAGGATTCCCCCGGCGGCGACGACCCGCTTTTGATGTTTTTCACCTCAGGCACCTCGGGTTATCCCAAAATAGCGATGCATAACCACAAATATCCTTTAGGACATTTTCATACGGCAAAATACTGGCATAACGTCGACCCGGACGGACTGCATCTGACTATATCGGACACCGGATGGGCAAAGGCGATGTGGGGAAAGCTCTACGGTCAGTGGCTATGTGAGGCTGCAACCTTTGTTTACGATTTTGACCGCTTCGACGCCGCAGACATACTGCCTATGTTCGCCAAATATCATATAACGACCTTCTGCGCTCCTCCCACTATGCTGCGAATGATGATAAAGCAGGATATATCAAAATACGATTTTTCGTCGGTAAAGCATATGACTACCGCGGGCGAGGCGCTCAATCCCGAGGTTTACCGCCAGTTCGAAAAGGCGACAGGGCTTCAGATACTTGAGGGCTTCGGTCAGTCCGAAAGCACAATGATGATAGGCAACATGGTCGGAGCGCCGCATAAAATAGGATCTATGGGCAAGCCCGCTCCCATATACGATATAGAGCTGATCGACGCGGAGGGTAAGCCGGTCGCGGCGGGAGATACAGGCGAAATAGTCGTAAACGTATCTGACGGCGCGCCCTGCGGTCTATTCACCGGGTACTACAACAATCCCGAAAAAACAGCCGAGGTATGGCACGACGGATATTACCACACCGGAGACGTGGCGTGGAAGGACGAGGACGGTTATTACTGGTATGTAGGACGGGTGGACGACGTTATAAAATCCTCCGGCTACCGTATCGGTCCCTTTGAGATAGAAAGCGTAATAATGGAGCTTCCGTACGTTCTGGAATGCGGAGTCTCCGCCGCTCCGGATGAGGTGCGCGGTCAGATAGTCAAGGCGAGCATAGTGCTTACTAAAGACACCGAGCCCACCGAAAAGCTGAAAAAGGAGATACAGGATTACGTAAAAACCCATACCGCGCCTTATAAATACCCGAGACTGGTGGTATTCAGAGACGAGCTTCCCAAGACCACCAGCGGAAAGATACAGCGTAATAAGCTGTAATGTTTAAGAAGCTCTTTACTTACAGCGGCGGCTTCAGCGCCCGCGATCCCGAAGAAAGGAATGCTTTTTCATATGCGAAAGCCGGTAAACAAACAATGACGCCGAATGAAATCAATAACGCGTTTTTGCCGCAATGTGTGCGTGACCCGAAAAGGCTCACTCTCTTTCTCGGTCACTACGGCAGCGGAAAAACCAACATAGCGATAAATTACGCGCTGGCTCTGAAACGAAACGGCGGCAAGGTAGGAATCGCCGACCTCGACATAGTAAATCCCTATTTCCGTACCAAGGACAGCATAAATGAGTTAAGCGAGGCAGGAATACGCCTTATCTGTTCCGAATACGCAAACAGCAACGTAGATATTCCCGCTCTGCCTCAGGATATGTACGCGGTAACCGACGACAAAAGCTATCATATGGTACTCGATATCGGCGGAGACGACCGCGGCGCGCTCGCGCTCGGACGCTTGGTCCCGGCGATAATAGAGGAAGACAATTACAGTATGCTCATGGTGATAAACCGATACCGACCTCTTACAAGAAACGCCTCCGACACGCTCGAGGTCATGCGTGAGATAGAAACAGCCTGCGGTTTGCGTTTTACGGGTCTGGTCAACAATTCGAATCTCGGCGCGGAAACTACCCCGGAGGATATCCTTTCCTCCGCCGGATACGCTTATGAGATATCCCGTCTTACCTCACTTCCGGTCTCCCTGACAACGGTCAGAGCCGATCTGTACGGCGAGATAAGCTCCCGGATGCCTGAGGTCTTTCCGTTAACGCTTCAGAAAAAAATTATATAGAATATGGCGTAAACACTAAAATATACGAAAAGGAGAATAAGTCATGGCAAAATTAACCTTTAAAACCGACAGCTGCAAGGGCTGCGGACTTTGCATAGACGCCTGTCCGAAGGGCGTTTTGCGGCTCTCGCCGGACAAGATCAACCAGAAGGGGCATCATCCCGTGGAGGCCGCGCACGAGGAGAACTGCATAGGCTGCGCGTTCTGCGCCACAATGTGCCCGGATTGTATAATTAAAGTGGAAAGGTGAGTGAAACCCGATGTCAGAAAAGGTACTTATGAAAGGAAACGAAGCGATAGCCGAGGCGGCTATCCTTGCGGGATGCCGGCATTATTTCGGTTATCCTATCACACCCCAGACAGAGATAGCGGCGTATATGGCTAAAAAAATGCCGAAAATAGGAGGAACCTTCCTACAGGCTGAAAGCGAAATCGCCGCGATAAACATGGTGTACGGAGTATCATCCACCGGAAAGCGCGTCATGACCTCCTCATCAAGCCCCGGAATATCTCTTAAAAGCGAGGGACTTTCCTATCTTGCGGGCGCGGATCTGCCGGCGCTTGTCGTTAACGTTCAGCGCGGCGGTCCCGGACTCGGAGGCATCCAGCCCAGCCAGTCCGACTACTTTCAGGCTACCCGCGGAAGCGGTCACGGCGACTATCATATGATAGTTCTGGCACCCGCATCAGTTCAGGAAATGGCGGAGCTGACGGTTAAGGGCTTTGAGCTTGCCGATAAATACAGAATGACCACTATGATACTTGCAGACGGTACGATGGGTCAGATGATGGAGCCGGTCGCGCTTGATATCGAGGTAAAGCCTATGCCGGAAAAGCCATGGGCGGTGACAGGTACGAAAATGAGCCGTCCCCACAATATTATCAACTCCCTGTTCCTCTCTCCCGACAAGCTCGAGCAGATGAATTTCGAGCGATATGAGCGCTACGCCGCAATCGAGAAAAACGAGGCGCTTTACGAGGAATACATGATGGAGGACGCGGAAATATGCATCGCCGCCTTCGGAATTGCCGCCAGAGTATCCAAAAACGCGATAAACGAGGCAAGAAAAGAGGGCATCAAGGTCGGGCTTATCCGTCCCATAACCCTTTGGCCCTTCCCGAAAGCCCCGTTTGAAAATGCCCTTAAGACCGTTAAGGAATTCATTTCAGTCGAGCTTTCCATGGGTCAGATGATAGAGGACGTTCGTCTCTCGATCGACTGCCGGGTACCCGTCACGCTCTGCAACCGCGTGGGCGGTATGATACCGTCTCCGGAGCAGGTGCTCGACGCTATCCGCAATGCTGCAAAAAACGGAGGTAACAGATAATGGTAGTATTTGATAAACCGCACGCTCTGGCGGATGTTCCGATGCATTACTGCCCGGGCTGTACTCACGGTATAGTACATCGTCTGGTGGCAGAGGTCATCGACGAGCTTGGTATTGAAGGAAAGACCATCGGTATAGCGCCGGTCGGCTGCTCTGTTATGGCGTACGATTATTTTAACTGCGATATGATAGAGGCGGCGCACGGACGCGCTCCGGCGGTCGCCACCGGAGTTAAACGCTCAGACCCTGAAAATCATATAGTTTTTACATATCAGGGCGATGGAGACCTCGCTTCAATCGGTATGGCTGAAACGGTTCACGCCGCGGCAAGAAACGAAAACATAACCGTTATATTTATAAATAACGCTATCTACGGTATGACCGGAGGTCAGATGGCTCCGACCTCGCTTCCCGGGCAGGTCACCCAGACCTCGCCTTACGGACGCGACGTTAGCCTTTGCGGTTATCCTATCCGCGTATGTGAGATGCTCTCTCAGCTTGAAGGTCCGGAATACCTTGAAAGAGTCACGGTCAACAGCGTAAAGGCAGTAAAGAACGCCAAAAAAGCCATAAAGAAGGCATTTATGAACCAGGTTGAGGGTAAGGGCTTTTCACTTGTCGAGGTACTGTCCTCCTGCCCGACCAACTGGGGGCTGACTCCTCAGAAGGCTCTTAAATGGATCGACGAAAAAATGATTCCTTACTACCCGCTCGGAGTGTATAAAGACAGATCTGCAAAGGAGGAAACAAAATGAGTACGACACAGCTTCTTTTCTCCGGCTTCGGAGGTCAGGGCATACTTTTTGCCGGAAAATTCATGGCATACAAAGGACTTATCGACAACAAACAGGTAAGCTGGCTGCCCTCCTACGGACCTGAGATGCGCGGCGGTACGGCAAGCTGCAGCGTCATTATCAGCGATACCCCGGTAGGTTCTCCAATAGTCTCTAAGCCCGATATACTCATCGCGATGAATCTTCCTTCCTTCGACAGATATGAATCCGCCGTCCTTCCCGGAGGAATGATCTTTTCCGATTCCACTCTGATTGAAAGGGAGACTGATCGCAAAGACATAACGGAATACCGTATTCCCGCTACGCAGCTTGCGAGCGATAACGGCTTCCCTACTCTCGCCAACATGATAATTGTCGGAAAGATACTCAGTGTTATGGATGACTTCGGAGCGGAAAGCGTTGACGCCGCGCTCAAAAAAGTTATTTCGGCAAAGCACGCGGATATGCTTGAGGTAAACCTTAAAGCAATGAAGCTCGGAGCCGAATACAAGGGCTGACTCTTTTACACGCATGAACCCAAAAAACCCCGCGTCCGGAGAGTTATTCCGGCCGTGGGGTTTTCTACTGAAAAGCTAAACCTTGAAGGACTGGTAAAAAACGATGTTAAACGGAAAATTCAAAGTAACGGACGCTCACTGCCATATCTATCCCGACAAGATCGCCGCCAGAGCGACCGCCGGTACAGACAGCTTCTATGGCGAGCACTCGGTGAACAGCGGTACGGTTTCCGATCTGATCAAATGCGGAACGGCCGCCGGGATAGATCATTTCGTCGTTCAGTCTGTAGCGACCTCCCCAAAGCAGGTTACAAGCATAAACGAGTTTATCGCCAGAGACGTAAGCGAAAGCAACGGATTGCTGACCGGACTTGGCACGCTGCATCCTGAGAGTACCGACATTCCCGGAGACTTTTCGCATATACTCTCGCTCGGTCTACATGGAATAAAGCTGCATCCCGACATACAGCGCTTTCCTGCCGACTGCCCCGGGTATATGAAGATATACGAGCTTTGCGAGCGCGAAGGGCTTCCTATACTTCTACACACCGGGGACTACAGATACGATTTCTCTAACCCCAACAGAGTTTTAAAGGTACTTAAGGCGTTCCCATCGCTTACTATCGTAGGGGCGCATCTCGGCGGATGGTCTGTCTGGGACGAAGCGATAGAGACTCTGCCGGGCATACCGAACCTCTATGTAGACTGTTCATCATGCTTTCCGTTTACCGATAAGGAGCATGTTTACCGCATGATCCGGAAATACGGCTGTGACCGTGTACTGTTCGGAACGGATTATCCAATGTGGTCTGTACCGGGTGAGATCGAGAGCTTCATGTCGCTCGATTTCAGTGATGACGAACGCCGGGCAATGCTTTCCGAAAACGCCGAAAAGGTTTTCAGGATCAAATAAAGTTACAAAAAAATAACCCGGAATGCCTATAAAAACAAACATTTCGGGATATGGCGGAGCAGTCGGATCGATATCCTAACCAACCGTCGTGGTAAAAAGTTCGGCAAGCTCTGCACACCGTCAAAAATTTGGTGCAGATACTGCCTGCTGGTGGAGACATAGGGACTCGGACCCCAGACCTCTCGGATGTGAACCGAACGCTCTAACCAGCTGAGCTATGCCTCCGTATTCAGGTCAACCTGCAATTCAATTGAATTTATTATATCATAAAAACGTTGCATTGTCAAGAGTATTTTATCAATTTAATTTCGATTAAAAAAAATTAAGGGAAACTTTTTGAAAAAAGGTTTCCCTTAAACCCTTCAAAAACTTTTATTAAAGGTGTAGGCGGTTTTTGAAAGTCGGGAGCGGCACTGTTTACATCCTCAGCGCTACGCCTAAGTCCGGAAAAGTCGGAGACGAAGATATTTTCCTTTTCCGGAAAAGTTTTAGGAAGATTGTAAGAAACCCTTTTTCAAAAGGGTTTCTTACGAAAAAATGAAAACAGTCCGTTATTTATTATCCCAGCCCGAGCCGCCAATACCACCATCGTTATTACCCGGATTTCCCTGATCAGGAGGGTTTGAACCGTTATTTCCAAACGGTGGTGTGGGAATACCGTGAAGCTCATTCAGACGTCGGCGTTCCTCATCCTCGCGGCGAAGTCTTTCGATCTCGTCACGTTTGGCTTTCTCCTCGTTTTCAAGCTCGCTCTTTCTTTTTCTCTCAGCAGTCATTGCCTCGAGCTGCGGTATATCTGTTGCCTCACCGCTCATAACGCTCTCGAACTCATATTCATCCATTATTTCGTTCTTGACAAGGAATTCCGCGATAAGGTGTAGCTTATCCATATTCTCCTTAAGGAGCCTCTCAGCCTCGTCATAAGCCTCACACACTATTCGTTTTATTTCCTCATCAATAATCGCCGCTGTGCTTTCGGAATAGTTCTTCTGTGAATTGAAATCGCGTCCGAGGAAGACCTCGTCGTCGTTATGCTCCGAACCGTAAACAAGCGGACCGAGACGGTCGCTCATTCCGTACCGTGTCACCATATTGCGGGCAATCGAGGTCGCGCGCTGGATATCGTTTGACGCGCCTGTCGTGAAGTCCTCGAATATGATCTTTTCCGCCATTCTTCCGCCGAGCAGCACGACTATAGCCGACTTCATTTCATTTTTAGAGTGATATTCCTTATCTTCGTTAGGACGATGAATAGTATAGCCTCCCGCCTGACCAGTAGGAATTATGGATATCTGATGCACCTGATTATCTGGCTGAAGTATCTTTGTTATAATAGCGTGACCGGCTTCATGATAAGCCGTTATGCGCTTATCTTTTTCTTTTACCACTTTTGAACGCTTTTCCGTACCTACTATCACTTTTATCGAGGCATCCTCAAGCTCTCTTTCTCCTATCAGGGATTTCCCACGTCTCGCGGCAAGTAAAGCTGCCTCATTCAACAGGTTGGCAAGATCGGCTCCCGTAAAGCCTACGGTAGCCTTCGCCACCTTCTCGAGTGAAACCGCGTCCTCAAAAGGCTTCCCCTGTGCGTGAATTTTCAGTATTTCAAGTCTTCCCTTAATATCCGGGTACCCAACGGCTATCTGACGGTCGAAACGTCCCGGACGAAGAAGCGCCGGGTCAAGTATATCCGGGCGGTTAGTTGCCGCGATAACGATAACGGCGTTTCCGGAACCGAAACCATCCATTTCAACCAGCAGCTGGTTAAGAGTCTGCTCCCGTTCGTCGTGTCCTCCGCCAAGTCCCGCTCCTCTGTGACGACCCACCGCGTCAATTTCATCTATAAAAACTATCGAAGCCGGATATTTTTTCGCGTTTTCAAACAGATCGCGCACACGGGACGCGCCGACTCCGACGTACATTTCAACAAAATCCGAACCGGATATTGAGAAAAACGGAACTCCCGCCTCACCCGCGACAGCCTTGGCAAGCAGCGTCTTACCGGTACCGGGCGGTCCGACAAGCAGGACTCCATGCGGGATCTTCGCACCGAGTTTAGTGTATTTTGAAGGCTCACGGAGAAAGTCAACTATCTCCCTAAGCTCTTCTTTTTCCTCATCGGCACCCGCGACATCGCGGAACAGCACCCGTTTCTTTTCATCGCTTCCGAGTCTGGTCCTCGCCTTGCCGAAGTTGTTCATCGCCCCGCCCTTGCCGGAATTGGCTCTGACAAACATTACGACAAAGAAAATTGTTATACCGAGGAGCAGCAGGTACGGCAGATATGAAAGCCATGCCACCGCGCTTGATTGAGGCGTGAAATCCAGCTCCTCAAGCTTTCCTTCCTCGAACTGAGTCCTGAGCAGGTCGCCGTATTGCTGCGTAAAGAACTGATAGCCCATACTTGTAAACGTATAGGTCTTTGTCACTCCCTGAGCGGTCTTTACAGTACACTTACCGCTTTCGTTTACGGTCAGACTGATTATCTGTTCATTTTTGATATCGTCGATCAGTTCACCCACATTATTGTAGGTATTTGCCCTGACCGGCCGGAACGCGCTGTATGCCAAAATCACAAGCAACGCTATAAATAACAGATAAAATATTAACTTCTTGATGTTTTTATTCATGCTGCTGATCTCCAAGTGGATTATAATAACGGGAATTATATCCCGGCGTAAGCTCCGTACACATAGATCGTACTTTAGTCAGTATACCGTTTTTTATTCCCGATTATGTTTAATTAATTAATTTTTATTCCGGAATTTTCATTTTGAGTGCGTGAATTTCTCCGTTCTGAAGAGAAAGAATACATTTCTGACGCTGTTAATGACAGAATAAAATTCAGAGTCAAGCGTTTTCATCCGCGAAAACTATATAGATCGCGTGCTCCGGATCCCGAACACGGGCGCTATCTTCCAACGGTAACCCCGGAACCCAGAAAATATCGCCGTTTTTATCGACAAAGCACGGAAGATACCTCCGCCTGAAGGCCGGTATTCCGAAATTGATAAGCTGTCTGCGTATATCGCGGGTATGACCTCCGAAGCGGTAGCTGTCCCCGGGTTTGCGGTTTCTTATGCTTACCGCAAATTCCCGACCGTTTATTATTCTATCAGAATTAACCGACGTCAGTATTGATAATTTGTAAATATTTTGCCAATCGTATGCGACGTTTTTATCACGTGTGATTAATATTCTGTAACCGTACGGTGAAATAATGTTTTCACCCTCGGAAAGCCGCATATAGTAGCTATCATGGACATTATCCTTTTCGGTGTAAAAAAACAGTCCGTTGGCATTTATATACGCAAAGACCTTCCCGGGAAGCGCGTATTTAACGGCTCCGTTATAGTTTTTAATCGCGTCTGTTATCAGCCTCACGCTTTGCGCGTCAAGCTGCTGACGTTTTCCCGTCGGAAGAACGGTTTCGTATTTTATCCTTATATACCGTGAAAGCACCGCGCAATCAAGCGCGCCAAGGACTGAGATATCCGCGTTATCGGGAACATTCCCGGCGACCTTTTCAAGGAACGCGCTGTCCTGAGCCACAGTCCCGCACATTCTGCTAATCGCAGCGTCCACCTCGGGATTCAGCCTATACAGCTGCGGCAGCACGGTGTGCCTAAGCAGATTTCTCGACAAATCGGTATCGTCGTTTGTACTGTCGTTTACGTATCCTACCCCCAATTCCGCAAGACAGGAAATAATATCGCGCCTCGGGATCCCGAGAATAGGACGTATGATATTCCCCCGCACCGGAGGTATACCGGCAAGACCCTTAAGCCCGCAACCCCTGATCATATGCATCAGAACCGTTTCGATATTGTCGTCGGCATGGTGAGCAGTCGCTATTTTATTGCAGCCAAAAGCACGCGCCATTCTTTCAAGCTCTTCATACCTTATACGTCTTGCGCACTCCTCGAGACCCTCTCCGCTCTTCTCCGCTGTTTCCGGGATATTTACCTTGGAGCTGGCAAACGGTATGCCCCGCTTATCGCAGAACATACGGCAAAAGCGTTCGTCCCGGTCGGCCTCCTCTCCGCGAATACCGTGATTTACGTGAGAGGCGCATACACTGAAGCCGATGTGACCGGATATCTCTCGAAGCAGCAGAAGAAGCGCCACTGAATCAGCGCCGCCGGAAAACGCGGCGAGAACGGCGTCCCCCGCCTTTATCATACCGCTTTCTTTTATTTGCTTCAGAACATCGGCTCTCAGTCTTTCGAAAATTCCGTCCATTTTTCTCTATATCTGTACCGTATCAGGTTATATTCTGCTCTTTACTCAGAAACCCTTTTTGAAAAAAGGGTTTCTGAAACTTCCCAAAAACTTTTGTTAAAGGAATAGCCCTACACTATTTTCAGAGAAGTTTTAGAAAATAATGATAAAGCGTTCAGCTTTTCAGAAAATTTATGCGTGAAACCGTCCGCATTCTGACGTGATCAAATTAATCTTTCACGCTATTCTCCCGGATCGTCCGTGCGATTTGTTTCGAGAGTATAGAATGAAGTAAACTGAGGCGTCCAGCCAAGCTCTACCGTCCCGGTCGCGCCGTGACGGTTCTTCGCGATAATTACCTGGACCCTCTGTTCCTCGTTTTCCTTTCGGTGAAGGAACATGACGCTGTCCGCGTCCTGCTCTATCGAACCCGAATCACGCAAATCGGAGAGCTGCGGAACCCCCTCTTTTCTCGCCTCCACCGCTCGGTTAAGCTGCGCGCATGTAAGCACCGGTACTCCGAATTCCTTTGCCATAAGCTTGATTCCGCGGGATATCTCGCCTACCTCCTGAGCGCGGTTGTCGTTACGAGACTCCCCCTGCATCAGCTGCAGGTAGTCTATTACAACAAGCCCCAGATTCTTTATCCTGCGCAGCCGGCTCTTCATCATAGTAACCGACATGCCGGCCGTATCGTCGATAAGTATATCGCACTGCGAAAGCGAGTTGGCCGCCAGCGCCACGGCGTTCCAATGCTCGGGAAGCAGACGTCCCGAACGAAGTATGGTGTTATCTATCCTCGCTTCGTTTGACACCATTCTCATGACAAGCTGCTCCGCCGACATCTCAAGTGAAAAAACACACACTGTCTTACCGAGATTTTTTGAGGCGCGCGTCGCTATATTCATCGTAAAGGAGGTCTTACCCACACCGGGTCTGGCGCCCACCAGAACCATATCGCCGGCGCCCATACCCACGAGCAGATTGTCTATCGCCGAAAACCCCGTCGGCAGTCCGGCGCTTTCCTCCGGATTCTGGGATAGCTGCTGAAGGCGATGATAGTTTTCTCTGATAACCTCTTTTATATGCCGGAAGCTTCCGGTAATATTTTTGTCCGTCAGCGAATATATTTTTTTCTCGGCTACCTCGAGTATATGCTCCGCTGAATCCGCTTCCGAGGAGGCGGACTCCTGAATCTCCCGGCAAATGTTTATCAGGGCCCGCCGTACGGCACGGTCGCGGACTATCCTTGCGTAATCTGCGGCGTTCGCCGCCGAAGGCACCGCGTTTATTATTCTCGCGAGCGCCTGGCGCGCTCTTTCCGCGTCCATTACACCCTTATTTACCAGAGTCTCCGTTACCGTAACATGATCAATGTTTCTGCTCTGCGCGAACAGATCGTGCATCGCAAAAAATATCTCCCGGTGCTCGTCAACGTAGAAATCATCCCCGGAAACCAGATTTATCAGGTCTCCGAAGCATTCCGGCTTAAGTATAACGGCTCCGAGCACACTCTGCTCCGCCTCGTATGATACCGGTATATTAGCGTTTTGTATATCCATTTTATTTTGTAACTACAAAATTTATTTTTCCCGACACACCCGTATGAAGCTTAACCGTGACCCCGTAGCTCCCATACGCCTTTATGGGCTCGTCAAGCTGTATTTTTCTCCTGTCTATCTCGATCGAATACTGCTGCATAAGCGCATCCGCAATATCCTTTGAACTCACCGATCCATACAGTCTGTCGTCCTCACCGCCCGCGCGTTCTATCTTCACCATACAGCCCTCAAGCTTTTCCGCCAGTTCCCTTGCCGCCTTGAGCTCTTTTTCCTCACGCGCCTGGCGCGCTCTTTCCGCGTCCTTCAGCTCGGTCATGTTCTTTGAGCTCGCCTCGACCGCCAGGTTCTTAGGGAGAAGGAAATTTCTCGCATAACCGTCTGAAACATTCACAACATCCCCTTTTTTACCCTGACCCTTAACATCCTGTGTTAAAATAACCTTCACCGCCGTCACCATGCCTTTCACTTTGTATGATATTTTATGTTAAATAATGTGCGTTACTGTATAATTTTACACCCATAAGGTGACTTGTACAAATATATTTTGAAAATTTTTTTTTAATGTTCGTCTCTGACACCGTCTGACTGTCCGGTCAAAATGTTTACACATTATTGTTAAAATCGTTACTTAGTTGTGCTATAATAAATAATAATAAATAAAAAAATGACAACATATTCCGGATAAGATTTGGAGGCCATATGCCAGCAGATAAAAGAAAAAAAACTGTTGAAAAATCAAATAACGGCTCTTCTTCATCGCTTAAATTCTGGAGCATCCTGACATCCGCGCTCGGAATCGCGGTAACTGCGGTGTTTTTTATCTATTTTTATATCGGAAACAACAAAAGCGGGATGCTGTTGTCGCTGCTCCTGCTTCTGGCGTATGCCTGTACCATCGCGCTCGCATATGTGCTTTATATGCTATACAAAAAATCCGCATACAGAAAAGAGCTCGGAAGCGCGAGGGTCAAACGAACCGAGGATTTTCCGCTCGGAATTCTTTCAGAGTTTAGTCAGCCCGTCGCCGTTTGCCGTGGGGACGGAGAGATCGTATGGCTCAACCATAGCTTTGCGAACCACGCGCCCGGCAACTTTCTGATAAGCGACGAAATAAATATCCTCTCAGTGCTTGATCTGAGAGGCGGTAAAATAATCCCGGCGTATGCGGACAGCGTTATATCCCTGCAGCCGGATACCGCGGACATCGGCGAGCTCCTGAAATTACTCGCGCAGGAAAAAGCCGCGATCACCGTAAAAGGGGTCAAAAGCTTCGGGGATGATTGGACTGTTCATGTTTATCCCCACCGCTCCGACAACACAGATTTCTATATACTCGTACTCACACGCGACACTGAGCTCAACCAGTGGATAGGCAGATACAAGGACAATCTGACCCATATAGCATATATAGCTATAGACAACCTTGAAGAACTTGCCCAGTCCGAGCAGGAGAGCTACCGTTTAGCCTCGAATCAGGTGGATAAGATAATTAAAGAATGGGCAAGCGAAAACGGCGCTTTCATAAAAGAGTATGAACGCGAAAAATACGTCATGGTGCTGACAAACAAAAGCTTTTCCGCCATAGATAAAAAGCGTTTTGACATTCTTGAGCGTGTAAGCCGGGTACACATCGGCTCCGAAAACCTCTCTGTAACCGTTTCAATCGGTGTCTCGCCGGAGACCGGCACGCTTGATGAAAAAGACAAATCCGCTCAGTCCGCCTTTGAAATGGCGCTGCAGCGCGGCGGAAACCAGGTCGTTATTATGGGAGAGACGCCGAAATTTTACGGGGCAAAGGCGCTCACTACACTGAAGCGCTCAGGGGTACGGCACAGAGTGTTCGCCGATAAGCTGATGCATCGCCTTGAAGCCTGCTCAAACGTTTTAATAATGGGGCATAGAAACCCCGACTTTGACGCGCTCGGCTCCTGCGCGGGCCTTGCGAGACTCGCGCTCTCTGTCGGAAAGCCGACGAATATAATCGCAAATACCGCCGATCCAACGCTTGCCGATTGCTTTGAAAAGCTGCTGCGTATACCTGAATACCGAGATATTTTCGTAGACGCTACGGAAGCTCAGGAAAGGCTTACAGCCGACACATTGGTCATCTGCTCCGACGTAAACAACCCGGACAATATTGAAGCCTTTAATGTCGCCTCAAACGCGAATTACCTGTTTATCATTGATCATCACCGCCAAAGTGAAAAAACGCCTGAGGCGGTCCCCGAGCATTGCGAGACCCTGATAGTGCCTTCAGCCTCATCCGCAAGCGAGCTTGTTTCGGAGATCCTCGAGTTAGAGCTACCTTATTCCGCGCGTCTGCACCACGAGGAGGCGGACATAATGTTCGCCGGTATCCTGCTTGATACAAAAAACTTTACCCGAAACACTCAGGTACCTACTTTTGGGGCTGCAATATATCTGAGGGATAACGGAGCCGACCCCGCAAAGGCACAGGCGCTGTTCAAGACCGATCTTGACGATTTCCGGCAGGAGGGGGCGTTTTCTACCGACCTTGAGATATACAACGAATGCGTCGTCATAGCAAAGGAAACCAGTACCGAATCCTCCCCCGCCAAACGTATCACAGCCGCCAAAACAGCGGACAGACTTCTTAACATCAAGAAAATACGCGCCTCCTTTGTCGTAGCTAAAATGCTCAGCGACGTTTTTATATCCGCGCGTTCCGACGGCTCGGTTAACGTTCAGCTGATAATGGAATCTCTGAAGGGCGGCGGACACTATAACGCAGCCGCAACGATGCTAAAGGAAATATCTGTTGAGGACGCAGTGGAAAAGCTCAAGACCAGCATCTCGCTTTATTTCGGCATTGAGGATCAGCCGCAGGTCACTAAGCGCAAAAAAAGACGTATCTATCGTTCCGGGAAAAAAACAGCGGCGGACTGACTCCCCCGCACAGGCTGCCGATATAACAGCGCTTCATATGATAATTCGTCAAATTTATTTTTGCTCAAAAGCGGTTAGTTGAAGGCACAAATCACTTCTGTCTCAAGGCGATATATGCTCCGCGTGAGATACCGCCTAATAATCGCGTTTACTTGCCGCTTTTCTTCCGTTTTACGCAGCTTTTTATTTTAAGAAGACATCTGAACAGCGGACTGCTCCGCCGCGGCATAATCACAGATCAAGGATGGGAAAAGACCGAATGTCGTTTACGGGTAAGATCCAGACGGGATCAAATGAGAAAAAATCAAAGCTTACCGGCAAGATACTTTCAGGTATAGGCGGTCTGTACGTCGTTCTTTCAGAAGACGGCAGAACGCTCGAATGTACCGCGCGCGGCAGTCTGCGTTATCTCGGCACCTCTCCCTATCCGGGCGACAATGTCAGTATCTCCGAAAAACCGAACGGAAAAAGCGCGATAGAAAATATACTGCCACGTAAAAATTTTTTTACCCGACCGCCGGCGGCAAATATAGATCGTCTTTTTATTTCAGTGTCGGCGGCCTCTCCGGCGCCGTCGTACATAACGATAGACAAGCTTATCTGCGCAGCTGAGTATTACGGAACGGAGCCTGTTATTATAATTACAAAAACAGATCTCGACCGCATAAAAGCTGACGAGATCCTGAGCGTTTATCTGAAATGCGGGTATACCGCTTTTATGACCTCGTCTGAAACCGGGAACGGGATCGAGGCTCTTCGGGACTATATTTTCAATAACTCAGATGGCATAACCTCGGTCTTCACGGGAGAAAGCGGAGTCGGAAAATCATCACTGATAAACGCAATATTTCCGGAGCTAAAGCTTGAGACCGGACGTCTGAGCCGCAAGATATCGCGCGGACGTCACACTACAAGGGCTGTAACGCTCTACCCTATTGTCAGCACCGCAAGCCGCAGTGGTGCCTTTCTTGCGGACACCCCCGGCTTTGGGATATTTGACCTGACCTCGATAAAAAGAGTGAAAAAAGAGGACGTCGTCGGATTCTTCAGAGAGTTCGCGCCGTATATCGGAACATGCCGTTACCGCAGCTGCACGCATTTGCGTGAAGAGGGCTGCGCTGTTATAGAAGCGGTGCACAGCGGCGCGGTACCGGGGTCAAGGCATGAAAGCTACGTTAAGATTTACGAGGATATCAAGGCGCGCGATCCTTACAAAAACAGGCAGAAAGGAATGCAAAAAAAATAAAGAAAAGCAGTCGAAAATGTTCATATCTATTAATTTGCGAAGCAAATTTTATAAGCGAAACGAATATTGAGACGTATTGTCGGCATGGGGTTAGCGTGAAAGATATATTTTATCGCGTCAGAATGCGGATTGTTTCACGCTTAAATTTTCTAAAAAGCTGAACGCTTTTTGCTTCGCAAAGCGAAGCCCGAAAATTTTTCATGTTTATCTGAACGTCATTTGTAAGATAGCGTGAAAGATATATTTTATCGCGTCAGAATCCGGATGATTTCACGCTTAAATTTTTTTGCCTAAGCAAAACACGAAAATTTTTCGTATCTAATAAAAAAACCGGGGGATTATATGATAATAAACATAAGACAGCTTAGCTCAAATATAAAACAGGAATATCTTATCGACGGGGATTTTTCCTGCCGCGGTAAGCTCGGCAGCTTCAACCGCTTTCAGCGGATCACGCTCAGCGCTCAGAATCAGCTGCTTTATGCCAAATATCATTTTAAAAACCCGATAAACTACATTCCTCTTATAGATATGCTCGGATTCAACAAGCTAAGTCGGGTTTTTCATATATATGACAGTACAGGCTTTTGCGGTGAGTTCTTATATACCGAGCACGGCTTTGCGCAAAAACATTATATAATAAAAGCTCATGATCTCTTACTGCCCTGCTACGAATACTCGCATGACAAATTTAATTATATTTCCGTTTACCTCGGCGAAACTCAGATAGCTCTTATAGAAACTTATCTGGTCGTAAATGATTTGAAGTATAAGCATAAAATTTATTTGTTAGACGATTATGAAAATCTCAAAGAAATACTTGCACTGTTTGTTCTATATTACGCAAACTACAACTTCACCAAACGTTTTCACATGAGCGCGGGAGTTTTTACAACTAAGTCGTTTTCATACTCTAAATATAAAGATAAATACTCCCCAAGCTGGCAAAGGACAAATTTCCCAAACGATAACTTCTGGGGCAAAACAAATCTTTATAACTAAATTAAGATGCCCCCGCCTCTTAGGCGGAGGGCAAAACGTTGAATGACCGGAGCTTAGCCCCTTATTGAACAATATTCCTCATAAATTATGCTAATACATCCCGAGGAACGCTCCCCAAAACAATTTTTGATGTATATATGATATTGAGTATTAAATGACAAAATTCCTTAATACCTATCCGCAATAATTTTAATTATTTTCTCTGCCACGACGTCAGCGCCGTCGCCGCCGGCGACCTCATAATCACTGAAATCTCTATAAAGCGGCTCGCGAATCCTCCATAGCGCTTCGATCGCACCCGCGCCTCGTGAAAGCGGCCGATTTTCATCCGTAAGCTGCGCAAGCGGACGGTTTATAAATACTACCGGTCCGTTTTGCCGAAGGAGATTTTTGTTTGCCTCAACCGTCACGGCACCCCCTCCCGTAGCTATCACAGTTGATGAAAGAGCGGTAAGCTTGCGCAGCGCCTCCGTCTCAATCTCCCTGAACCTTGCTTCTCCGTCAACGGTTATCCATTCCGCCGGCGTCCTGCCCGTGGTCTCCGATATGTATTCATCGCAGTCGGCAAAGCTTTTCCCGAGTCTGCCCGCAAGCGACCTTCCGACCGCCGTCTTGCCACAGCCCGGCATACCTATGAGAACAATATTTCGCATACTCATATTTATCTTACGATACACCCCGTCGATATCCGCCGGGGTGAATTTTTTCCCGGTGAAAAGCTCAGCCGCGGCTGCGGCCTGCGAGACAAGCATATATAGGCCTCCGACATTGGGTATGCCAAGCTTTTCCGCCGTTAGAAGCAGTTTTGTCTTTTCGGGGTTATATATAAGATCCGCCACGCCTTCGCATACGGGAAAATTTGAAAGCTCTACAGGCGAGCTTCCGTTTTTCGGATACATACCGACCGGAGTCGTGTTAACTATGATCTGCGCGTCCGCATGCCGGGCGATATTTTGATAATTATCGACGCCGGAACGTGAAATAACGGTAACCGACGAAGCTCCAAGATCGGTAAGAACGCAGACCGCGGTTTTAGACGAGCCTCCGCTGCCCAAAACTATAGTTTTCTTCCCTTTGACTGTAATTTTGCCGTGCGAAAGCATTTCCCTCATGCCGAAATAATCGGTGTTATATCCGGAAAGCGTGCCGTCACTCTCCCTTACAATGGTATTTACCGAGCCTATGCGTTCCGCCTCCTCCGATATCCTGTCGCATAAGGGTATAACCGTCTGCTTATACGGTATGGTAACGTTTATCCCCGAAAACGCTCGTCTCGAAAGAAACGGCGCGACCTCGCTCTCCTCCATCGGAAAAAGCCTGTAAACATAATCACACAGCTCGGCGTGAATCTGAGGAGAATAGCTGTGTCCGAGAGGATTCCCGATAAGTCCGTATATTTTATCCATTTAAGCGACCCTTCCTTTCATATCAGAAAAAGCATGCGGCACGGCTTATCTTTTTTTATGCGCCTATGCTACGCTGCATTACGTCAAACATAATACCGTAAGCTTGAGAATATTCTCCGATATTAATCTTTTTTCGCGCCGAATCATCTATCAGTTTCCCGTGTTACCGGAAAGATCCATATCTATTTTAATAACACAGCAATATTCCGGATTATATTCCTTTACCAGATCGGATATTAATTTCTTCGCCTCTTTTTCTCCGCATCCGCAGTCAGAAGGCAATACCACGTCGAATATAAGATTGGTATGCGTCTCGCCCGGCACTATTCTCAGATCGTGAAACCTTGCGTTCGGGGATACCTTTTTAACTATCGAACCAAGCACCTCCTTAAGAGCTGACAGTCGGGAGTCGGTAACGTCTATAGGGTCCATATGGATGACTGTTTCGCATCCCATTTCGTCTGAGATCTTATTTTCAAGTCTGTCAATCAGGTCATGAAGCTTAAGCACGCTTTCAGCGCAGGAAACCTCGGCGTGAAGCGAAACCATCCTTCTGCCCGGTCCGTAATCATGCACAACGATATCATGAACCCCAAGTATTTTCGGGTCCGACGTCGCAAGCTTCATTATACCGTCGACGAATTCCTTTGAGGGCGGCTGCCCAAGCAGCGGAGAGACTGTATCTTTTGCCGCTTTGAAGCCCGATATCAAAATAAACACGGAAACAAGCAGACCGCATATGCTATCGATATAAACAAATCCCGTAACAGCGCAAATTATTCCGGAAATCAGGACCGCCGCTGTCGAGACCATGTCGCTAAGACTGTCCGACGCCGTGGCAAGCATCGCCGCCGAGCCTATTTTTTTCCCGTATTTCCGATTATAAAAGCTCATATACAGCTTTACAAGCACAGCCAAAACAAGTATCACGGCTGTAACCGGACTGAAATCCGGCTCCGACGGCTCTATTATCTTTGATACCGAGGCTTTGGCAAGCTCAGCTCCCATAAGTATAATGATAAGCGCCACTATAAGCCCGGATATATACTCGATCCGCCCGTGACCGAAGGGGTGATCAGGATCAGGTTTTTTGCTTGCCATCCGGAATCCCGCGAGCGTTATGACAGATGAACCGGCGTCGGAGAGATTGTTGAAGGCGTCCGCCATGACCGCAAGTGAACCGGAGAGTATCCCCGCCAGCAGCTTCGCGGCAAATAATATTATATTAAAGAAAATGCCGCACAGCCCGCATACGGTACCGTACGCCGTCCTGACAGAAGGATCGTCGGTCATTTCATGGTTCTTTATAAATTTTTTTATTATCAAGCCTACCGTAAAAACCGCCCCTTTAGCTTTTTATATATTTTTCAATAAGGGGCGAGGCCCCGTCATTCAACATTTTTCCTCCGCCCAATAGGCGGGGGCATCTTAATTCAGTGATATTATATCATATCGGAATTGTATTAACAAGCAACATTTTTTTAATTTTTTGGGTTTCTTTAAAACAAAAAACGAGAGCTTAATCCCGTTTTTTGACCGAATATACAAGATGCGGCATAACAGTCCCGTAATAATATTTTGTAAGCGTATCCGTTACGAGCATACCGTTTCGTTCGGCAACGTTACGGGACGGCGTGTTATTTTCTCTGATTATCGAACAGACCTCATCCGCTCCGACAACATCAAAAGCATAATTTTTACAGGCTGCGGCGGCTTCCGTAGCGTAACCCTTATGCCAGAATTCCTTTATAAAAAGATAACCGACCTCGACCACCCGGCGTCCGTTACAGTCCTGATATGTAAGCCCGCACTGTCCTATCAGCTCTCCGGATCGCTTTAATATCACTGCCCATAAGCCGAAACCGTCCTCACGGTATCTCCTTATCTGCTTTTCAAGCCACATATGAGCCTCGTCATCGTCAAAGGCGTGCTCATAAGCGTACATCACCTCCGGATCCTTCAGCATCCTGCAGAGAGAAGCATAGTCCCCGGACTCCAGCTCACGCAGATATAATCTTTCTGTTTCAAGTATAATTTTCATTTTAAATTTATAATTCCGTACAGATTCCATTTTTCATCGGCCGCGAAAGCAGTCCAAAAAATTTTAATAGTATCTTATACTGGCGGTAACTATGCCGAGTATATACGCCTGCTCCACAATTATAGGCTTCATTGAGCTGTTTTCCGGCTGAAGGCGGTACTTTCCGTTTTCGCGGTAAAAGCGTTTGACAGTAGCCTCATCCCCCACTCCCGCCACGACTATAGTACCGTTTTCGGCGTAATCCGCCTTACGTACGATCAGTATATCGCCGTCCAGAATACCTGCCTCTATCATACTTTCGCCCTTTACTCTCAAGGCGAAATAACGATCGTATTTGATCTCGGATTCCGAAAGCGGAAAGCTGACGTAACCCTCTATATCCTCATCGGCAAACACCGGCAGTCCGGCGGAAACACGACCGAGTATCGGTAGGCGTACCGTCTTGTCTCCCGTCTTTATTTTTTTATCTTCAAGCCTCAGCGTACGACTTTTTCCCTGTTCCTTCTGTATCAGCCCCGCGCTTTCCAGCCTGTTAAGAGAGGCGTGTACGGTAGACGTGCTTTTTATGCCTAAAGCCGACTGAATGTCACGTACGCTCGGAGCATACCCGTTTCGTCTTATGCAGTCGGAAATATATTCGAGTATCTCCGCGTCTCTGCCTGAGGAGCTCATAATTACGACCATTCCTTTCTTAAGTCATTTTCGGTCAGATATACGCAATACGGCGCCGGTAATTCTTCTTTTATTATCATTCAAAGCCGGCGCAATCAATATATCCATGGATATATTATATCACACATCAGAACAAAAGTTCGCAACCGTTTGTAAATAAAAAGCGACTCAAGCGTTAACGAAGCACGGTAATAAAGTACGCTTCGGTATCATAAAATTACGGAGGATATAGCGTGAAACGAAAATTATTCATATCTATTTGAGCCGCCTTTGGCGGCATGGAGGATTGCAATGTATACATATGAAACGCTCTGCTCGGATATCGGAAAGCTTCAGCAATACGGCGACATTATACATGTAAAAACGCTCTGCAAAACGGTACTCGGAAGAGAGGTGGATATTATAAAGATAGGTAACGGGAAAAAGAGGGTGCTTTACGTTGGGGCGCACCACGGAATGGAATATATAACATCCGCGCTGATCATGGATTTTGCTTTTGCGCTATGCGGGTTAATAGGGCGCGGCGAAAACCGGTTTTGCAGAGTGATAAACGCCGCGTCCGGAAAACGGATTTGGGAAAAATATTGCTTTTACCTGATACCCATGCTAAATCCTGACGGTGTGACGATTTGCTGCGAAGGTCCGGAAAAAGCGCTGGCGTACTGCGACACGAAACAAAAAACTGAATACGGACGCGTTTTGAAAAAGGCGGCGGAAATGACCCTGGAGTACGGCACGGGAGATGTTACCGACATATCCCTAAAGTCCCGTTTTTCTTCCGAAAAGGATGTGTTTAAAAAATGGCAGGCGAACGGCCGCGGAGTGGATCTCAACCATAACTACCAGTCCGGGTTTGCGGAATATAAAAGTCTGGAGCTGAAAAGCGGCAGAATCTATCCGTCTCCCACCCGCTTTTCCGGAGCGTATCCGGAGAGTGAGCCTGAAAGCTCCGCCCTATGTTCCCTGATACGCGCCTCGGAGGTTTCTCTGCTGCTCACTTTTCACAGCCAGGGCAAGGAGCTTTACGGCAACGACTTCTTCAGCGGCGGAAATACCCGAGATTATATTTTCTCTCGCTCGGGGTGCGATCCTCTTGCCGAAGTTAAAGAGGACGGAACCGGAGTCGATATTCTGAGACGTACTTTGGACGGATACCGGCTAAAAAATAAGGAGCGTTCCGTCGGAAGATTTTTAGAAAAGGAAAGCGGATATGCCCGCTCTGTACCGACGGGAGCGGCGGCATACGGCGGGCTGACAGACTGGTACACTGAGGAATTCAGGCGGGCAGCGTATACCGTGGAGGTCGGACACGGAAGCAATCCGCTTCCGATGTCTATGCTGGACGAGATTAAAAAAGATCTTCTCTATCCAATGCTTACTGCCCCGACGCTGCTTTAGGGGTGCGAGCTTAAAAAATCTCAACCTGATATTTGCGTTTTTAACCCGGCCCCTTTCTGTAACATTTCGGGGTGGTGCCTTTAAGTCTGCGGAACCATTTCACAAAATAACTCTGATCCGCAAAGCCGCATGAGACCGCTATATCAAGCATGGTTTTATCGGTGCCTCGGAGCATCTCACAGGCGCAGTCTATTCTGTACTCATTTAAATACTGCACCGGCGTCTTACCGGTCAGAGAGCAAAAAGACCGGCAAAGATATTTGGGCGTTACCCCCGCCGCCTCCGCCAAATCAGCAAGAGTTATTTTCTCAGGATAATGCTCCTCCATATACGCAAGCGCGCTTTTCAGCTTCTGAATATGACGGTTTGTCTCGTTATATCCGTCGGTAAATAACCCGTATTTAAGCAGTGTTCCGAAAAGCTCCAGCATAATCCCAAGACTTATAATCAGGCACGCCTCACGACACATACTTTGATCCGGGGTTACGGCGTACTCCGATTTTGCCCGTTCTCCGCATGAGGGCTCATTTAAAAGCGAAAGCATATCGCATAGCTTTTCCGCCGCCTTCGAAACCTCGGGGTATTTATCTCCGGAAATGAAGGTATCGATACTTTTACCGTGACGGAAAATATCGTTTATAGTACCATAAGCCGCATTTTTTGTTATCAGCTCACCCGCGAAAACCACACAGTCGTAACGGCAGGCGTCGTCTTCCGGAGAGCCTCCGTGCAAAACTCCGTCGGAAAGAACAAGCACGTCTCCGCTCGACGCGGTATACGTCACCTCGTCGGCAGTGATTATGATCGTCCCTTTTCGCACATATATTATCTCATATTCTGCGTGCCAGTGAAACGGCATATGGTACTCAGGGTGCGAGACGTCAACTTTATATAACGCGCAGGGAAATTCCGGAGTACCGCGTGTTTTTTTCTCAAAATTTTTTAAAGCTCTCATTTTCGTTATCTTCTGAAATACAAATGGTTTGTGATATATGCATATTATCCGGGGTAAAAGATTATAGGTTTTGCACAAATATAAAAAAGGTGAATATTGTTATAAAAAGTTCTGATATAATGCAAGAAAATATTGTTTTTATGTTTTATAATCAAAATAGCTGATCCGGATACGTCTGTATGTAAATTATAGCATACTGACACTCAGATTGCAAGCGGCGCGTTATTTCCCGTATGTAAAATTAATGACCGAAAATTTGTGTATTATATACAAATTTCAAATACGGTCATTCAGATACAAATATTTTTGAATAACGTGTTAAACTCAATACGAAAAAGAAAGGAAAGGTCATAGGTATGTCAGAAAACAGATATGTCGGAGGATACCCGGTAATCGGAATACGCCCGACGATAGACGGGCGCAGAGGCCCGCTTAAAGTACGCGAGTCCCTTGAGGAGCAGACAATGAACATGGCACGCTCCGCCGCTAAGCTATTTACGGAAAACCTTAAATATTCAAACGGAGAACCGGTAAAGGTCGTAATAGCCGATACCACTATAGGGCGCGTGGCGGAAAGCGCGGCCTGTGAGGAGAAGTTCCGCCGCGAGGGTGTGGCGATAACGCTGACGGTCACGCCCTGCTGGTGCTACGGCGCGGAAACCATGGATATGGACAGAAACACGATAAAAGCGGTCTGGGGCTTCAACGGGACTGAGCGTCCGGGCGCCGTGTATCTCGCGTCAGTGCTTGCCACGCACGCCCAAAAAGGTTTGCCGGCGTTTGGAATCTACGGTCATGACGTTCAGGACGCGGACGACACGGATATCCCGGAGGATGTAAGGGAAAAGCTGCTCCGTTTCGGACGAGCCGCGGTAGCCGCCTCGAGCATGAGGGGAAAGTCTTACCTGCAGATAGGCTCAGCGTGTATGGGCATCGGAGGCTCGATAATCGACACCGGATTTATCGAGGAATACCTCGGCATGAGAGTGGAGTCCGTTGACGAGGTTGAGATCATCCGCCGCATGACAGAGGGTATCTATGACAAGGACGAATACGAAAAGGCGCTTGCATGGGCAAAAAGCAAATGCAGGGAGGGCTTTGACAAGAATCCTGAGTTTGTGCGCCGCGGCCGTGAACAGAAGGACGCGGACTGGGAATTCGTCGTAAAGATGGCGGTAATAATCAAAGAGCTGATGAACGGCTGCGGGAAGCTTCCGAAGGGCTGCGAGGAGGAGTCGGTAGGACATAATGCCATCGCGGCAGGCTTCCAGGGACAGCGTCAGTGGACGGACTTTTATCCGAACGGAGATTTTGCCGAAGCAATACTCAACACCTCGTTCGATTGGACCGGCATTCGCGAGCCGTACATACTCGCAACGGAAAACGATGTTCTTAACGGACTCGGCATGCTGTTTATGAAGCTGCTTACCAACCGCGCTCAGATATTCGCGGATGTACGCACCTACTGGTCGGCTCAGTCGGTAAAGCGCTGTACCGGCTACGAGATAGAAGGAAAAGCCAAAGAGGCGGGTGGCTTTATACACTTAATAAACTCCGGCGCGGCTTGTCTTGACGCCTGCGGAGCGGCTGTCGGCACGGACGGAAAACCCGAGATGAAAAAGTGGTATGAAATGACGGAAAAGGACTGCGACGCTATCCTTGACGCCACTACCTGGAACTACGCCGATCTCGGTTACTTCAGAGGCGGCGGATACTCCTCAAGATTCGTTACGAATGCCGAAATGCCGTGTACGATGATACGTCTTAATCTGGTCAAGGGACTCGGTCCGGTGCTTCAGATAGCCGAGGGCTGGACCGTAAAGCTTCCGGAGGAAGTAACGGATACGCTCTGGAAACGGACGGATTATACGTGGCCCTGCACATGGTTTGCCCCGAGAATAACCGGCAAAGGCGCTTTTACCTCCGCGTACGACGTTATGAACAATTGGGGGGCAAATCACGGCGCGATAAGCTACGGTCATATAGGAGCGGACCTTATTACCATGTGCTCGATACTCAGGATACCGGTATGTATGCACAATGTCGATGAAAAGGATATCTTCCGTCCCGCCGCCTTCAACGCCTTCGGCACCGATAAGGAAGGACAGGACTACCGCGCCTGCGCCGCCTACGGTCCGATGTATAAGAAATAATACATAAAAGTAATAATGAGACCCCTTTTTGAAAAAATGGGTCTCATACTCTACGAAAAACTTTTAAAATAAAGAAAGGAATAATACTATGTCGTCATATGTAACCAGAAAAACCCCGGGAGACACCGATTGGTTTGTTTCCGACCGTTTCGGCATGTTCATCCACTGGGGGCTTTATTCAATGCCCGCACGCCATGAGTGGATAAAGATGCGCGAGCGGATTACAGACGAGAAGTACAATAAATATTTTAAGTACTTCAATCCCGATATGTTTGACGCCAAGGACTGGGCGCGCAGAGCAAAGGAGGCGGGAATGAAGTACGCGGTGCTTACCACACGCCATCACGAGGGCTTCTGTATGTTCGATTCCAAGTACACGGAGTACAAGGTAACCAACACTCCCGCGGGCAGGGATCTTGTCAGAGAGTACGTTGACGCTTTCCGTGCCGAGGGGCTTAAAATAGGCTTTTATTACTCACTGCTTGACTGGTACCATCCTGATTATACTATCGACCATAATCATCCGCGCCGCGACGATCCGGACGCCGAGCAGCAGAACGAAGGCAGGGATATGCACAAATATGCCGAGTATATGCGCAACCAGGTGACCGAGCTGCTCACAAACTACGGCAAAATTGATATTCTCTGGTTCGACTTTTCCTTCGGCAAAGCCGCAAATGATAAGCCATGGATGCAGGGAAAGGGCAAGGACGACTGGGAGGCCGAAGCGCTGATAAAGACGGCGCGCGACCTGCAGCCGGATATTATAATAGACAACCGCACGGGGCTTGAACAGGACCTCTGGACTCCCGAGCAGTACCAGCCTCAGCACTGGATAAAGCATCCCGAGACCGGAGAGTACGTCGTCTGGGAGGCATGCCAGACCTTCTCTGGCTCATGGGGCTATCACCGCGACGAATCCACCTGGAAATCTCCCGAAATGCTTATACAAATGCTGATAAACACCGTATCTCTCGGCGGAAATCTGCTTATGAACGTCGGCCCGACCTCGAGAGGTTATTTTGACAAACGCGCCTGCGACGCTCTTGAGGTCTACGCTGAATGGATGAAATACAACAGCCGTTCGATTTATAACTGCACTATGGCGGAGCCGGAGTTCAAGGCGCCGTTCGGATGCCGCCTTACTCAGAGCAGAGACGGAAGCCGCCTGTATATCCACCTTTTCGATTACCCGTATAAGTTCCTTGAGCTTGAAGGATTTGCCGGAAAGGTCGATTACGCCCAGTTCCTGCACGACGGAAGCGAGCTTCTGTTCAGGGAAGGGGATCCGGGACATTTCAGCGAGGGACAGAGCCGCTCCGGAGAGCTTCTCGTAATAAACCTTCCTGAGGTCAAGCCGGATGTTATCGTTCCCGTAATCGAGCTGATGTTAAAGTAATATTTTCATAAGGGGAATCTTCCTAAAACTTCTGAGACATATAAAGGGTGAGCTTTTTAAAGAAGCTCACCCTTTATTTATATGTTTTTTCTCTTTTTTGGTTTCGATCAAGTGCCTTACCGCCATTATAGGATGGCGAAATATCATTCTTGGGCCGGAGAAACGCATGACCTCTCTTATTTTTTCTCTCATCTCAGGCTTATAGCAATGCACCCGGCAGTTTGAGCAGAAGGTCTTGTTTTGCATAAACGGACATTTATCGCTTCTCTCGCAGGAGTAGCGCCGCAGGGCCTCGCAATCCGGACAGAGAGCGCCCTTCGAGCCATGCCTTTTCCTACAATACAGCAATATCATCATCGCCACCACTCGCTTTTCCCGTTCTCTTTTCAACGCCGTTTTATCAGCTCTCATGAATTTTACCCCTGTCATTATATTTTTCAAAAAAATAGTCGCGAACAAGTTCTTTTCCGCCTGATTCTGCCGCTTTTCCGTCACGTATCAGTACCGCTCTGTCGCAAAGCGCCTCAGCGCATCGCATATCGTGCGTCACGGTTATCATCGTATTATCGGTTTTATCATGTAAATTATTTAGTATTTCGACAAGCGCGCAAAGTCCCGCGTAATCCTGACCGACCGTCGGCTCATCCAGAATCAGAACCTCAGGTCTTCCCGCCGCGACCGCGGCGATCGAAACGCGTCGCTTTTGTCCTTCAGAAAGTGACTGAGGGTGTCTGTTTTTCAAATGCTCTACGCCGAACAAACGCGCCATTTCTCCGGCATATTCCACCGATACGGCGTTAAATCCTATCTCCTTTTCCACAGTAGGCATAAAAAGCTGATAATTCGGATTCTGATATACAACGCCTACCCGCTTAAACCACGACTTGCCATGCTTTCTTTTTCCGAACGCAGGATCAAGAGTCTGCGCTATCTCACCCTTAGTCGGCTTGCAAAGTCTTGCTATGAGGCGCAAAAGCGTTGTTTTTCCGCAGCCGTTTTCTCCGAGCAGGAGAAGCCTTTCGTTTTTTCCGACAGTAAACGATACCTCCTTCAGTATCTCTCTGTCCTTTACCTTATAGCCCACGCCGCGTATATCGAACAGTATGCCCCCGAACCCGTGCCTTTGCGAGTTATCCTCTATCGCGACCGCCTGTGAAAGCAGATATTCCCGCTTGTTTTCTATTCTTGTCACTTCGCCGCGGAGGATGTTCCACACGCTGTCGGCATACGGCAGGACCATATCGAGACGGTGCTCGACCACCAAGACGGCGTACCCCGCCCTCGCAAGCGAACGAAGGATATTCATTAAAAGCTCCGCCCCATCCGTATCCAGATTCGCAAGAGGTTCGTCAAGCAGCAGAATTTTCTGACCTGTCGCAAGCGCGGATGCCGTTATCAGACGCTGCTTCTGACCGCCTGACAGCGAACGCGTCAGCCACTTTTCATCAAGCCTCATTATCCTGCATACCCGCCCGATCTGGGCGGATATTTTTTCGGGCGGAAACGCGAAATTCTCGCACCCGAACGCGATCTCGTCCTCCACATATTTCTGGATAATCTGATTATCCGCGTTCTGCAGGACTACGCCGACTCTGCGACAGACCTCGCTCAGCTTTTCCCCCCTGATACCCTTTCCGTCTATCAGTATCTCGCCTGCAGCCACCCCCGCCGTAACGTTAGGTATTATACCTGATATCAGAGACAAAAGCGTGCTTTTCCCCTCTCCCGACAATCCGGACAAAAGCGCTACCTCGCCGTAATCCACATAAAAATTCACATTTTTCAAAACCTTTTCCTCAGTACCCTCATATGAAAAGGAAACGTTTTTCAATTCAATAGCCTTCATAATAATCCCCCATGCTGCCCAAGGCAGCACAAAATAGGCATGAAAAATTTTCGGGCTTCGCTTTGCGAAGCAAAAAGCGTTTAGCTTTTTAGAAAATTTGGGCGTGAAACTATCTGCATTTT